>NZ_JBJNLG010000029.1:0-49042 GCF_052169175.1 Serratia sp. CY31944
AGGATAAGAAGGACCAAGAGATCGAACAGCAGATGGAGCTGTTGCAGGATTAACTCGAAAATGGCCCCCTTTTAGGGGGCGTCGTGTAAAGCCACCTCCTCAGGAGGTGGTCTTTTACTAACGGGCGAAATTACTTCGCTTTACCCTGGTTTGCCACGGCGGCCGCTTTTGCAGCGATCTCGTCGGCGTTACCCAGGTAGTAACGTTTGATTGGCTTGAAATTCTCGTCGAACTCATACACCAACGGCACGCCGGTTGGGATGTTCAGCTCGAGGATTTCGTCTTCGCTCAGGTTATCCAGGTATTTCACCAGCGCGCGCAGCGAGTTGCCGTGCGCCGCAACGATCACGCGCTCGCCGCTCTTGATGCGTGGCAGGATCTCTTCGTCCCAGTAAGGAATAACGCGATCGATGGTCAGCGCCAGGCTTTCGGTCAGCGGCAGCTCTTGCTCGGTCAGCGAAGCGTAGCGCGGATCGTGGCCAGGGTAACGTTCGTCTTCTTTGGTCAGCTCAGGTGGGGTCACCGCGAAGCCGCGACGCCATTGTTTCACCTGCTCGTCGCCGTATTTTTCAGCGGTTTCCGCTTTGTTCAGACCCTGCAGCGCGCCGTAGTGACGTTCGTTCAGCTTCCAGGATTTTTCGGTCGGCAACCAGGCCTGATCCAGCTCGTCGAGGATGTTCCACAGGGTGTGGATCGCGCGCTTCAGTACGGAGGTGTAAGCGAAGTCGAAAGTGAAACCTTCCTCTTTCAACAGCTTGCCTGCTGCTTTCGCTTCGGTGCGGCCCTTGTCGGACAGATCAACATCGTACCAACCGGTGAAGCGGTTTTCTTGGTTCCACTGGCTTTCGCCGTGACGCACCAGAACCAGCTTAGTTACAGCCATAGCTTAACTCCTTAATAATCTGACATTTCAATGATAACGAAAATCATTATATTGCCGCGGGCCGGGGCTCGGCAATCGATAGTGTCTAACCATAGCCAATTTCTTGCCGCAAAGTAAGGGCTGGCGAAAGGAAAAAGCTGAATCGTTCAGGCTGGCGCTGCGAGGGGGGAAACGGCGCGCCAAAATCGCTTCGGGCGCGCCGTGGCGTGGGGAAAATCAGGCCGATTTTTTCAGGCAGTTGCTCATGAAGGTTTTACGCGCGTCGCCCTTCAGATCCTTGGTCTTGGCGTCGGCGTTGCAGTTCTTCATTTTCTGCTGCTGCGGCGTCAGGGTTTTGCCCGTCGCGGCGGAGCCTTCGGATTTCAGACAGGTGCTCATGAAGGTGGAACGATCGGCGCCTTTCAGCGATTTGGTGGATGCCTGCTGGTTGCAGTCGGTCATGCGTTTCTGTTGAGCCGCCTGCGCCGGCGAAGGCGTTTTCGTCGCCGTCGTCGCGTCGGCCGCCATCAGATTGGTGCTCAGCATTAAGCCCGCCAGCAATGGAAGTGCAGTAATCAGACGCATAGGTGTTCCTTCAGCTATTGATTGGCCGCCATCGGCCGAAAAAGGTGACGTTGCACAAGGCGTTGTGCTTATCACGGTAGCCTGAGTGTAGTGCGCGCTTTGGAATAAGGGAAGGCGGGCGCCGGTGGGGGGATAGCGCTAAAAGGTAAGCATTTATAACAAATTGCCCCCGGCCGCACGGCGAGGGGCGTGGCGGGTCAGATAGGATAAAACTGATAATGCGTGGCGCTGCGATAGCGGCTCCCCGGCTGCAGCCAGCAGTCCGGCTGCGGCCACTCGGGATGGTGCGGGCTGTCCGGCAAAAACTCGCTCTCCAGCGCCACGCCGGCATGGTCGGCGTAGCTGCCGCCATCGCGCGCCGGCGTGCCGGCCAGGTAATTGCCGCTGTAGAGTTGCAGCGCCGGCGCGTCGGTGAACACGCTCATTTGCACTTGCCCGTCGGCGGACCACAAATGGGCCGCCGGGCTCTCCAGCGCTCCACAGGTACGATGCAGCAGGAATGCGTGATCGTAGCCTTTTACCCGCTGCTGGTCGCTGTCGCGCAGGAAATCCTGCAGCAGCGTTTTCGGCTGGCGAAAATCCATGCCGCTGCCGGCCACCGGCGTCAGGTCGGCGCAGGGAATGCCCTCGGCGTCGACGGGCAGATAGCGATCGGCGAACAGCTGCAGCCGCTGGGCGCGGGCGTCGGTGCTGGCGCCGTCCAGGTTGAAATAGGCGTGGTTGGTCAGGTTGACCGGGCAGGGGCGATCGACCTGCGCCAGATAGCTGATTTCCAGACGATTGTCATGAGTCAGGCGGTAACAAACCTGCACGTCGAGATTGCCGGGAAAGCCCTGATCGCCCTCCGCCGAGTGCAGCGCATAGCAGACCTGTTGCGCATTATGCTGTACCCGGCGCCAGCGGCGGGCATGAAAACCGTCGGGGCCGCCGTGCAGCTGGTGGGCGCCCTGATTGGCGGCCAGCGCATGGGGTTTCCCGTCGATGAGCAGACTGGCGTTGGCGATGCGGTTGGCGTAACGGCCGACGGTGGCGCCCAGATAGGCGTCTTGAAGCGGGTAGTCCGCCGGGCTACGGCAGCCAAGCAGCAACTCGCGCCTTTCGCCGGATTTGAGCGGCAAGACGGCGGACAGCCAGGTGGCGCCGAAATCCATCAGCGTCACCGTCATGCCGCCGGCGTTTTGCAGCTGCGTCAGCTGATAAGGTTGCCCATCGGGGGCGACTGCCGAGGTTGCGGTCAGCATAGGCCGGCGCCTTGCGAAGCCTGGCAGACATAGAACGTTTCCTGCAATCCGCCGGTTTGCCGCGGATACTCGTGCGCCACGGCGGCACGCACCGTCTCCACGAGATCCTGCGGCATCAGCGCGACGACACAGCCGCCAAAGCCGCCGCCGGTCATGCGCACGCCGCCGCGCGGGCCGATCGCCGCTTTGACGATTTCGACCAGCTTATCGATCGGCGGCACGGTGATTTCAAAGTCGTCGCGCATCGAGGCGTGGGACTCCGCCATCAGCCGGCCCATGCGTTGCAGATCGCCGGCCGCCAGCGCGTCGGCCGCCGCCAGCGTGCGGGCGTTCTCGCTGATCACATGGCGCGCGCGTTTGGCCACTAACGGATCGAGCTGGTGTTGACGCGTCTCAAACTGTTCGGGGCTGACGTCGCGCAGCGCCTTGACGCCGAAGAACCGCGCCGCTTCCTCGCACTGTTTGCGGCGGGTGTTGTATTCGCTATCCACCAGCCCGCGTTGCACATTGGAGTTGACGATCACCACCGCGACGTTGTCCGGCATCGGCACCGCACGGGTCTCCAGCGATCGGCAGTCGATCAGCAGCGCGCTGTCGCGCCGGCCGAGCGCGGAGATCAACTGGTCCATGATGCCGCAGTTGCAGCCGACGAACTGGTTCTCCGCTTCCTGGCCGTTCAGCGCCAGCGCTACGCCGTCCAGCGGCAGCTGATAGAGCGCCTGCAGCGCCTGGCCCACCGCCACTTCCAGCGCGGCGGAGGAGCTGAGCCCCGCGCCCTGCGGCACATTGCCGGCGATCACCAGATCCGCGCCGCCGAAGTCGGCGTTGCGGCGCTGAAGGTGCTTCACCACGCCGCGCACATAGTCCGACCAGCGCTGATCGGGGTGGCTGACGATCGGATCGTCGAGCGAGAATTGATCCTGCTGATGCTGATAATCGGCGGCCAGCACGCGGATCTGGCGGTCGTCGCGCTTGGCGCAGGCGATGACGGTTTGGTAATCGATAGCGCAGGGCAGCACGAAGCCGTCGTTGTAATCGGTATGTTCGCCGATCAGGTTCACCCGCCCCGGCGCCTGGATGGTCAACGCCGGCGCGTAGCCAAAGTGTTCGGTAAACAGAGAATGGGTAAGCGGTTTCAGGCTCATGCTTGGGCTCCGGCTTCACGGTAATGAATATCGCTGACGGCGCGCAGACGCTCTGCGGCCTGTTCGGCGGTCAGATCGCGCTGGGCTTCCGCCAGCATCTCGTAACCGACCATAAATTTGCGCACGCTGGCTGAACGCAGCAGCGGCGGATAGAAATGGGCGTGCAGCTGCCAGTGTCGGTTGTCGGCACCGTTGAACGGCGCGCCGTGCCATCCCATCGAATAGGGGAAGGAGCACTGGAACAGGTTGTCGTAGCGGCTGGTCAGCTTCTTCAGCGCCAGCGCCAGATCCTGGCTTTGCGCCGCGCTGAGATCGGTAATGCGCTGCACCGCCGCTTTCGGCAGCAGCAGCGTTTCAAACGGCCAGGCGGCCCAGTAGGGCACCACCGCCAGCCAGTGTTCGGTGTTTACCACGATGCGTTCGCCGGCGGCCAGCTCGCGCTGCGCATAGTCCAGCAGCAGCGGGGAGGCGTGTTCCCGAAAATACGCGTGCTGCAGGCGATCTTCGCGTTCGGCCTCGTTCGGCAAAAAACTGTTGGCCCAGACCTGCCCGTGCGGGTGCGGGTTGGAGCAGCCCATCGCCGCGCCTTTGTTTTCGAACAGCTGTACCCAGGGATAGTGCTTGCCCAGCTCATCGGTTTGCGCCTGCCAGGCGGCGATCACCTGCTCCAGCGCCGGCAGCGTCAGTTCGGGCAGGGTCTTGCTGTGATCGGGAGAGAAGCAGATCACCCGGCTGACGCCGCGCGCGCTCTGGCTGCGCATCAGCGGATCCTGGCTGTCGGGCGCCGGCGGCGTATCGCTCAGCAGCGCGGCGAAATCATTGGTGAAGACGTAGGTGCCGCGATAATCCGGATTGCGATCGCCGGTGATGCGCGCGTTTCCCGGGCACAGGAAACAGTCGGGATCGTGCGCCGGCAGCGTTTCCGTCGGGACGGTCTCCTGCTGGCCCTGCCAGGGGCGCTTGGCGCGGTGCGGTGAGACCAGCACCCATTGGCCGCTCAGCGGGTTGTAGCGGCGGTGCGGATGATCGATAGGGTTAAATTCTGTCATACGGTTCCTTTCTTGGCGTCGACGAGGGTGTAATCGCTTCCAATTACCGTCTTAATACGCCCTTTGCTGAACAGGGAGAGGTCATTGCGCAAAAAGATAGCACGCCCGCGGCGCTAAAAAGGTGATCTAACGCGAAAAATGGAATCGCTTACACTGTAATGAAAAGCGCCTGATGGGCGGAGAAAAGCCGGTGGCAACGTGATTGAGGGCATTGCGGTGCGCTACCGGTGATAGCGTTTTCACCCGACCTGCCGGCAGAGAAGGGCTCTCTGCCGGCGTCAGCCGTTAAGGATGCTGATACAGCGGGTAGGTAAAGAACAGCAGATGGGTCAGATTAAGCCCGAAATGGAACAGAATCGGCACCCACAGGCGGCCGCTCCACATCCACGCCAGGCCGTAGATCACCCCGGCCAGCGTCGCGAAGATCACCATCAGCATGCCGCCGGCCAAATGCGCGGCGCCGAACACCAGAGAAGCGACGATCAGCGCCGGCCAGGCGCCCAGCCACTGGCTGAGGCGCTGCTGCAGGTAGCCGCGAAACAGCGCTTCTTCGGCCATACAGACGAAGAACAGGTTCGCCATCACGAAAGGCAGGATCCAGGCGGGCGCATGCAGCTCGATTTTTAAGCCACCCAGCGCCACGGCCAGCAGCAACAGCGCCGGCACGGCCAGCAGCAGCGCAATCCAGCCCGCTTTGCCGACGTTGCCGCCGCGTTCAGCGGAAAACAGCGTGGGCAAGCAGGCGAACAGCAGGAAGGGCACCATCGCCTTGTCGAAGTTGTAATACATGGTGAACGGCGCGCTGAGCGGGCCGGCTTTTTCACCGTCGATCATCAGCTGATTGTGGATGCCCGGCACCAGGTGCAAGAACAGCGCGATGCAGCCGGCGACCACCAACCCTTCGAACGCGATCGCCAGACTACGCCGCTCGCGAAAATGGTGACGCAGCCCCGCCAGCGCCACGATGGCCAACAGGCAACCCAGGCTGAGCGGCGTCAACACCCCATGATAAAGCCCCATTCCCGCCGAGGCGGCCAGGATAACCCAGGCTATCAGCCGGTTAAACGGTAAGAAAAATAACGAAGCAGCCAGTACGCCCCACATGATATGTCCCTTTAAAATATGTACACGGCGCTCAGCGCCTATGCGGCGTGCGATGATGGCGAAATTGAGCGCTAGAGCGGATAGTAGCACACCAAGATGACGCTAAAGGTCGGGGCAGTGACGCATCCGTGCAGGGTGCCGGCCCACACGATCGGCGGTATTGAGGTCAGCCTTGCATCCAGGCCTGCGAACGGGCGATTTCCGCCAGGTTTTGCAGGGTGTCCAGGCTCTGCTGGTGGAGCTCCTGCGTGGGGGCTGCGCACAGATCGTGCAGCACGGTCACCTGGAAGCCGGCGTCGTGCGCCTGACGCGCGGTGCTCTCGATGGCGAGCGACGTGCTGACGCCCGCCAGCAGCAGATGATGGCACCGATGTTGCCGCAGCCAGGCTAACAAATTGTTACCGGAGAAGGCGCTCACCGCCGTTTTATCAAACTGCAGATCGGTCTCCTCCTGATGCAGATCGGGCGCCCAGCGGCAGCCCGGGCCGTTTAGCCGCAGCGCGCCTATCTGTTTCAAATGGTTGAACAGCGGCGAGTGGAGCGGGATGTCATGATAATCGTCGGCAAATCCCGTCCGCACCCAAATCACCGGGATTTTTCGCACCCGGGCGTAGGCCGCGGCGGCATTGATGTTGGCGAGCAGGTGGCTTGCCGTCACCTGTTCGCGGCAGTGGTTGGCGCGCCCTTTGGGCCCGATCAGATCCTCGATCAGGTCGATGATAATCAACGCAGCGGACATGGCGTCTCCAGAAAATGGCCTTCTTTCTTTCTATGATAAAAGGCCAAATGTGATGTGCTACGGTGAAGTGTTGCCGGATATGTTTACGCCGCGCTTCAGGCGGAAGCCGCCTCCAGCCGTTGCTGTTGGTAGCCGTAGCCGCCCTCGCCGTCGGGCACGAAGCTGAGGCGGTGTGTGATGCACTGCGGCGCATCTTCGGCATGGTGCGAGACGAACAGCAGCTGGGTGGCGCCCTGGCCGATCAGCACGTCGATGAAGCGGCGCACCAGCTGGCGATTGAGCGGATCCAACCCTTGCAGCGGCTCGTCGAGGATCAGCAGCGCCGGGTGTTTCACCAGCGCGCGGGCGATCAGTGCCAGCCGCTGTTGGCCCCAGGAAAGGCTGTGGAACGGGGCGTCGCCGCGCGCGCCGTCGAGCCCGAGCAGCGCCAGCCATTGCTCGGTCAGCTGCCGCTGACGATCCGAAACCGCCTGATAAATGCCGATCGAATCGAAGAACCCCGACAGCACCACGTTGCGCACGCTGGTGTTGACGCGATAATCCAGATGCAGGCTGCTGCTGACGTAGCCGATATGGCGCTTGATCTCCCAAATGGTTTCCCCGCTGCCGCGGCGGCGGCCGAACAGCGTCAGATCGTTACTGTAGCCCTGCGGGTGATCGCCGGTGATCAAGCTGAGCAGCGTGGATTTGCCGGCGCCGTTCGGGCCGACGATCTGCCAATGTTCACCGGGGTTAACCTGCCAGTCGAGATGATTGAGGATCGGCCGGTCGTTATAGCTGACTACGCCGTCGCGCAGGACGATCAGCGGCCGATCCGCCGGCAGCGCCACCTTTTGCGTTGGATCCTCCTCCTCCGGCAGCGCCAGCCCGCTGAGGTTTTCGCTGTGCGCCAGCTGCGCCACCAGCGCGTCCGCCATCACCTGGCGGCGCGGCCCGCGGTTGGTCAGGGTACAGTCCGCCAGTACGCCCACCTGCCGGACAAAATCCGGGATATCGTCGAACCGGTTGAGCACCAGCACCACGGTCTGGCCCTGGGCGGAAAGCTCGCTCAGCAGCGTGGCGAGCTGCGCGCGCGAGTGCACGTCCAGCCCGTCGAAGGGTTCGTCGAGGATCAGCAGGTCAGGCTCGGGCATCAGCGCCCGGCACAGCAGGGTTTTGCGCGTTTCGCCGGTGGAGAGGTATTTGAAGCGGCGCGTCAGCAGGGCGGTGATGCCGAACTGCGCGGCCAGCCGCTCACAGCGCGCGGCGTCTTGCACCTCTTCCTGAATGATTTCCGCCGCGGTGCGGCCGGTGTCGTCCTCGTCCGCGCTGAGTAGATCGGTGTTGTTGCGTTGCCACTCGTCGCTGACCATTTTTTGCAGCTGTTCGAAGGAGATGCGCACCGCGTGCTGAAAGTCGCTGCGGCGCTCACCGCTCAGCAGAACCAGTTCGTCGGCCAGCGCGCGCGCCAGGGCGGATTTGCCGCTGCCGTTGGCGCCGACGAAGGCCCAGCTGTCGCCGGCCTGGATTTCCAGCGCGTCCAGCGTCAGGGTGCGGGTATCGCTTAAGCGGAATGAACCTTGCGAAATGTGCAACGACGACATCACCTGTTCCTTTTTTTGCAATTATTTGCCTTAGGAATAGGCGCATTGCAGGGGGATGTCAATCAACAAAAACGCAACGTTACGTTGCGCTTAACACAACGTGGCGACAATCACGCGATCGGCGTTGAACAGGGCGTGTACGGCGGTGCCGACGCTCAGCTGCAGGCGCTGCAGCTCCGCCGTCGTCAGGGTGGCGCACAGGGTTTCGCTACCCGCCAGCGTCACCAGCACCTCGCTGTGTTCGGCGCCCGGCTGAATGCCGGCCACCACGCCCGCCAGCGCGTTATCCGCGCCGGCATGCTCCGCAGTATCGACGCTTAACCGCACCCAGGGCGCCTTGATCAGCGCCAGCACCTCTTTGCCCGGCGTCAGCTGCAGCCGGTCGGCACTTTGCTGGGTGACGGCCGCCGTCAGGCGAGTGATGCCGTCATTCAACAAAATCGCCAGGTGCTGCTGCACCTGCTGATGATCGCGTTCGATGACGATGCCGAAAAACTGATTGCGCGCGCTGGTTTGCAGCGAGAAGCGCGAGATGGCCGCCAGCAGGCTGTCGAGCGGCAGATCGTCCTGCTGCAACACGTCGAAAGCTTTTTGCTGCACCTGGCCCAGCAGGTCATACAGCTGGATCAACCGCTGGCCATAGTGCGTCAGCTGTGCGCCGCCGCCGCCTTTACCGCCGGTGGCGCGTTCCACCACCGTTTGTTCCGCCAACTGGTTCATCTCATTGATGGCGTCCCAGGCGCTTTTGTAGCTGATGCCCGCCAGTTTGGCGCCCTGGCTGATGGAGCCGGTGTGCTGCACCTGTTTCAGCAGCGCGATGCGGCGCGGATCGGCGAACAGCTTTTGCTGGAGTTTGAGAGTCAGAAGAATTTCGGCCTGCATAGCGCATCCTGTCGGCGGCAAAAATCTTATTGTCGCCGATTTGGCGGCAAAGCGCCAAGCGCAGTGCGCTGGAGGGCGGGGCAATAAAGACTGGCATTGCCTTGTTGTTATAATATAACATAACAGAAAAACGATAAGGCTATACGCTGGCTGCGGCCGGTTTTTATTTCACCACAGGGATGCTTCACATGAGTACGACACGCCGGCGTCTTGTCACGCCCAGAAAATCGTTATGCCTTGCCGCCGCCTGGGTCGGCGGCGCACTGACGGCGCCGTTGGCTTTCGCCGCCGACTGCGATAAAGCCCGCAATGCCACGGGATGCGAAGAACAGCTCACCGTGGAGGCGGCGGCCCCCGCCGGGCGCTACGATGCGTTGAACGCCGTGAGCCGCAGCGCTTCGCAGCTTGGGCTGACCGCTCGGGAGACGCCGCGCAGCGTCGATATCATCAGCGCAAGAGCGATCCAACAGCGGGGCGATCGCTCGCTGGCCGCCGCCGTCGAGCACGCCACTGGCCTGTCCGGCGTCGCTTCGCCGACGCTGTCCAACAACTTTTCCGCGCGCGGTTTCCGGCCGATCGCCTGGCTGTATAACGGCGTGGAGATGCCCGGCAGCACGCTGCAGCTGGGCGATCCGGCGCATTACGACAGCATCGAGATACTGCGCGGGCCGGGATCGGCCTTGAACGGCCTGAGCGCCGCGGGCGGCAGCGTCAACCTGATCTCGCGGCGGCCGACCTTCAGCCGCCAGCCGCTTGAGCTCGATTATGGCTTCGGCAGCTACCGCAGCCAGCGTCTGCATCTGGGGGCCGGCGGCACGCTGGTGGACGATGCGGTGGCGTACCGGTTGGACGTCAGCGGCAACGACAGCGGCAGCAACGTGCAGTACGAACGCGATCGGCAGAAGCGGGTTTCCGGCTCGCTGCTGTTTAAACTGACGGACGATGCGCTGTTGACGCTGAGCCTGGACCGCATGCTCAACCGCACCAACAACCCTTACTACGGCACGCCGCTGCTGGACGGGCGCATTGCCGGCGAGCTGCGCGACATCAATTACAACAACCTGACCGACAGCCGCATCCAGAGCAACGCCACCGCATTTCAGGCCAGTCTGGACTGGTTTATGACGCCCGAAGTGGAGTGGCATAACCAATTCTATTACTACAGCGGCTTTCGCGAGTGGCGCAACGTCGAACGCTTTCGCGTCGCGGCGGCGGCCCGATCCGGCGACGTCAACCGCGACTCCTTCGGCGCCCTGGCGCACGACGACGATCTGATCGGCAACCGCAGTTCACTGGTGTTCGATCGCGCCATCGCCGGTTTCGATAACCGGTTGCTGGTCGGCCTCGATCTGAGCAAGCGGCATTTTCAGTATTACTCCAACGGCTTCCCCGGCTCGGAAGACGTTCCGCTTGGCGCGCCGCCCCGAGAGCCGTTCGCCCAGGGAACCGACCGCCAACGCGCGCCGGTGCGCCACGTCACCCAGAACCAGTACGCCGCCTTTCTCGAGGATCGCTTCAGCCTGACCGAGCGTTTAGCGCTGCTGGGCCAGTTGCGCTACAACCATATGAACATGGACTGGCGCTTCCAGGGGCCGCAGGAAGAGAGCCGCGCGCATACCTACGTTTTCAGCACCTGGAGCCTGGGCCCCAGCTATGCATTGACCGATAACCTCACGCTCTACGCCAACTACACCACCGGCCAGGAGCCGGGCAACGATCTGTTCTTCCTCAGCCCAACGCAGACCGATCTGCCGCTGACGCGAGCGCGCCAGTGGGAGGCCGGCGCCAAAGGGCAGTTCTGGGGTAACAAAGGCGAGGCGACGCTGGCGCTGTACGAACTGCGCAAGGACAACCTGTTTGTGCCTGACGCGCAGCGGCCGGATGCGTTGAACGCGGTAGGCAGGCAGACGTCGCGCGGCATCGAGCTTGGCGTGGTGCTGCGTCCCGACGAACGCTGGGAGCTGGCCGGCAACGCCGCCTACACCCACGCCCGCTACGACGACTATCGCGGCGGCAGCCCGCTGCGCAGCTACAACGGCAATCGCCCGGCCTATATCCCGGACTGGACTGCCAACCTCAGCGTGCATTATCAGGCGACGGAGCGTCTGGGGCTGGCTTCTTCACTGCGCTACGTCGGCAGCAGTTACAACGACGACGCCAACCGGCGCAAGATGCGCGCGTATACCACGCTCGATCTGGCGGCGGACTATCAGCTGACGCCGATCGTCGATGTCGGTTTTCGCATTCGCAACGCCACCAACCAGCTGTACGCCTACCAGCGCACTTACCCGGATCAGGCGCTGATCGCGCCGCCGCGCAGTTATGAAACCTTCGTGTCGGTCAGGTTCTGACGGCGTGAAACGCTGGCTTGCTCTGCTGTTGTGCGCCCTGGGATTGGGCGGCGGCGCGCCGCTGCGCGCCGATGCCGTCAGCCTGCAAAATTGCGGGGTAACGCACGATTACCCGCAGCCGCCGCAGCGGGTGCTGGTTTACGCCAACCCGGCGTTGGAAAACCTGCTGGCGCTGGGGCTGGCTGGCCGCGCGATCGGCGTGGTTGGGTATGACCGCGCGCGCGATCCCGCGCCGACGGCCGATGCGCTGCAGGCGCCCACCAGCCCGGCGCCGCCCACGGCGGAAGCGTTGCTGCTGATGCGGCCGGATTTTGTCTATTCGGCCAGCTATTACTGGCTGCACAGCCCGGAAACGCCCGATCGGGCGCGGCTGGCAGAATGGGGCATCGGCACTTATCTCTCACCCGGCGCCTGCAGCGGCCAGCAAAGCGCGATCGCCGCCGCGCTGACGTTTGAAGACATTTTCACCGAGCTGCGGGAGCTGGCGCGCATTTTCAACGTCAGCCGCGCCGGTGAAGCGCTGGTCGAACGGCTGCGCGGGCAGCTGAGGGCGCTCGAACCACAGCGTGCTCAGCTGCCGCATTTGCGTCTGCTGTGGTGGTATGCCGGCGCGCAAACGCCCTATGTGGCGGGCTGCTGCGGCGCGCCAGGTTTGCTGAGCCGCAGCGTCGGCAGCGAGAACCTGTTCGGCGATCGGCCCGAGCTGTGGCCGACGGTGTCCTGGGAAATCATCGCCGCCCGCGATCCGGATGCGATCGTGCTTGGCGATCTGCCGCGTGGCGGCCTCGGCGACAGCGCGGCGGACAAGATCGCCTTTCTGGAGCATCACCCGCTGACCGCGACGCTGCGCGCCGTGCGTCAGCGGCGCTACGTGATCCTCCCCGGTTACGACATGGACCCTTCCGCCCGCACCGTGGCGGCGTTGGGCCGTTTGATTCGGGGCCTGGCGGCCTTGCCGCCGCAGGCGCCGACTTTTTCCAACAAGGAACCTTGATATGACTGCCGTTTCATTCTCTTCGCTGCTGGACTCCTGGGATCGCCAGCAGGCGGCCTACATCGCCGAGCGGGAAGCGCGTTTTAACGCCCAGCTGGACGTGCTCGCGCTGGCCGCCGGTCAGAATTTTCACGTGGTGGATCTGGCCTGTGGCCCGGGCTCACTGAGCCTGCGCATTTTGCAGCGCTTTCCGCAGGCCAGGGTGACCGCCATCGATCTCGATCCGCTGCTGCTGGCGGTGGCGCGCGGCGCGCTGGCGGCCTACGGCGATCGGATCCGCATTCTGCAGGCCGATCTGGCGGATCCGGCCTGTTTTTCCGCGCTGTCCGGCCCCGCGCCGCAGGCGGCGGTGTCCAGCACGGCGCTGCACTGGCTGATGCCCGAGCAGCAGCTGGCGCTGTACCGCAACGTCGCCGGGCTGCTGGCCGACGGCGGCGTGTTCCTGAACGCCGATCATCAGCGCTATGACCAGCGCCAGCCGCGGCTGAAAGCGTTGGCGGAGCGGCATGACGAGCAGACCCAACAGCGCGCCTGGGACAACGGCGTTGAGGATTGGGATCGCTGGTTTGCGGGCGCGCTGCAATCGCCGGCGCTGGCCGCTTATCAAGCCGAGCGTGAAGCGCTGTTCGCCGGCCGCCCGGTGCCGCCGCCGACGCCGGTGGATTTCCAGCTCGCGGCGCTTAGACAAGCCGGTTTCAGCGAGGCGGGGACGGTGTGGCAGCTGTTGGACGACTATGTGATCGCAGGCTGGAAATAGCATGATCCGGCGGTTACTGCCCGGCCGTGAGGCCGGCTGGCTGCTGTTGCTGGCGGCGGCGCTGCCGCTGGCCCTGCTGGGCGCCACCCTGTCGGGGCCCGCGCCGATCGCGTGGCACGACGCCTGGCGCATCGTGCTTGGCGTCAGCGGCGGTGCGGCGACCGACGCCGATGTGTATCAGCGCATCATCTGGTCGCTGCGGATGCCGCGCGCGCTGTTGGCTGCGCTGGCCGGCGCCGGATTGGCGCTGGCGGGCACCGTGTTGCAGTCGCTGACCCGTAACCCGCTGGCCGATCCCTGGGTGCTGGGCATCTCCTCCGGCGCCGGCGTGGGGGCGGTAACGGTGCTGGTATTGGGGCTGGGCGGCGGCTTGCTGTCGGTGTCCGGCGGCGCGTTTATCGGCGCGCTGGGGGCGTTTGCGTTGGTGATGCTGCTGGCCGGGCGTTCGCTGCAGGGGGAGTCCACGCTGTTTATCCTGGCCGGGGTGGCGGTGACGCAGCTGCTTTCTGCGTTGACTTCGCTGATCACCCTCTGGCAGGCGGATGCCAACGCCACGCGCGGCGTGATGTTCTGGCTGCTGGGCTCGTTCAGCGACGCGCGCTGGCCGCAGGTCGGGCTGTGCGGGCTGGCGCTGGCGGCGGCGCTGCTGCTGTGTTGGCTACGGGCGGGTGAGCTGGACGCGCTGGCGTTCGGCGGCGTGACCGCCGCTTCGCTGGGGGTGGCGGTGGCTCCGCTGAAGCTGCTGCTGTATGTGGTGACCACCGCGCTGACGGCGGCGATCGTCGCGTTCAGCGGTGCGGTGGGATTTATCGGGCTGACGGTGCCGCACGTCGCCCGGCGGCTGGTCGGCTCGCGGCATCGGCGGCTGTTGCCGGCCAGCGCGCTGTGCGGTGCGCTGTTCGCCGTGGCGGCGGACACGCTGGCCAGAACGCTGTTTGCCCCGCGCGAGCTGCCGGTCGGCGTGCTGACGGCGCTGCTGGGGGTGCCGGTATTCCTGCTGTTGCTGTATCGGAAGGTCAATGCATGACGATTGAAAAAGCGCGATCCGGCCTGTGCGCCGAGGCGGTGAGCTGGCGAGCGGGCGAACGCATGGTGCTGGAAAATCTGGATTTCTGCGCCTTGCCCGGTGAGATCACCGGCGTGCTCGGCGTCAACGGCAGCGGTAAATCCACGTTGCTCAAGCTGCTGGCCGGGTTGCAGCCCGCCGCCGGGGGCCGCGTTTGGCTGGCAGGGCGCCAAATTACCGCGTTTTCCGGGCGGGAGCGCGCCAGGCGCATCGCCTTTCTCGAGCAATCCGCCCCCGGCGCCTTCGCGCTGCCGGTGAAGGAGGCGGTATTGTTGGGGCGCCTGGCCCATGTCGGCCGCTGGCGCGGTTTCGGCCCCGAAGATCGCCGCCTCGCCGGGCAGGCGATGGAGCAAGTGGGCATCAGCCACCTGGCCGATCGCGATTGGCAGCGGCTGTCCGGCGGTGAACAACAGCGGGTGCATCTGGCGCGCGCGCTGGCGCAGCAAACGCCGTGGCTGCTGCTGGATGAGCCCGCCAACCATCTGGATATCGCCCATCAGCAGCAGTTTATGGCCTTGCTGCGGCGGCTGAAACTCAGCGTGGTGGTGACGCTGCACGATCTGAATCTAGCGGCCTGTTATTGCGATCGGGTGGCGCTGTTGCAGCAGGGCGGGATCTGTGCGGCGGGCACGCCGCGGCAGGCGCTGACGCCGGAGCACATTCGCGCGGTGTACGGGGTGGAAGCCCGGCTGGCGGCGCCCGCCGGCTATGCGCCGCCGCTGATCTATTACCCCGCCCCGGCATGAGCCCGGTGGAAAGGGCACGTTTGGCCGATCACAATTTCGCCCCGCTGGCTAAAATAACTCCGGTTTTAGCGATTTTTTTGGGTTAGAATAACCCGATATGCGGTTAAAGGCATTTGCCGCTCAATGGGCAGTTAAGCGAGGCTATCATGTTGGAATTATTGAAAAGTCTGTTGTTTGCCGTGGTCATGGTGCCGGTGGTCATGGCGCTGATCCTCGGCCTGATCTACGGTTTTGGCGAAGTGTTCAACGTCTTCTCCAAAGTAGGCCGTTCGAAAGAAAACCGCACCCAGCACTGACCGTTCCCCATCTCGATACCCGCCGGCATCGCCCGGCGGGCATTCCTCAAGTTATCTCACGCTTTGCCGATAAACCGCATGACAAGCTTTCGCGCAACGTTATATTATTTTTTATATAACGAAGAGTGATAATGCACGTTAACTTGCGGAGAAAAACAATGAAACAGCAATGGACCAAATGGGTTGGCGGGATCGTGTTGGCATCGGGCCTGGTGGCACAGGCTTCGGCGGCGGAAAAGATCACCGTGTTCGCCGCCGCGTCGTTGACCAACGCGCTGCAGGACATCGCCACCCAGTATCAAAAAGGCAAGGACGTGCAGGTGGTTTCCTCCTTCGCGTCGTCCTCGACGCTGGCGCGCCAAATTGAGCAGGGCGCCCCGGCCGATCTGTTCATCTCCGCCGATCAACAGTGGATGGATTACGCCATCGACAAGCAGCAGATGGTGAAAGACACCCGCTATACGCTGCTGGGCAACGAACTGGTGCTGATCGCCGCCAAGAGCGATAAGCAAGACAAGATCGCCATCGACAAGCAGACCGACTGGGCCAAGCTGCTCAGCGGCGGCCGCCTGGCGGTGGGCGATCCGGATCACGTGCCGGCCGGTATCTACGCCAAAGAGGCGCTGGAACATCTGGGCGCCTGGAGCGCGCTGGAACCGAAACTGGCGCGCGCCAACAACGTGCGCAGCGCGATGGCGCTGGTGGAGCGCGGTGAAGCACCGCTCGGCATCGTCTACGGCTCCGACGCGGTCGCCAGCGACAAGGTGAAAGTGGTGGGCGTGTTCCCGGAAGACAGCCACAAACCGGTTGAATATCCGATGGCGATGGTGAAAGATCGTCAAAATCCGACGGTCAGCGCTTTCTATACCTATCTGAAGGGCCCGGAAGCGGCCGCTATTTTCGAACATTATGGATTCACCCCGCGTAAATGATTCTGAGTGAGTACGAGTGGCAGGCGGTTGAGCTGAGCCTGAAAGTCTCCGGTTTGGCGGTGGTCTGCAGCCTGCCGTTCGGCATTCTGATGGCCTGGGTGTTGGTGCGTTGCCGCTTTCCCGGCAAGGCGCTGCTGGACGGCGTCATTCACCTGCCGCTGGTGCTGCCGCCGGTGGTGGTCGGCTATTTGCTGCTGATCGCCATGGGGCGGCGCGGCGTCATCGGCGAGTGGCTGTACGACTGGTTCGGCTTCAGCTTCAGCTTTAGCTGGCGCGGCGCCGCGCTGGCATCGGCGGTGGTGGCGTTTCCGCTGATGGTGCGCGCCATCCGGCTGGCGCTGGAGGCGGTGGATACCCGGCTGGAGCAGGCGGCGCGCACGCTGGGCGCCAACCCGTGGCGGGTGTTTTTCACCATCACGCTGCCGCTGTCGCTGCCCGGCGTCATTGTCGGCGTGGTGCTGGCCTTCGCCCGCTCGCTGGGGGAGTTCGGCGCCACCATCACCTTTGTCTCCAACATTCCCGGTGAAACCCGCACCATTCCGCTGGCGATGTATACGCTGATCGAAACGCCGGGAGCGGAAGCCGCCGCCGCGCGGCTGTGCGCGATCGCCATCGTGCTGTCGCTGGCTTCGCTGATGGTGTCCGAATGGCTGGCCCGCTGGGGCCGCAAACGGATGGGGGTGTAAATGCTGGAGCTGGATTTCTCGCAGCAACTGGGCGACCTTAATCTCAACGTCCGCGCCGATTTGCCGGCGCAGGGCATCACCGCGATTTTCGGCCTGTCCGGCGCGGGCAAAACCTCCCTGATCAACGCCATCGGCGGCCTGACCCGTCTGCAGCAGGGGCGCATCGCACTCAATGGCCGCACGCTGGTGGATACCGCCGCGGGCCTTTGCCTGCCGCCGGAAAAGCGCCGTATCGGCTACGTGTTTCAGGATGCGCGGCTGTTCCCGCACTATCGGGTACGCGGCAACCTGCAATACGGCATGGCGGCCGGCATGCGCGCGCAGTTCAACACCATCGTCGAACTGCTGGGCATCGGGCCGCTGCTCAATCGGCTGCCGCTGACGCTCTCCGGCGGTGAAAAACAGCGGGTGGCGATCGGCCGCGCGCTGCTGACCGCGCCGGAACTGCTGCTGATGGACGAGCCGCTGGCCTCGCTCGATCTGCCGCGCAAACGCGAGCTACTGCCGTATCTGGAGCGGTTGGCGCAGGACGTCAACATCCCCATCCTCTATGTCAGTCATAGCCTGGACGAGATCCTGCGCCTGGCCGAGCAGGTGATGGTGCTGGATCGCGGCGAGGTGCGCGCGTTCGGCGGGCTGGAAGCCGTTTGGGCCAGCAGTGCGCTGCGGCCGTGGCTGCAGCGTGAAGATCAGAGCAGCGTGCTGCGCGTCAGCGTGATTGAGCATCATCAACGTTATGCCATGACCGCGCTGGCGCTCGGCGATCAAAGGCTGTGGGTCAGCGGCATCGACGCCGAACTGGGCACCCAGCTGCGCATTCGCATCAACGCCGCCGACGTCTCGCTGGTGCTGCAGCCACCGGTCAACAGCAGCATTCGCAACGTGTTGCCGGCCAAGGTAAGCGAGTGTCTGGAGGTGGACGGGCAGGTGGAAGTGAAGCTGGCGGTCGGGGAACACGTGCTGTGGGCGCTGATCACGCCCTGGGCGCGCGATGAACTGGCGATCCGCCCTGGGCAGTGGCTGTACGCGCAGGTGAAGAGCGTGTCTATCAGCCGCGAGAGCCGCTAAGACAGGCCCTCCCGGCGGGAGGGCGAAAAAACTAGAGTACGCGGGTGCGGATCACCTCGGCGATGCCCGGCTGCAGGTTATCGGCGATCACCAGATCGGCGCGTTCCTTGATCGCATCATCGGCGTTGCCCATCGCCACGCCCAACCCGACCGCTTCCAGCATGCTGATGTCGTTGTAGTTGTCGCCGAACGCCACCACCTGATCCATGCTCAGCCCCTGCGACTCCACCCATTGGCGCAGGCGCTTGCCTTTGCTGTTGCCGCCTTTGGCGATATCCACCTGATCGTGCCAGGACCATTCGCACGCGAGCCCCAGCTCTTTCTCCACCGTGTCGGCAAACTCGCGCAGCGCCAGGGTATCGGCGTGCGAGGTGGCGAATTTCCAGATCGCCTGCGCGTCGTCGGCCGCCTGCGCCAGGCTGCCGACCTGCAGCAGCGTCGGGCGCTGCGCCGCCGGCAGGGTTTCGGCCCAGGCCAGCGAGCGGATCACGTGGCCGCTCGGCTCCTGATACAGCATGGCGTCGTCGACGTACATCAGCCCGTGAATGTCGGTCTGTTTGAGCATTTGCAGCACCTGCCTGGCCTGATCTTTCGCCAGCGGATCGGCCGCCAACACCTTCTTCTGCTGAAAATCATACAGATAGGTGCCGTTGCAGCAGATGGCCGGGGTATCTATCTGCAGCGCCTGGTAGAACGGATGGATAGCGACGTGGTGGCGGCCGGTGACCACCACCACCTGGATGCCGGCGGCGCGCGCCTGCGCCAGCGCTTCCAGCGATTGCGGTAAGATGCGTTTTTGGTTGTCCAGCAGGGTGCCGTCAAGATCGAGGGCGATGACGCGGTAGCTCATAGGGTTCTCGTTATCGTTAGCCATAAAATTAATCCGATGGTACATCTTGCATATGATCTATAAGAATCAACAAGTTATTTTTATCGGGGGTGCTATTGGGGTGCTGGTGGGGCAAGCCCCACACAGCATTACTTGCAGCGTTCCAACTCTTCTTTGGCTTCTTTTCTTCGTTGATCAATCAGTTCGGCCAAGTCAGCAACGTGTACCATTCGCGGTGATTTTTGGGTGTTCCCTACGCGAAATGTCGCTATAGGCAGCTTACCCTCTGCGGCCTTCTGTTCAGCAGTTGACGGACGCAGTCCGAGATAACGCTCAGCAATTTCCGATAGTGGAATACTGGACCTTTCGTATTCCGCCATCAACAAAAACATCGTATTCATATTTTATCTCCACACGTTTCACCCGCCGCATACGGGTATTAATTCAAGTGTGACATGTCACACTGTTAATTTCGTTTCGTGCCATCCCAGGGTAAGCCAGCAAGCTGCATCGCCTACGCATGGACATTCTTTTACCGGCAGTTTATCGCCGCATTTTTTACAAGATCGCTGCTGCTGGTGGCTCAGTTTCTGCTGATATTCAGCATGGCATCGCCGGATAAGCAGCCCCACAACTTCGTTGAAGTCGTAAGGTTCGCGGCCAGGGCGCAGTCCTGTTAAAAGTTCCTGCGCCATCTGTTCTTCTTCTGGCTCCAGTTGCAACTCACGAATAACGATCCCGCCTTTACGCTGGCGCGCTCGCTGGGCCGCTTTACGTTCTGCCGCTGTCTTAGCCATTCCCACCCTCCGGCGCTGCTGCCAGCATTGCGGCGAGGCAGGCGTTCCAGCCCTTCACCCATTGGGCATAGTTGCTCTTCTTGACTTTGTGCTTGCTCATCGCGATGCCGCCAGTCATTTCCTCTGGAACTGCTGGCGCTGGCGGCGCATCGTACAACGCGCGGAACTCGTAATCGTTGTCCGCCGCGTGCTCTGCGCTCATCTCTGCGTGTTGCTCTGCTGTGATGCGCTCCCAGTCGTGCCACATGTTGTGGCCGCTGTTCCAGTAGCGCATTTCCCAGGCTACCGGCTGCGCCTCCCGGTTAGCCAGGAGTTCGCGCGATGCTTGCCATGCAATCCAAGCCAAATCAGCGTGAGGATGAAGGTAATTTGTCCCGGCACTATTTCGCTGTAGAAGATTTGTGCACTCTTCTTCGTCACTGTGGAATTTAAGCCACTCTTCAAACTGCTGGCGTTCAGTCGTTAGTGTCTGTGCCATGGTTCAGTCCCCGTAATAGCTCAGAGCTTCTAACGCCGCATCAACTGGGTCTTCTAACCGCCAGTTATAGAGCGTGTCGTTAGCCTCGAACGGCCAGGACTCCAGCTCCGCGGCGACAGCGCAATCGTCGTTGCCAGTGCATTTGCGAATCTGCTCTGAGAATTTCTCAACCCAGGCCTCATATTTTGCTTTTTCCGCCTTGTGGCGTCGGATTGCCTTGAATGCTTCAATCATCCTACTCATCCCCCACAAACTTGAATCCAGCGGTAATGACAGCCCGTTCAACTGCACGGTCGAACTTCGCCACCTGGAAAGTGCTGCCAAACCAAAACTCGGCATCGTTCTTGTTCGGCAACCGCACCGGCGTAGCCAGCTTGGCGCGTAATTCTGCAACCGTTTCAGCATAGCTATCTACGATGTTCGTGATTTCTGCTTCCAGCTCTGCCGCTCTCTTTCGTAACCATTCATTCTCGCCATTCCTAGCGACAAGTTCACGGGCAAGGTGCTCGTTATCTGCCAGCAGTTCGAGAACCACATCCGGAACGCACAGCCTGAAAAATAGCTCATCGGCATCAGCATTATCACCGACGAATCCATACTCCATATCTTTGTGATCGGTGCGCAGAACTAACGAGCCATCGTAGCCAGTGCATTCATATTTGATGCTCCCAGAGCCATCGATGCGGTCACCAATTCGACCGGGAGTTGCTGCCATTGCGGCCGCTTTCAGTTCGCTCAGCTTATTGTCCATGCCGGTATTCCTTCATGTAGTCCAGTGCCTTCAGAATTAACCAGCAGTAGAAGCTGAGTAACATGCCAGCGATGAAGTAACCGAAAGGCCCTGTCACAGTGACTTTCATGGCAGAAACCAGAAGCACTGCTGCTACAAAAATTAGTGTGCGAATCACACCGATGAATATGCTCATAATGCTTTCTCCTGGGCTTCAGCCCACAATGCCTGAATGACTTTTGCAGCACGGCGCTGGCTGCGGGATGTCTTGGCGTGTTGCCATGCGTGCGGATAGTTGGAGCCGTAAACCTGCCAGCGCCGGTTACTAATGCGGAAACAGTCTTCTGGGCCTGGAGCCGATACACAAAGCAAGGCTCTGGCCTGCCTGTTGCTCTTACGCTTAGCCATGCTGGGACTCCTCAGTATTCGAAATCGACGGTAAATTCTTCGCCGCAGTGCGGGCAGCTAACCCAAACATTGGTGCTACGATGTGAGTCGGTTTCAAGCGGGTCGCAATGTAAGTCGGCTTTAAAATCACTGTCTTCCATCAGGTCAAAACTCAGCTCACACCCTGGGCAGTGGGTATGTAGTTGGATATCCCATGTTGCTTTTCGATTACCCACGCTCCACCTCCCTAGCGCTGTCACCTGGGCTTGCATTGCGGATGGCAACCTTCATCGCATAGGATTCTGCATCATCTCTGCTGCTGAAATTTTTCATCCAGGCCAATGCTGAATCACACCCGCCGCCGTTGTGAGTGGGGAACGTGGCGATGACGCACGGGCCCATGTTCCAGAAGTTCGCATCAAAGCTCAGGGCGATGCCGAGCGCTTCAGCTTGCTGCTTCAGTTCATTTGCTGGCATCACGCACCTCCCACACGACGAAACTCGATAACCCACACCCAGGGGTTGGCGTTCCAGCTTTCTTCGCCGTAGATGGATGCCCATAGCGTCGGGAAGTGGTCTGCTGGAGTAACAGCGAAGTCAGGAACTCCGCCACCACGGCCGTAGCAACAACCTTCAGCTTTTGCATCTTCGTGGCTGATATCGTTCAGGCGCTCAACGCGCACGGCGGTGATTTCCAGCGTTATTCTGCTGGCCCAGCGCGGCATGTGGATCGATGGTTTCCATCCATAGCGCAGGTTGTCATCTGCGTCGTAATATTCCGGCGTCTTACCACCATCAGCGCGGTACTCGCAGAATTCCGGGCGTTCAAATTTGGAGGTGTCTTCGAGATAAGTCTCCATCTGGTCGAAGTTGAACAATGGGCCTTGATATGCCTCTCTGACCCAGAGCCGATCGCCTACCTGGCCGAATGGGCATGCAAATGGTTTTGACCGGGGTTTGTTGATGCCGCAGGCGTCCGATTGCGACCAGAAGTATTTCCCGGTATCACGGTTGTTAAGTGATTCGGTGATATAGCGCAGGCCAAACCCTGGTGATTCAGGTTGAACCTTCACAACCCGCCGCGTCTGGGTCTTGCGGCCGTCGAGAATGGCTCGAACCATCTCGCCGTTGAAAATCACTGGGCGCTCTTTCATTTGGCCTCCGGGTAGCAGATGTCATCGAAGTAGTTCTCTGCCACGCGCATGTTGAAATGGTCGAGGTTCATTTCTTTAACCTGCAATTTCACGCTAACAATGTCAGTGCATCGGTTTACGTAATCACGGTTTTCCTGGTCTTCAGCCATCCATTCCTGAAGCTCTTTCGTTCTGATCTGCAAGCAGCGCATGGCGCAATCCATATCGGAAAAGTGCTCAGCTTCAGTGATGCAGGTAACGACGTAATACGTGGTCACCTTTTGGCCATCTGCCCGACGCTTCTGCTCTCTTTCGATATCGTTTTTCAGGTCTACCAGCTGGTGGTCGTTAAGCTTTTCGATGTCGCGCTCTTTCATTTGGCCTCCCGAATTTTGGCGGCGAATGCTTGCAGTTCGTTAATCTGAGCGCGCAGAGACTCGGCTGTAGCGCCAAATGCGTGGGTGTCTGGATGCATGTTGGCAAGCTGTTCCATCTTCAGCTTGATGAACTTCTCAACTCCCTGCGCTTCGATAGCTGCAAGTGCTGCGTCAGTGGCTGGGGTTTCTACCCTGATGCTGTCTCGAAGAATGAAAAATGCATCAAGCATCCCAGTCTCAGGAACCTCGTCTTGATGCTTCTCATAGGCATCCAGTGCCTTCATCATCTCGCGACCGAATGGCTGCGGGTGCGCCGACTTCAGCGCCACATTTTCCAAAGCCAGCGCATCAGCGGTTTGATTGGCTGCGTGAGCGCGCTGGATGGCTTCTTGCTCACTGGTAAGAGCATTTCTCAGGCGGATTTCCAGCGCATCGCGCTCAGCCTCCAGGGTGCTCACTACTTGCTGGTGGTCATCAAACTGAACTAACTCGCCATGCTCAGCTTCACGTGCGAAAGCCTCAAAGCGAACTGCGTGCATTTTGTAGTCAGGGGTAAAGCGCTTGATGGTTGTCATGCTTCGTCTCCCAACACCCAGCGGAGTGCCTGAGCGTAATCACCGCTCGCACTTTCCAGGGCTTTCGTGATTTCTTTTCGGGACTTCATACGGGGTTTGGCATCGCCAATCACCTGGCGCTGCCGGCGTGCCTTTTCGTGGCCTTTGGTGCCGGCGGTAGCAGCTTCCACCTCCTTCACTTTTTCGCGCTGCTCATCAGGTGAGAGGTTCGCCAGCTGGCGCGCCTGGGTAACGGTAACGGCGCCTGCTTCAACCGCATCTTTAACGGCCTGAGTGGCATCGAGCAGGGCGAGTGTGGCGCGGATCGTCTGCACACCGACGCCAAACATCAGTGACAAATCTTCTTCATCGTGGCCGCGTTCCAACGCATCGGCCATCTTCTTGGCGCGCCCCAATGGGGTATCGGCTCGGCGAATTTCGTTTTCGCTGATCATTGCCTGTGCCATGCGAACAGCGGAGCCGCGTTTGACGACGGCTGGAACGAGTTTCGGTTTCTTTCCCTCTTTCACCAGGCGTTTATTGGCCTCCAGGGTATGCCGCACCCGCTGTCTGCCAGCAACCACGCATGAGAGGCCGGTTTCAGGGTCTTTCCAAACGATGATTGGCTCCAGTACACCCTGATCCATGATGTTTAATACCATTGCCTCATCAAGCGGCAAGTGAATGCGCTCATCGTAGAGCGGGTGTGCTGTGTCGGTTACAAGGTGCAGCCGTTCGGGCTCAAAATTGAGTACGTTGGTTTTTCCGCTGGCCCCGTAGGCTTCGGTAGAGTTCTTGGCCATTTAATTACCCCACACTGATTTTCGGCAAAGCGAATCCCTGCCAGAAACTGGCAATTTTCCGCAGATAGAAAATCGGTTTTTAAGAAGGGAGGCCAGACGCCCGCATAGCGCTGGCTCCCGGTTAATTACTCACACATCAGGTGGCGCACCGCGCCGGGTATTTATACTGTGTAGATATAAATTAGGGGCCGACACAGTACGCCACCAGATATGTGAAAAAGTAGCGGCCAGCCTATGAACATTATCTTCACCCTTGTGGTTGAAGTTCGGCGTGGCCGCCAAAGACTACACACAGCAATCGCATTTTTGCCGGATATCTGCGCTCGCTTTCGCTGCAGTGCCGCCGGCCCGGCGCATTTGGTGTGGTGGCTGGTAAACAACGCCCCGAAGTTTCCAGCCTTGAACCACTATCAAAAAGAGCGATCCTCTCCCGCTATTGGCGAACCCTCTCCGGGATTCGGTACTAACGTTCGCCGGGGTAGATGCAGTTTTGCACGCCCGCGCTCTTTGAGAGTGGTGCTGACCTTCCAGCCAGCTCGGTGGGGATAGCAAGCGAACCGCTGAACGTACCCACTCGGCGGATTCGTCATTTCGGATGCCGCCGCATAACTCCGAATGACCGATTCAAATTTCTGGCTACTGCTCTAAGACTACTGTGACCTGTCACATGATGAAATCCTCCATCTGAGCGCCTGTTCTCGTCATGGGTCAGGCTCCCGGTTCTCATGTTCCCTCTGAAGCCGTCATAGCCGAAGCTGATAGCAGCAGGGGAGAAAAGACGCTTCACATTGGGCTGCTCACTCATGGGTCAAGATCCTTCACCGCTCCCAGAATTTAGGGAATCGGCTGAGTGAGCATTCCGATGTGCGCCGGTTACCCGGCGACAACCACAAAACAGAGCAGCCAGAACACAGCACAACCACCAACGCAATAAACCAAAGACCGCCAACCTCTTTTGCTCATGATTGCCTCAGTGCGCCCCGTAGGGCGCGGTTGTGAGTTATGCGTTCACCATGAAATTAAGTGCTCCAGCTTTTCCCGTGGCGGCTACATAGGCGGAGTATTTAGGGTTTTCTTTCCCTTTAAATGCGCCTGCCAACGGTTCAAGCAGGGTATACATCAGGGCGGAAAATTGTGCGCGCTGGACTTCGGTGAAAGCCATATATTCAACAGCCATCTGTTGTTGTTTAACGAAGAAGTTCAGGATTTCTTCGTGAATGGCTTGCATGATTTCATCGGATTCCATTGCGCTGGTTACACGTGCTTTTAAGTTTTCAACGATAGCCGGCGCTATCTTTTTGAATTTCTCGATCTGCTGTGCTGTGTTTACGTGTGCCATAGTGTAACCCTCTGCTGTAATCCTGGTTCAGCGAATCATCCCGATCTTCGTGTGCCTCGGGCGGCTACTTCGTGGGCGTCCTGCCTGTTCGCTGCTGATGAATCAAATGTAGGATATCTGACATTTTAAGTCAATATCAAATTGTAGGGAATCTGACATTTCGGATTGGGTGAATGTTGGGCTGGTGGAATCAAGGGGAACGCAGTAGGGGGGTAGGGAGGGAGTGGGCACAAAAAACCCGGCGCGGTGGCCGGGCTAATGGGGTGTTAATCTACTGATTTAACATACAGAATTATCGCACTTTTTATTTCACCATCAAGCTGCTTAGCGTTGATGGAAAGATGTACAGGTTTTCTTTCCCATTCAGCTTGTTGTAATGCTCTTTTAAATTCAATAGCATCCAAGAAAACATCTTGAACAATACATGAAATCCTCAGATCAGTTTCTACATTTCGGACTTGAACTTTGAATGCCTCTGGATCAGTAGAGTCTACTTTTTCAATACGATAAATACCGTCCATTCGCATTTCTACTGATTTTCTTCTGGCATTGGTTGTAAGTGTTTTAGTAAGTTCCTGATCTAAAACAACTCCAGCAACCTCCGCTGTCTCAGCTTTAGAAAATGATTTTACCAGATCTGTTTTTGCGTCGTGCGCAAGACGTTCCATGTTGTCAAGCTTTGGTTTCTCGTTAATCAACTGTGTTAGCAGCTCTGTGCGTTTTGTCTCTTGCTCTGACATGAATTGGATTGTTGATAGGTGTTCCCTATCGCTCTCTTTTTTTAATTCTGCCATTCTAACTTCTTTACGATCCTCAAGGTATTTTTTGAACAGGGACACCCCTCCCCATATCAGGGCTGTTCCCAAAATCGTGATGATGATCTCTTGAGGACCCATTTTTCCGACCACCGCGTGAGCAACTTCACCAAGCAAACCATCCATATTTACTTCAATTATGGATGAGCCTTCTTCTACAACCACCTGTATTTCTATGGATTCTTTCTCTTCCTTGGAAAGTTTCCGTGGGTCAGGAACCCCGTATTTTAGCAGAGCGTATGATTTATTGATCTGTGATTGCATCTCAATAAATCCCTTCATTACTGAAGGAGTAAGACTACCGTGAAATTTTTCACCAGTAAGCCTAAATGTCAGGTTCGGCCAGCCGCTGAATGAAATCCCATCAGGAAGCTCCTGTCCAGAAACATACATCTCAACAAAGCGCAGCGCATCCTCTTCAGAGGATATTATCGCCGTGTGCTGAACCATAGACAATCTCCAGTCCGTATATGAGTTTTACTAATTTTGGATTGTGAACAAACAAGGGGCTTGTTCAAGCTGTATGCACATCTTCGGCAATGCCGCAATGATGGTTAGCCAAGTAACGATGGCTAAACCATTTTGTGATTGACTTCCTCATCCTCAACATGGCGCGAAGCCTTGAGGATGCCGGCCACATACTCTACTTTCAGCACTGCATTTTGCGGCAGTGTGATTGGTCTATGGTCTTGATTGATGCTGGTAAACTGGTAGCCGCCTTCGCGAGTGTAGTTGAGCACCTTAATCATGTTGTGACCGTCAGCTGTGCGAACGAAAACTTCATCACCAGAATGCACTGAGGTGCCTGGTTCGATGAGGACGAACTCACCAGACTGAATGCGTGGCCACATGCTATCGCCGCGAACACGAAGCCCGTATGCATTCGGGTCATCGCTATAAATCTTCAGCCATCCACCACGGTACTCGACCATGTCGATCATGCCATCAACTCCTAAAACGGCATCACCAACAACAGGGACAAGCCCTGGTCGAACCTTGCCTACATATGTGATGTTTTCGTCAATATCGCCACCTTCAAGAAGCCAGTTTGGATTGCAGCTTAGGGCAGCGGCTAGAGCCTGGAGGTTCTCACCACCAGGTTTATAGTCGCCTGACTCCCAGCCAGTGACGGTGACACGATTGACCCCTATGCGCTTGGCTAAGGTGTCCTGAGTTAGCTTTAACTCTTTGCGTCTTGATCGAATTCGGTCATTCATTTCCATGTAGGCAATCCTACCATTTAGCAGTGTAGGATTCCTTGACTCTTTAATGTAAGATATCCTACTATCCAAGTGTTCCATTCCCTTACCAAAGAGTGAGCCATGAAAAAAGATGATGTTATTTCGTACTTCGATGGGGTGGGCAAAACAGCCAAGGCATTAGGGCTGTCGCATGCCTCCGTATCGGGTTGGGGGGAGATTATTCCCAAAGGTCGAGCATTCGAGATCCAGGTTATTACTGGTGGTGAACTGAAAGTTGATCTCTCTCTTTACAAAAAGTCTACCGCGCCAGCGGCTTAACCAAAACCACAGAAACGGAGAAACCGTGTGGACAACAAAGACTTTCCGACCCAGGACGACATCAGCGAAGCGATACACAAGCTGATCACGTTGTTCCCTGGTAAGTACAGCGCGATGGCTCAGCAGCTGGACCCAGTGGCCGGTACCGAAAACGCATTGCGCAACCGCGTTCGCCAGGTGTCTGGTCAAGTCGTGCCGCTAGGTATGGCAGCTGAAATGGAGTCGATTTCTGGTCGTAGCGATATCACTGAAGCGATGTGCAAACGGGCTGGTGGCGTTTTCGTGAAGCTACCGGAGATTGAGCAGGTGGATAACGAAGAGTTGCTGGTGAAGTTCAACGAACTGTTGTCGGCGCTGGGACTGTTTGCCAAGGCGCATAACGAATTTACAGCTGATGGGGTATTGGACAGCGACGAGAGCAAAAAACTGAAAGCGAAGGGTTACCGGATCCAATCGCTGGTGGCTGAGATTTACGCGGTGACAGTGATGATGTTTGGAGAGGGTGACGCCCAGGATATGCGGTCCCGGGCGTCGATTGCATCAATTAAACGTGTGGAGTAATTAACGCATGAACAGATTAGCAGATAGTCGGCTGCGTGGGCAATTTCGGTGTGTGGCTTCAAGCTGTTCAAAGCCGCTCATGCCGTTGCGTTATGTGATGAGAATACCGGGCGGCTGGATGCCTGTCACCCACAGCGCTTTGCAGGAAGTTGTGGATCGCTGCAAATATTTGGCACTGCCGGCGCCGGGAGCTGCTGTATGAGCGTGAAAGTCTCAAGTTACGTCTGGGACGGATGCGCTGCACACGGTGTAAAGGGTACCAAGCTGCTTGTAATGCTTCGTCTGGCTGACTTCTCGAATGATGAGGGGATCTGCTATCCGGGGATTGAGAAAATTGCCCGTGAGATCGGTGCTGGCCGCAGTACGGTCACGACAGCGATCGGCGAATTAGAAAGTGATGGATGGCTGACACGCAAGGAGCGCCGTAGAGGGCAGCGAAACGACAGCAATATTTACACCCTGAATGTGCCAAAGCTGAAGGCCGCAGCATTAAGCATCGAGTCTCACCGCCCAGATTCTGACAGGTCAGAATCTGACCATTCAAAAACTGACAGGTCAGGATCTGAACGTTCAGAATCCGAACGTTCAGAAAACACGAAAAAGGGCAGTTCTCACCCGCCAGAATCTGGAGGGGATCCGTCAGTAAATTCAAAACAAGATCCATCAGGTAAAAAACCTACTTGTCAGCCTGCTGCGCAGACCGACCCTGAAGTGTTGATCACTGACCAAGCGAAGGAGGTTTTAAAACACCTGAACCTTGTGACTGGTTCCCGCTATCAGACCTCGAAAACCTCACTGGAAAACATCCGGGCACGCATTCGCGATGGGTTCACTGTCAAGCAACTGGTGCAAACCGTTGATTACATGAATGCGAAATGGGGAAACGACTTGGCCATGTCGGATTATCTGCGCCCTACAACGCTGTTTGCTCCCACGAAGTTTCCAGGCTATCAGCAATCAAGCACTGCATGGGACAAGAAAGGGCGTCCAGCCTGTATCAACGGTAAATGGCAAACCAGCACGAATCACCGCGTAACACCAGCTACAGGCGCAATCCCGCCTGGCTTCAGCAATGGCTTACCAACAGGGGGTGAACATGATGGCATCGTCAACTGATGTGATGGCGCGCCTGTTGGCGCTAAAACCTGCACATGTCGAACCACGCTTCACGACCGTCGAAGGCTGGAAGAAATTTCAGGCGGAAGAGGCTTTGAAATCGAACCAGCAGATCACGGATCAGAATCGCCAAGCGCGCATGGAGAAAATCATCGGCCGCTCAGGCATTCAACCTATGCACCGAGAATGCTCATTCAGTAATTACCGCGTGGAATGCCCTGAACAACAGGCCGCCCTGGATGCTGCGAAAGGTTTTGTGACCGCGTTCGGCAAGAGTCACGGGGGTTTTGTGTTCTCCGGCAACTGCGGCACAGGTAAGAACCATCTGGCCAGCGCCATAGCAAGAAACCTGATCGAACGCGGTTACTCGGCGATGGTCATGACTGTTTCAGAGCTATTCGAAAACCACCGCGCCACGTTCAGCAAAGACAGCCCAGTCAAGGAGGCCGATCTGCTGCGCGACCTCTGCCGGCTTGATCTTCTGGTGCTGGATGAAGTGGGCCTGCAGAAAGGCTCCGACTACGAAACTAATCTGCTGACCAATATCGTTGATCGGCGCCAGTTGCAGTTGAAGCCTACGGGGATGCTGACCAACAAAACTTTTGAGGAAATGGTTGGCATGGTTGGCGAACGAGTGATGGATCGCCAGACCGATGGCGGAATTTGGGTGCCGTTCACATGGGCCAGCATGCGCGGCCGCAAGGGGAAGAATTCATGAAGAAATTAACGATCCCGGTAGACGCATTAGAAAGCGAACGCATCAACAAGGGCATTCGTCGATTGGTTCGCGAAGGTTTCCTGAAAGACAACCCAGATAGTCAGATTTGCCGCGTGCGACATGCCGCTGCAGGGGCAACATGGCGCACACTGCGTGACCTTGAACGGCTGGTGGTGGAAATGTACGGGGTTTACGACACGCAAGCAGCCATCAGCGCTCGTCTGCGTGAGTTCAGCAAGCCATTCCAGGGACTGGTGAAAGAGCGCCGGATGGTAAAAAGCAAATCGGGTAAGTGGGTTTATTTCTACCGCCTGGTTGCCGTTGAGAAGGAGCCTTCAGCATGAAGTGCGTATCTGGAATTGAGGTTATGCCGCTGCTGGTAATTGCTCATCGCGTGTGGCGCTGGTGGATGCTCAGAGAAGCACGCCGTACATGGCAAGAACGCGGTGATTTTCGAAAGTATGCCCAGCGTCAAGGCTGGTTGATTGAATGGCAACGCCAGCGGTTCAGCACTGATTACTGCGTAGTGCGCTATCTGGTTCGTAAGGCAGAGGGGAATTTTGCATGAAGTCAGATTATCTTGGCGTCAGCCATACGCCACCAGAGCATAAAGACCGGTGGCAAACACCGCTCGAGATATTCAGCGCGCTTGATGTTGAGTTTGGGTTTTACCTGGATGCTGCAGCAGACAAGAACAACGCGCTGTGCGCTCGTTACCTGACTGAGCAGGATAATGCGTTGGCAGTCGATTGGGAGAGCTACGGCGCCATCTGGTGCAATCCGCCATATAGCGCGATTAAGCCTTGGGTTGAAAAGGCCACGCAACAATGCCGGGTGCAGAATCAGCCGGTCGTCATGCTAATACCCGCGGATACCTCCGTGAGCTGGTTCTCATTGGCGTTGAAGTCAGTCGATGAAGTCAGGTTGATCACCGATGGCCGCATATCGTTCATTAACGCCGGAACGGGTAAGCAAGTGAACGGCAATAACAAGGGAAGCATGCTGCTGATCTGGCGCCCATTCATTAAACCACGTTGCCAATTCACCACTGTAAGCCGCGATGAGCTAATCAGTATTGGCGCTGAGGCATTGCGCGAGGTGGCTGCATGAAATTAACGTTGCCATTCCCACCAAGCGTTAACGGCTATTGGCGTTCCCCTAACAAGGGATCGTCACGTGGGCGCACTTTGGTCAGTGAACGAGGTAGAGCTTTCCAGGCAGAGGCTATCGCACAGGTAATCGAGCAGCTGCGCCGCCGGCCTAAGCCGATCAGCGCCAATATCTCGGTTCATGTGGTGTTCTGGCCGCCGAATAAAGCACGCCGGGATCTGGATAACTACTTCAAGGCATTGTTCGATGCGATGACGCAGGCAGGCGTATGGCTGGATGACAGCCAGATTAAGCGCATAGAGGCTGAGTGGGGACCGGTCACGAAGGGCGGGAAAGTGGAACTGAGAATCAGCGAGGTGATGCCATGCGTTGCCTGTTGAAACCTATCATCATCAGCGAGCTCGGCCAGGTGATATTGAAACCAGGTGCTGATCTGATGTCATTGTTTGGTGATCGGGTCATGGTGACCAGAGTTCCACCTGAGTTTCGCAAGATGCCATCTGGCGCGTTGCCGACAGTAGAGCAGCAATTGGCAACTGACCCACGTTTCCGATCGTTCTTCACGCATGAGCGAGTGCTAAGCGCCGCTGGTGGGTCTGCTGCTATGCGCGATTGGTTAGCTCGTGGTTTTGAATGCCAATGCGCCACCACTGACGGATATCACGACAAGAACGTCAGCGTGATGGAATACGGCGACCACAGTATCAGGATGTGCTGGCACCACCAGAACAAGTACCGTGAGCAGACGAGCCCGATGCTGAATAAGCTGGCAGAACAGAACGTGGCTGATTTTGTCGTTTACCGCGCCCGCGCGCACTTCATGTTTGACGAATCCCACCAGCTGACGTTGCCGGAGCTTTGCTGGTGGGCATGGGTAAAAGAGGTCATCGATCTGATCCCTGAAGAGGTGGCCGCTGCATCACTGCGTGTGGCGCCGCATAGCGTGCCTGCTGGGGTTAAGAAAGAATCAGACATCGAGCATACGCCGGCTGCACGTCAGATTGTTGCCGAGAAAGCCAAAAAAGCGGCCAAAACGTTAGTCATCGATCCGGCCCCGCCAAAGGCGTTATTCAAGATTCCAAAGCGTGAGCGCTGGACCAGCGAGAAGTTTACCCGTTGGGTTAAGTCTCAGCCATGCGCATGCTGCGGAGCACCCTCGGACTACCCCCATCACATCATTGGCCACGGGCAGGGCGGCATGGGAACCAAGGCGCACGATTTTTTTACCATCCCACTTTGCCGTAAACACCATGATGAATTGCATCGTGACATGTCACGGTGGGAAGAAGAGCACGGCACTCAGATCGAACTGTGGTTCAGATTCATCGACCACTCGTTATCGATCGGCGCCATTTCATAAGTGTGGAGTAATAGGCGAGCTGGCATGCGGGCCAGACGCCTGGAGAAAATGCATGATTATGTCCGAACAATACCTGCAGTACATCCGGGAATGTTTCATGATGGCAACTGCTGATACCAGTGGTAAGACAAAAGGGCAATTGCAGGCATTTACTGAATCAACGCAAGTATGCACTACGCGGTTGAAGCGTAAGAGACGCACTATCGTGGAAGCGGACGGAAGGCGAATTACAATACACAGCGCACCTGTTCCTGGCACTGAAACCAGACCGAGTTCAGGGGCAATTGCGCTTATCGATCCTGCCACGTTTTCAGCCACTTCGTGGCGCCGTGCCATTTACCCAATCGCGAGCAATCAGCGTAGCTGGCTTGCATGGTGTTACATAGGCGATATTTCATTCAGCCATCAAGAAGAGATCACCCGCTGGGCTTGGAGTGAATTCTGTGCTCGCATAAAAGTGATGGGCAAGCGCATAGCTGGTAAGACGATCGAAAAGCTGAGGGCGTTAATTTGGTTGGCCGCCCAAGATGTGAAAGCCAGGATAATGGGCGGTAAAGCTTACCAGTGCCAAGAAGTGGCTGAGCTACTTCAGGTATCCGCGCCAAACTGGTCAAAAAACTATGGTCAGTATTGGTCGTTGATGTGTGGAATATTCCAGAGGCTTGATCGGGAGGGGCTCGTATCTTTGTCGAGATCACGATCACAACAAAAAGCGACATTTTCACAACAGGGTATTGCAAAAGTTAATTAAATAGTCCATATTTAGCGTTAATTTGATATCGTGCCATAAATGTAATGACCGGCACCAAAATTAAAACCTCGCTCCGGCGGGGTTTTCTTGTTTTCAGCCCCAGCCAACATCCGACACACACCTGGCACACCCCGTATCGCCAAATCGTTTACGGCTGGTGGCTGAACCCTATTAGCCGTGGCGTAGACTGCGGCTTTTTTATGCCCTCGGTATGGAGAGGACAATTACAGCAATGAGGAGTAACGATGTCCGATCCATTAACTGCGACTGGCACCACTGCGCTGGTGTCGGCCACGATTGCGGCTCCTGCAGTTGGCATTGACTACGGGGTTATCTTTGGCGCGTTCATCGGTGCGATGTTCTACGTCACCCAAGCCAAAGACATTCCGCGAATCAGACAGGCTTTCTCGTTCGTTGTCTCATTTGGCACTGGCGTGCTCGGTGCGAGTGTTGCCGGCGCCAAGCTTTCAGCATGGCTTAATTACAACGATACCCCGCTAGAGCCGTTAGGTGCGCTGATCATCTCTGCCGTCGCGGTCAAGCTGCTTACCTTCGTCAGTGAGAAGATGGAGGATCCGACATCGCTGTTTTCCAGATTCCGGGGAGGCGCGAATGGCAAGTAACGATATCTCTGTGATGTGGTTAAACCTCATTCACACAGTAACGACTAGTGATCCACTTGTTGTGCTGAATGTGTTGCTGTGCTCGGCGATTGTCTGCCGCCTGGCATGCTTCAGAAAAACAGGTTACCGGCACCGGGCATGGATAGCCTGGCTGGCATGGTTGGTTATCTGCGCCTATTCATGGATCCCGTTTCGCTTCATTGCTCAGCAGTACCAGGAAACACACTGGGGCGTAATCGCGGCGAATCTCATTATCTGCATCGCGCTGTACCGGGTTAAGGGGAACATCGCGAAACTGCTACACCCCTTGAGGCCACAATGACACAAAACGAATTTCAACGGGCGGCTGGTATCAGCGCCGGGTTAGCTGCGCGCTGGTATCCTCATCTGCTCGCCACCTTTGCTGAGTTCTCAATCGAGAAGCCAGCGGCACAGGCAATGTTTATTGCTCAGGTTGGGCATGAATCAGCTGGCTTTACCCGCACGGTAGAGAGCCTGAACTACACGCCACAGGGATTGCTTTCAACCTTTGGGAAGCGCATCACTCCCTATCAGGCTGGCATGCTTGGACGTACAACGGCACACGTGGCAAACCAGCCGGCGATTGCAAACCTGGTATACGCCGATCGCCTGGGCAATAAATCACGCGGTGATGGCTGGAAATATCGTGGGCGTGGGCTGATTCAGGTTACCGGCCAGGACAACTACCGAGCGTGCGGTATTGCGCTGAAACTCGAACTGGTTGGCAATCCTCAACTGCTGGAGAGCGACGGTAACGCGATGCGTTCTGCCGGCTGGTTCTGGAAATCTCGCGATTGTGGCCGCAATGCCAACGATATCGAATGGGTAACCCAACGTATCAATGGTGGCATCAACGGATTATCTGATCGCCAGGCGCGGTATGACATGGCGCGTAAGGTGCTGCTATGAATTGGTTCCCATTGCCAAATTGGAAAGCAATGCTGGTGGCAGTAGCTCTCGGATTGGTCGCCTGGCTGGCCGTCAGCAACTGGGGTTATCGAAAAGAGCTGCAGTTGACCAGCCAGAGGCTTTCAACGGAGCAGTTGAAAAACAGCAAGCAGGCGGGGTTGATAGCTACGCTGCAGGCTCAGGATGCTCAGAACCGCACACTGGTGGCTGCACAACAGCTGCATGAGCAGCAGCTACGCCAGCAGTACGACATCTTGCAGAGGAAATTCCGTGAAGCGATTAAAGATAATCCCTGCGCTGCTGAGCGTATGCCTGATGCTGTCGTTGAGCTCCTGCAGCAAAACTCCACCGCCGGCGCCAGAGCAGGTAATAATCCTTCCCCCTGAAACAGTATTCACGCCATGCGAGCGGTCAGAGCTGCAGGGAAACACTTGGGGTGATGCGGTGAGCTACACGCTGGCGCTGCAAACAGCCCTATTAATCTGCGCCGGCCAGGTGGTCACGCTGAACCAATGGCGCACATCGTTAGGGAGATAATCATGGGAAGGAAAGCCCCAACACCACCGCCTTACAAGCCAGGGGATAAAGTGAAGCGGCCTGCACCGCCTCCAACTCCACCAAAACCAAGATAGGCATTACAGGTGGCATTCACTGAGTGCCACCGATAATGCAACCACAAAGGCCATCATCCTGCATCAGTGGGCTGGTGGCTTTTTTATTATCACTACTACCACTAAGAGAAACCACCATGTACACACTGAAAATTGTAACTGCGAACCTGAACGAAGTGATCTTCCCTGTTGATGCTATCGAGTGGAAGCGGGCAGAGAAAGCCATCTATGCAAATGCAAGTACAGGCGGTCAAAACAAGATATCTCTTCTTCCCGGTGACACTGCATATCTGGTAAACCGCGATAACCGCACGGTGGCAACTTACACCAATCCTGCTGAGCAGTAAGGTATTTCCATGCAGGTGATTATTGACGGCGTTCACTATGAGCCTGCCAACAAGCAGGCTTTTTCACGTATTGGTATCGCGATATCAACGCATCAGCGCCCAGAAGTGCTAGCAAGGGCTATCTCGCAACACCTTAAGCATTTGCCACCTGGTGCGCTGGTGGTTGTTGTAGACGATGGTTCAAACCCGGCGGCAGCTGTTCCTGATGGGATTCAGCTTTTCAGACATGAAGAATCTCGCGGTATTGTGGCAACGAAAAATGCCAGCCTTGAGGCGTTAATTAGCGCCGGTTGCGAACACCTGTTCTTATGGGACGATGACGCGTGGCCGATTGCAGATGGCTGGCATCTTCCATACATAGCCTCACCAGAACCGCACCTGGCTTACCAATTCCTTGACCTTGCTGGACCAAGAAAACTTCAAGATCTTGCGGTGCTGCATGCTGATGATGAACACGTTGCCTACACCGGGCAGCGTGGCGTGATGCTGTACTATCATCGCAGCGCGATTGAAAAGGTTGGGGGATTTGACCCGGTTTATGGCCGTGGTATGTACGAGCATAGTGATCTGGCGCTTCGCATTCACAATGCTGGATTGACAACTTGGGCCTATGCCGATGTGGTTGGTTCGGCATCGCTGATTCACTCACTCGATGAGCATGAGGCAGTAGAGCGATCCGTTCCTAAGCCAGACAGGCTGGCTCTTGTTGAACGAAATGTGAAGGTGCATAACGATAGGCGTGATGCTGGATTTACCGGGTATGTTGAATATCGGCAGCGTCGTGACGTGGTAATCACAACGCTACTAACCACTCAAATAGACCCGCAACGCGGTACCAAGATGGCGGCATCTTCGGACATGCTGGCCAGGTGGGCGGCTTCACTTCAGCAGTGTAGGCGCATTGCCTTAGTGGATGAGCTTCAGGATGCCCCGCAGGACGTTGAGCTGTATCGCGTTCCTGATGTGAAGATGAACGTCTACTTCCGCCGCTGGCTGCACATCTGGCAACACCTACGCGATCATCCTGAATACCGTTTTGTCTGGTGTACAGATGGCACAGACGTAGAAATGCTGAGGGCGCCGTGGGCAGAAATGGAGCCTGGAAAGGTTTATGTGGGCTCCGAACCAAAGACCTATGCAGATGTTTGGGCTAGCGATAAACACCCGGAGCGAATCTATCAAGATTTTCTCGCGATGCATCGTAATGATGTGATGTTGAATGCCGGGCTGTTAGGCGGCGAGCGTGAAGACGTTATGTCGTTTGCACATGCCATCGTTCGCTTGTTCTATCGGATAGAGAGCTATCGATTCTGGAAGATGGAGAAGGCATCTGCTGCGGTAGGGGACATGATTGCGTTTGGTATTGTTGCCAAAACATTTGGCGACCGTGTCATTACCGGCCCGCGCGTGCATACCGTATTCCGCACTGATGGTATTGGAAGGGAGTATGCATGGTGGAAGCACAAATAAAGTTTGTTGTAGTCGGCCATCATTCCAGAGGGAACCAGGCAGCTGCGCTTGCCACATCGCTTCAGGCTCATTTGCTGATTGATGAAGGCGACAATGGCGCCAACTGGAACCACCGCCGCGCGCTTGAATGGGCTGCTGCTCAGCTTTGCCGCGTTGTTGTGGTTGAGGATGACGCTGAGCCAGTACCAAACTTCCTTCCCCAGGTTGAAGGGTGGCTGCAGCGCTACCCTGATTCGCTAGTGAGTTTTTATCTTGGTACAGGCCGCCCTCCACAGTATCAGACACAGATAGCTGAACGGCTGATAGTGGCTGACAAGACACGTGCTGACTTCATCACGCTACCGCGCCTGATACATGGCGTGTGCTACAGCGTACCGCGACAGCAGATTGAACGTGTACTGACCCACTGGGATAGCAGAAAGCCGGCCGATTACGCCGTAGGTGATGCATTAGGCGCTCCGGTTATCTATCCATGCTGGTCGCTGGTAGACCATGCAGATGGTGATCCAGTTGAGAGGCATCCAGATGGTTGTCAACGAACTGAGAGACGCCGGGCGTGGCGGATAAATAGTAAGGAGTGTTAATGGTAAGGCTAGCAACTCTGAAACCCCGAATTACAGTAGACCGAACACAGCGAGTTCAGCCAGTTAAGGTGGCTGATACACGAATCACAGGTTGGAAGCTTCAGTCACGGCGTAAACGTCTGTGGTTAGCCAATCCCTGCTGCGCTATGTGTGGACGCCTGACCGAATATCCTCACGGTTTCGAACTTGATCACAAGGTGGCACTCCATCAGGGTGGTGCTGATACCGATGAGAACTGCCAAATCCTCTGCTGTGGTGATGAAGGCTGTCACCTCAAGAAGACAAAGGCCGACATGAAAGGCAAATGAGAATGGATGTCATGCGCCTTTGTAAGTGACTGCACTTGCAACTATTTCATTTCGAATGATATCTATTCCCATTGGGTGGGGGGAGGGTCGAAGGATTTTGACGATTTAGATACGAAACCTCGCCCCCTCTCACGCGCAGAAAATATCCCCTTTTGGAGGGTGTAAACATGTTAACAGCCCAGAAGCGAAAATACGCGCTGGCGCTGATGTCCGGTATGTCAAAAAAAGATGCGGCAATAAAGGCTGGGTATTCGGAGAAATCCGCGCGCTCCAAGGGGTCGCAGCTTGCTAAAGACCCGGAAGTCATCGCTTTTATTGCTCGTAAAAAGAAAGAAAAAATCGAAGTTGATGATGTGCCGACCTTTGGGAAAAAAGTTAATACCCCAGCGGTAAAACCAGAGTCCGAACCGCAGGCAGAAATCGACCGTGCTGCAGATGAATATGATGACCCTCTTGAGTTCCTGAAGTCGGTCATGAATAGCCGAAATGAAGACATTGATACCCGTAAGGATGCCGCAAAAGCCATGCTTCCTTATATCCACAGCAAAAAAGGTGAGGGTGGAAAGAAAGACGCCAAGCAGGCCGCAGCCAAAGCAATCGCCAGCAAGTTCATCGGAATGGCTCCACCTCAACTGGTTGTCAGTAACGGGAGATAGTAAATGCCGGAATGGTCTACCGCTTGCGTTGACTGGGCCAGCAGGCTCGTTAACCGTCAATCTATCATCCCGCCACCCATTTACAGGGATTCTGGCGAGCACGCGTTGTCCATTTTTAAAGAACTCAGGGTTACCGACTTGCCCGGTAAGCCAACGTTCGGTGAATGCTCTGAAGATTGGGTGTTTGATTTTGTGCTGGCGATATTTGGTGGCTATGACCAGGCAACCGGCAATCAGAAGATCCGTGAATACGGTCTTCTGATAAGTAAAAAGAACACGAAATCCACAATTGCTGCCGGAATCATGCTAACGGCGCTGATCATTTGCTGGCGATCTGACGAGGAACACCTGATCCTCGCACCAACTAAAGAGGTTGCAGACAACTGCTTCAAGCCCGCCGCAAGCATGGTGAGGGAAGATGAAGAACTGTCTGCGTTATTTCATGTTCAGGATCACATTCGCACCATCACGCACCGCGTCAACCGTAACAGCCTGAAAGTAGTGGCCGCAGACAGCGATACTGTGTCCGGTAAAAAGGCCGGGCGCATCCTGGTTGAAGAACTCTGGCTGTTCGGCAAAAACGCCAAAGCCGATGCGATGTTCATTGAGGCTCTGGGTGGTCAGGTATCGCGTAATGAAGGTTGGGTAATTTACCTGACCACGCAGAGCGATGAACCACCTGCAGGCGTATTTAAGAAAAAGCTGGACTATTGGCGCAACGTTCGTGATGGCGTGATCAAGGATGGCAAGACTCTCGGTATTCTCTACGAATTCCCGCCTGAAATGGTTGAAAACGAAGGTTTCCGTAATCCTGATAATTTTTACATCACCAACCCGAACATGGGGCGATCAGTCAGCAAAGAGTGGCTGGATGATGAGTATCGCAAGCGTTCTCAGGAAGATGAGGGAAGCCTGAGAAAGTTTCTGGCGAAACACCTGAATGTCGAAATCGGCATGAATCTTCGCGGTGATCGCTGGGCAGGCGCCGAATACTGGGAAGCGCAGTCCGATCCATCCGTAACGTTCAAGCAGATACTGAGCCGCAGCGAAGTCATTACCGTGGGTATCGACGGCGGCGGACTTGATGACCTTTTAGGCCTCTCCATCGTTGGCAGAGACAAGAAAACCCGAGAATGGCTTAGCTGGTCGCACGCCTGGTGCCATGAAAAGGCGATTGAGCGGCGAAAAAGTGAAGAAAGCAAAATCATGGACTTTGTAAAACAGGGTGATATGACAGTCGTTAAATCGTTCGGTGAAGACGCTGACGAAGTGGCGATGTATGTCTCACAGATCCACGAAGCGGGCTTACTGGATAAGGTCGGAATGGACCAAGCCAGCGTTGGTGCCTTGTTGGATAGCCTGATTGATGCCGGAATACCTCAGGAATTGGTAGTGGGTGTCAGTCAGGGCTGGAGACTTGGTGGCGCGTGTAAAACGGCAGAGCGAAAGCTCACAGAAGGTGCCCTTAAGCATGCCCATCAACCTATGATGAACTGGTGCGTTGGTAATGCCAAGGTGGTGATCAGCGCCAATGCGCCTCTGGTAACAAAAGGAGCCAGCGGGATCGGTAAGATCGACCCGCTGATGGCGCTTTTTAACGCCATCCACCTTATGGCGCTAAATCCGGCGTCACCTAAAAAAGAATACAGCGTGTTTTTCATTTAGAAATTCCGCTCTTAACGACCCGCCAAGGCGGGTTTTTTCGTTTCTGGAGGAAGGGAAATGAAGAATCAGCACGCCGTAAGCCTTTTGAAGGTGAAGGCTGTCAATGAAGACACTCGGGAAATTACCGGCATTGCAACAACTCCATCACCTGATCGTTATGGCGACATTGTGATGCCCGAGGGGGCCAAGTTTCAGTTGCCTATCCCGCTGCTATGGCAGCACGACCATCAGTCCCCAATAGGTCAGGTGACCAGCGCAAAGGTCACTGCAGACGGCATTGAAATCAAAGCCACGCTGGCTCAGGCCGATGCACCAAGCCAACTTGCCGCAAGGCTTGAAGAGGCATGGCAAAGCATCCGGCTCGGGCTTGTAAAAGGGCTGTCTATTGGCTTCAGGCCTATCGAATACGCCTACATCGACGAGGGCGGCGTCAGGTTCACCAAGTGGGAATGGTATGAGCTCTCAGTCGTGACCGTGCCGGCCAACGCCGAGGGCACTATCCAGACCGTTAAATCAATCGATGAAAGGCTGCGTGCCGCGTCAGGCAATGAGCAGAAGGATTCGAAAAACAATAAAACCGCTGGCGCTACAGCACCAACAAAATCGCAGACTAAAGGAATTAACATGAACATTTCTGAACAAATCAAAACGTTTGAAACCAAGCGCGCCACTCTGGATGCAGAGCGTCAGGCGGTCATGTCAAAATCTTTCGATGAAGGCCGCACGCTGGATGCGGAAGAAGAAGAAAAATATGACGATCTGACCTCGGAAATTAAATCCGTTGACTCGCATCTTGCGCGCCTGCGTGATATGGAGTCGGCAAAAGCTGCAACGGCGCAGCCTGTGCAGAAGGCGGCCGGCGGCACTGTCGTTAAAACCACTGATAACCGCGCTCCTGCGGTAATCCATGTCGAAAAACCGCTGGAGAAAGGTATCGCGTTCGCCCGCTTCGCCAAATCTCTGGCAGCCGCTAACGGCAGCCGTACTGAGGCGCTGGAAATTGCCAAGCGTCAGTATCCGCGAGATGCCAAGCTGCATCACGTGCTGAAGGCTGCAGTTGGTGCAGGTACCACCACTGATCCTCAGTGGGCTGGCAGCCTGGTTGAGTACCAGGAGTACGCGAACGACTTCGTTGAATTCCTGCGTCCTCAGACGATTATTGGCCGCTTCGGTCAGGGCAATATTCCTGCATTGCGTCAGGTTCCATTTAATATCCGCATTCCGGCGCAAACCTCCGGCGGCTCAGCAAGCTGGGTTGGTCAGGGTAAGGCGAAGCCACTGACCCGATTCGATTTTGAATCAATCACCTTTGGATTCTCTAAAGTGGCGGCGATTGCGGTGCTGACTGATGAGCTTATCCGCTTCTCGAATCCTGCTGCTGATGCACTGGTGCGTAACAGTCTTGCTGAGGCGGTGATCGCTCGTCTTGATGTTGACTTCGTGAACCCTGCAAAAGCAGAAGTAGCGAACGTCTCACCGGCATCTATCACCAACGGCGCCCAGCAAATTCCAAGCACTGGAAACCCTGACACTGACAGCTCTAACGCATTCCAGGTGTTTATTGATGCTGGCCTTCAGCCAACCGGTGGCGTATGGCTAATGTCCAGCACGACTGCGCTGGCATTGTCTAAGCGTAAAAATGCACTGGGTCAGAAAGAGTATCCTGAGATGACCATGTTCGGCGGTACTTTTGAAGGCCTGCCGGCCATCGTTTCTCAGTATGTCGGCAATCTCCTTGTTCTGGTGAATGCGCCTGATATTTACCTGGCGGACGACGGCGGCGTTGCGGTTGATATGTCGCGTGAGGCTTCGCTTGAGATGGAGAGCGAGCCAGTGGGCGACAGTGTGACGCCAACGCCAACCGAAATGGTTTCCATGTTCCAGACCAACAGCGTGGCTATCCGCGCCGAACGCTGGATCAACTGGAAGCGCCGTCGCACGGCAGCCGTTGCGGTAATTACTGGCGTCAATTACGGCACCTCTGCTGGCAGCTAAGGAGTTGCGGGGAGAAATCCCCGCTTTTTTCGCTATGAAACAGGTTCGTTATCTTAAAAGCACCCATGATGCTCATGCTGGTGAAAAACGCTTTCTGCGTGACGATCACGCTGAGGTTCTCCGTTTAACCGGCTATGTCGAATTTATCGATATCGTCGAGAAGAAGACTAAGAACCAGAAAATGAAATAACGCCGGGAGAAGCAGCCAATGTTCGGTTTCCGCAAAAAACGTAAGGAAGAAAAGGCGCTGCAGGCTGCTAAAAGCGGCTGGTGGAACAGAATTTTTGAGTCGTTTACCGGTGCGTGGCAGAGAAATATCGAAGTTGATGCCACTACCGTTCTTGCTTATCACGCCGTATTTTCATGCATATCACTTATCTCTGCCGATATCGCTAAGATGCCTCTGCAGCTAAAGAAGAAGCTGAACAATGGAATATGGGCCGATCATAGTGATGCAAAGATTTCTCCATTGCTGAGAAAGCCAAACAGTTTCCAGACGCGCATGCAGTTTTTCGAAAGTTGGATGAACTCAAAGCTTTCTGATGGGAACACCTACGTTCTGAAACTGCGAGATGAGCACGGGGCTGTTAAGCAGCTTAGGGTGCTGGATTACAATAAAGTGACACCATACATTACTGAAGATGGTGAAATTTTCTATCAGGTCCGTCCTGATAATGTTCACGGCCTTGAACAGCAGGTCATGGTTCCAGCGCGTGAAATTATTCATGACCGGTTTAACTGTTTTTTCCATCCTTTGTGCGGGCTTTCCCCGATATATGCTTGTGGACTTACAGCAATGCAGGGTGACGCCATCCTTACTAATTCTGCTAACCATTTTAAAAATGGTGGAAAACCAGGAGGGGTCATTACCGTTCCAGGAGCAGTTGATCAGGATAAAGCGCGGGAAATAAAACAGAGCTGGGATGAAGGTTATTCTGGCGCTAATGCAGGTAAAACAGCCCTGCTTGCGGATGGTGCAAATTTTACAACCATCGCGATGACAGCTGTGGATGCGCAGATGGTAGAGCAACTGAAGCTTACCGCTGAGATTATCTGTGCCACATTCCATGTGCCAATTTACAAGGTTAACTCAGCTGCCACCCCGTCCTATAACAACATCGAAGCGCTGGATCAAGGATATTACTCCCAGTGCCTCCAGACGCATATTGAAGCCATCGAATTGCTGCTTGATGAGTCCTTTGAACTCGATGAGAAAACCGGCATTGAGATGGACTTAAATACTCTGATCCGCATGGATACCGAGGGGCGCTATAAAACCTATAGCGAGGCGATTGGTGCTGGATGGCTTGCGCCGAATCAGGCGCGAAGGAATGAAAATATGCTACCAGTTGAAGGTGGAGATACTCCTTACCTTCAGCAGCAAAACTTTGCTCTTGCCGCCCTGGCTAAAAGGGATGGTAGCGAAAACCCGTTTGGAAATTCATCTCAGACGGCCCCCCCGCCCGAGCCAATACAACCCCTTGATGACAACAGCAAGGCGCTGTCTGATCATGAACAGTTCATGGTTAAGGCAATGCTGAAAGGACTGCTAACCGATGAATGAACGTGACATGTCACTGCTTAAAGCGGTCAGTGAAGCTGTAAAAGAGCAACTGGCGGCAGTACACAAAAAGTACGAAACCGCTTTTCAGGCGCAGTCGAATAAGATAGCCGAACTGGAGGAAAAACTGAGGGAATTACAGGCTGATCCTGTCGATGAACGGTCAATCATCAAATCTGTACTTGAGCAGATTGATGTGCCGACGGCACCAGAGTTGCCTGATATTGACAAGATGGTGAAGGAAGCCGTGGCGCAGATGCCCGTTCCTGATGCACCAGAACCGCCAGCGATCCCCGATATAGGCAAGATGGTTAGCGATGCCGTTGCTGATATTGAATTGCCAAAACCTGAGCCGCTGCCGGATATCGTGCAGATGGTGAAGGAAGCCGTGGCGCAGATTCCAAAGGCCAGGGATGGTGAAGACGGTAAAGATGCGCTGCAGTTGGAAATAATGCCTGAGATTGTCACTGAGAAGTCGTATCCGCGCGGCAGCTACGCCATTCATTCTGGAGGTCTATGGCGATCTTATCAGAAAACGGCCGGCATGAACGGCTGGGAATGTCTGGTAGATGGCATCGATTCAATCGACATTCGCCAAGACGATGAGCGCCATTTCACTGTGGTGGCGACGAAATCTAGCGGTGAAAAAACTGAAAAATCATTCTCTGTTCCGGTAATGATCTACCGGGATATTTTCAAGGAAGGGAATAAATATTATCCCGGTGACAGCGTGACGTGGGGTGGTTCGGTCTGGTACTGCCATCAGGAAACAGGAGATAAGCCTGGAGAAGACGGTTCAAAAGGCTGGAAGCTGGCTGTTAAGCGTGGACGTGATGCGAGGGCGAAGTGATGCTTGAATTTGTAACGCTTAAAGAAGCTAAGGACCATCTAAGAGTTGATACAGATGCCGGTGATGAAGACCTGCAACTAAAAATCTACTCCGCCAGCGCGTCTGTGTACGACTACATTCAGGGAAGTCGTGACAAGGTCATCGACAGTGACGGAAAAGTTATTAAAGACACTCCTGAATTGCAGAGGGTGAAGCAAGCCACGCTGATTCTTGTTGGTATTCTTGATCGCGCTCGCGGTGGTGAAGAAGAGCCGCAATATCAGCAGGGTCAATTACCTTTTTCTGTAACCAGCCTAATTTATTCACTTCGTAAACCAACTGTATGCTGACAGCCGGGGGATTTATGGCATGTAAAGGATGTCAGGCACGTCGAGACTGGATCAAGAAATGGACGAAAATCGCCTATGAACGAGCAACAGGTAAACGCACTGATAGCAGCACTGCAGGAAGAGACGAAGGCAAAGAAGGAACAGACAGCAGCACTAACCCGCCTGGCGGAGTCCAATGAATCGTTGGTCGCTGTTCTTGCCGATGCATTTAGCAGTGATGCTGATCTGATCGAAACGACATCCATTGATGATCAGCGCCCTCAGTATCTGAGTACCAGGGGGTAATTATGCAGGCCGGGAAATTGCGACATCGCATCACACTTCAAAAGCCGGAGAAAGTACAGAACCCTGATAGTGGTGAGATGGAAGATACGTGGTTGGATCTAACCACTATCTGGGCTGAGGTAGTGCCACTTTCCGCCCGAGAGTTTGTGGCCGCTCAGGCAATGCAAAATGCCGTAACTACAAGGATTACTATCCGCTATCGTCAAGATATAGAGCCAAAATATCGGATATTGTTTCGCGGTAAGATATTAAATATTGAAGGTATTTTGTCCGATCCGAAAAGTGGTCTTGAATATCTGACGTTGCCATGTTCGGAAGGGGTTGATAATGGCTGATGGCGTTGAATACACCCTTACTGGCGTCGATGAGTTGATGGGAAAGTTGGAATCGATCAGCGATGACATGAAACGCAAAGGAGGGCGTGCGGCCTTAAGGAAGGCTGCCAACGTTATCGCCAACAGAGCAAAGGCAAATGCACAGCGACTTGATGATCCGGAAACAGGCCGCAGCATTGCCGATAATATCGCTGTGCGTTGGAATGGTCGTGAGTTTAAACGCAACGGAAACCTAGCCTTTAGGATCGGTGTACTGCATGGCGCAGTGTTGAAAAATCATCCCGATAAAGCCAAGAATGCCCCAACGCCGCACTGGCGACTATTGGAATTTGGTACCGAAAATATGCGGGCTCAACCTTTCATGCGACCGGCGGCTGAGAACAGCGCCGCTGAGGCATCCAATACGTTCGTTGTTGAATATGGAAAAGCTATCGATAGGGCAATAGCAAGAGCAGCCAAGAAAGGGGCAAGATGATGATCGCACCAATTTTTAAGGTCTGTGCTGCAAGTCAGGCGGTAACAGATCTCATCGGTTCAAGCCCTGTGCGGTTATATCCATTTGGCCTGCAGGATGACAATGTGGTCTATCCCTATGTCGTTTGGCAGAACATCAGCGGTTCACCAGAGAACTACCTGGACAAACGTCCGGACGCTGACAGCTACACGATGCAGGTAGATGTGTATGCCGATACGGTCGCGTCTGCTACATCCGTGGCCACAGCGCTGCGTGATGCCATAGAGCCACACGCCTACATTACCAGATGGGGCGGGCAGAGCCGCGACCCAGAAACAAAGCGCTATCGCTATTCATTCGACGTTGATTGGATAGTGCTTCGTTAACATTCCCAACTTTTCAACATACCGGCCTTGCGCCGGTTTTTTTATGACCGGAGATCACCATGTCTGTATTGACACAAGGCACGCAGTTTTATGTCCTCGCCAACGGCGTTGTAAGCGAAGTTGAATGCATCACATCATTCACCCCTGGTGGCAACCCTGCCGATCAGATCGAAGATACCTGTTTAAGCGAGCGCAACAGCCGCACCTATAAAAAAGGTCTGCGCACACCGGCATCAGCTACCGTCACGCTGAATGCTGATCCAAAAAACGCTAGCCACCTGATGCTGCATAACCTGGCAGAATCTGACGACGAATCACTGCTGACCTTTGCCGTTGGCTGGGCAGATGGTGAATCAGAACCAACTGCAGCAGCGCCTGGTGCTCCAAACGCTGTAGATGGCTTGCTGTTGCCTGACGATCGTACCTGGTTTGTTTTCCAAGGCTACGTTACCGATTTCCCATTCGATTTCCAGGCAAACACAGTGGTGAGCACGACCGCGACTATTCAGCGTTCTGGTCCTTCCGTTTGGGTTCCAAAGGCTCAAGCCGGCAGCTAATCAATCTATCCGCCGGGGCCGAGTGCCCCGCGTTAACTTCTCATTGATGGTAACGACATGAAATTAACTCTGGAATCGTTGAAAGAACATGGCGCCTTTACCGGTCGCCCGGTAGAGAAAGAAATCACCTGGAAGCAGGGCGAGAAAGAACTGACGGCAACGGTGTTTGTACGGCCTTTGGGTTACTACACTGCGCGATCAGATATTCTCGCGGTAGGTGGAAAAGTTGATGGCGTTGCTGGTCGCATCGCAGCTTCTATTTGTGATGAGAATGGCCAGCCAGTATTTACCCCTGCAGATATCACTGGTGAGGCGGATCCGGATCGTGGTGCGCTTGATGGTGCTTTAACAGTGGCTTTGCTGGTGGCCATTCAAGAGGTCAATAACCTGGGAAAGACGGAGCCATCAGCGCAGACGACGAAGCCTGGTGCGAATTAGTCCTGAATGGTATTGGCGGCAGGACAGTGGCAGAGGCTCAGGAGCGTCTCAGCCTTTCTGAGTTTCGCCTGTGGATGAAGTATCGTAACAAGTTTGGCAGTCTAAACCCTATGATGCGGACTGAGTGGGGTGCCGCGCTGGTGGCAAGTACGATCGCAAACGTCAATAGAGGTAAGGATACACCACCATTCCATATCACGGACTTTTCTCCACACATGGAAGAATCAGTTTTACCCATTAGCTTAGAAGAAGCTATGAAAGAATGGGATTAACTTGATACACTGCTGCAACCAAAACAAGATGGGAATGATGAAATGAAATTTATTTTTACAGCTTTTTTTATTCTTATGCTTTCTGGTTGTGCAAACAAAATTGACTATAATAAAGCCTCATTGAACCTATCTATAGGTATGAGCAAGTCTCAAGTTCAAGGTGTTATGGGGCAGCCAAGAAGAACTGATGTGAATTCTGATAGGGAAAGATGGATTTATTGGAATCCTGTTATGGTCGGTTTTACTCCTGTGGATAATGAACAATTATCTCAAGATAGATTAGTGGTGACATTTATTAATGAAAAAGTTGCCAAGTGGGGTAAGCAAACATTATCTGATGATATTTTAGAATCATCACAAAAAACAACGCAGGCCTACATGGATGCACTTAATAAAAAATAACTACTTTAATATAAACAAGCCTCGCAATTGCGGGGTTTTTTTATGCCCGGAGAGTGTATGGCTAGCAAATCACTTGGAACACTTACAATTGACCTGATCGCAAAAACGGGCGGATTTGTATCAGGCATGGATAAGGCAGAGCGGGCATCTGAAAAATGGAGGAAGCAGGTACAAAAAGATGTTGCCGATAGTAGTAAAGCTCTCGCTGGCATGGCTACAGCTGCTATGGCTGCTGCAACAGCAATAGGTGTAGCAGGATATCAGCTATTGAAATCTACTTCAGAGCAAGTCGCCAATACTGATAAATGGGCAAAATCTTTAAATATGTCAACGCAGGAATTGTTGGCATGGCAATTTGCAGCTGAGAAAGCTGGTTTGTCAGGCGAAAACATGTCTGACATTTTCAAGGATCTTGGTGATAAGATTGGTGATGCTGTATTAAATAAGTCTGGTGAAGCCGTTGATGCCTTAAATGCTCTCGGGTTGTCAGCTGAGAAATTAGCAAAAGCATCACCAGATA
>NZ_JBJNLG010000030.1:0-46046 GCF_052169175.1 Serratia sp. CY31944
GCGGCAATAGCGCGGTGGTCCCACCTGACCCCATGCCGAACTCAGAAGTGAAACGCCGTAGCGCCGATGGTAGTGTGGGGTCTCCCCATGCGAGAGTAGGACACTGCCAGGCATCAAACAAACGTTATCAGCGTGACGACTGGTAATGCGCAAATCGCAGAGCGCGATATTGCCGGCATCGAAAGATGCAACGTAAAAGAATCGGTGGAGCGGTAGTTCAGTTGGTTAGAATACCTGCCTGTCACGCAGGGGGTCGCGGGTTCGAGCCCCGTCCGTTCCGCCACTTATTTAATTATGCCTGCTTTATTAGCAGGCATAATGTTAAGCGAGATTTAGGGGCGTAGCTCAGTTGGTAGAGCACCGGTCTCCAAAACCGGGTGTCGCGAGTTCGAGTCTCTCCGCCCCTGCCATATTAAGAACCCTTTGCGAAAGCAAAGGGTTTTTTTTGCCTATCATTTTTCTTCCTTACCGCTTTGGAATAGAGCGCTTTTGACGCTATATGCCGATGTTTGCCCGATCCTGGTTGCTTCATGTTCCTCCGAACTCTATCCTGCCGGCCTCCTAATTCTTATCTCGTTTTGCATTATCTTCTCTCAGAAGGCGATGAGCGCGTTTTGGTGTGATAGACAGGCATGACCACGATGACGGCGTTTAAGGCCGCCATAACGCTTTAGGTTGCGGTATTTAAAGGTATTTTAAGTAATTGCCGAATCAAAGGCTGTTGATCGCTGTTTTGCAACCAGACGGCATACAGTGGGCGGATAATCGGCGGGATCTCGGTGGCGGCCACCAACTGTGGATACTCTTTTTCCCACTGGCTGGGCAGGAAAGCGCATCCGCCCGTGGTTTCCAACAGCTGACGCGTCAGGTGAGCAGAGGTGGTGGTAAGCACCGGCACGCTATCGCCTTCCAGCATGCGGTTTTCCTGTTGGTGGAAGTCGGCTCCCCATTCCAGTTTGATGTAGGGCATTGGGGCCTGTTTGTCACGATAAGCGGATGAGAACAGGCGTAATGAGAAATTGCTCAGCTGCTGGCTGGCCAACTCATCCATCTTCGGCGGTTCAGTGGTGATCAGTAAATCGAGCTGCCTTTCATGCAGTTGTTTTACCAAAGAGTGCCTTAATGCCACCCTGGCTTCTAGCTGCAGCGCTTCGCGTTGTTGATAAAGCGCCTGTAGCCAAGGGGTCAGATAGGCCTCCCACAGCGAAGCGGTAGCGCCGATCGACAACTCGGTGTGTTGCAGCGAACGCACGACCTCCTTCTTCGCCAACTGCCAGGTGTTCATCAGGCTCTCAGCATAGGGCAGAAGCCGCTCGCCGGCAGGCGTCAGGCGGATATTATTGCGATGACGGGTAAATAAATTGGCGCCCAGCTGGTTTTCTAACTGACGGATGCGGAAACTGACCGCGGACTGCGTTAAGTACAAAGATTCTGCGGCTCTGCCAAAGTGACGCGTTCTACTGACCTCCAAAAAGGTTTTCAGTAATTCGGTATCCACACCTATCTCCAAAAAAATTTGTCGTTAAGATTTAAATGTTTTGTTTTACACGCTGTCAAGCCTATCTAATACTCCGCGCCATAAACAGCACGGCCATAAGAGAATTAGGAGCGTGTCAGATGGCGGATAGCTTCACCACGACCAATCGTTTTTTTGATAATAAACATTACCCTCGCGGGTTCTCCCGTCACGGCGATTTCACCATTAAAGAGGCGCAATTGCTAGAGCGCTTCGGCTACGCGTTTAACGAGCTGGACTCGGGCAAACGCCAGCCGGCCACTGAAGAAGAACAACTGTTCGTCGCAGTGTGCCGCGGTGAGCGCGAAGCGGCTACCGAGCAGGAAAAAGTATGGGCTAAATATCTGGCGCGCACACGTCGCCCGAAGAAATTCCATACTCTGTCCGGCGGTAAACCGCAGGCTGACGCAGTAGAAGATTACAGCGACAGCGAAGACTAAAGACGATGGGGCCTGCGGCCCCATTTTCATTCCAGACTACGATGCAGTTGTAACAGCAGGCGGTCCATGCTGCGATAGCCCAGCGCTTCGCTGAGGTGGCGCCTGTCGAGCTCAGCATCTCCCGCCAAATCCGCCAGCGTGCGCGCCACTTTCAAGATGCGCTGCCAGGCGCGAACCGATAACCCCAGCGTGTTTAACGTCGCTTCCAAAAACTCGGCGTCTGCCGCCTGCAGAACGCAATCCCGTTCCACTTCGCGGTTGCTCAGCAGCGCGTTGACTTTACCGGCGCGTTCGAGTTGCCGGGCGCGTGCCTGCAGCACTCTTTTCCGCACTTGTTCGCTGCTTTCTCCGTGTGTTTTCCGATGACTGAGTGTTCCCGGCGGCAACAGCGGCACTTCGATAGACAGATCGAAACGGTCGAGAAAAGGCCCTGACAGCCGGGCCAGATAGCGCAACACCTGCTGCGGTGAGGCGCGATTGTGCAACCCCTGATAATGCCCCGTCGGGCTGGGGTTCATTGCCGCGATCAGCTGCACTCTGGCGGGGAAACAGACCTTGGCGTTGGCGCGTGAAATCACGATCTCGCCGGATTCCAACGGCTCACGCAGCGCATCCAGTACCTTACGCTCGAATTCCGGCAGTTCATCCAGAAACAGCACGCCGTTATGCGCCATCGAGATCTCGCCCGGTCGCGGCAGTGAGCCGCCGCCGACCAATGCCGCCATCGAGGCGCTGTGGTGCGGTGCGCGAAACGGCCTCTGGCGCCATGGTAAGGCAGCGGGAATGTGATGCTGCAAGCTGGCGACCGCCAGACTTTCCAGCGCCTCAGGCTCCGTGAGCGGTGGCAGTAGGCCCGTGAGGCGGCTGGCCAGCATGGTTTTACCGGTGCCCGGCGGCCCAATCAGCAATAGGTTATGCCCGCCAGCGGCGGCGATCTCCAGTGCCCGCTTGGCTTGCTCCTGGCCGATGATATCGCGCAGATCGGCGCTGTCGCAGGCGGTGTCCGCAGCGGGAGGCGTGGCCGCCACCGGCAGTTCGCCCTGGCCGAGCAGAAAGGCACAGACTTCCAACAGGTGCCGGGCGGTATGGGAGTGCGACTGCGCGATCAGGCCGACTTCGGCGGCGTTGTCCGTTGAGAGGATCAGTTGTCGCCCGGCATCAGCCGCCGCCAGCGCCGCCGGGATCGCGCCCCTGACCGCGCGCAGTGAGCCGGACAGCGCGAGCTCGCCAAGAAACTCGTAGCGCGCCAACGGTGCGAGGGGCAATTGCTCGGAGGCGGCGAGGATCGCCAGCGCTATCGGCAGATCGTAACGCCCGCCTTCTTTCGGCAGATCGGCGGGCGCCAAATTGACGGTGATGCGCCGGGCGGGAAAGGTGAAACCGTTATTGATCAGGGCGCTGCGCACCCGATCGCGCGCCTCTTTTACCGTGGTTTCCGGCAGGCCGACCAGCGTCAGGCCGGGCAGGCCATTGCTGATATGCACCTCCACCGTCACGGAAGGGGCCTGAACGCCGATGATGGCGCGGCTATAGATTACCGCCAGTGACATATCGCTCTCCTTACTAAGGGCGACATGATGCGTGATTTATCCGGCCATTACGCGGCGTTATTGGTGGTTTTTCGATGCATTTAGCAGAGTAATCGCTGATTTTCATCGAAATAAATGAGGTTGTGCGAGCCGCCTCGCAACCTGCGGCAATACCCATTAACAATTCGCTGAAGGCTGCAACATATTAGCGGCCCATACGCATTGCAACCATAGGGTTAACGGGTGTATTAACAATTGATTAAAAGAAAAATCACTTATTTAACAAACCCCGACCGCCGCCGCATTCTGCCCGGCAGCCGCTAAACCTCCTGACTTCGTACTCTACGGTAGGGATAACACTATGTTTGGTTGGACCCCGCTGCAACGCAACGCGGCAATCGCCAGCTTTTCAAGCTGGACGCTCGACGCTTTCGATTTTTTCGTGCTGGTATTCTTACTCAGTGACATCGCGCAATCCTTTCACGTCGGTCTGGAACAGGTGACGTTGGCGATTCTGCTCACGCTGGCGGTGCGCCCGATTGGCGCGCTGATCTTCGGGCGTGCGGCGGAAAAATATGGCCGCAAGCCGATCCTGATGCTGAATATCGTCTTCTTCTCGGTGTTTGAGCTGCTCTCCGCCGCCGCGCCCTCGCTGACGGTCTTCTTGCTGTTGCGGGTGTTGTACGGCGTTGCGATGGGCGGCATCTGGGGCGTGGCGTCGTCGTTGGCGATGGAAACCATACCGGACCGCTCGCGCGGCCTGATGTCGGGCATTTTCCAGGCCGGCTATCCGTTCGGTTATCTGCTGGCGGCGGTGGTGTACGGCCTGTTGTTCGAAACGGTCGGCTGGCGCGGCATGTTTGTCATCGGCGCGGCGCCGATCCTGCTGCTGCCGTTTATTTATTATTGCGTGCAGGAGTCGCCGGTGTGGCTGGCGGCGCGTGAACGCAAGGAAAGCTCTGCCTTGCTGCCGGTGTTGAAGAGCCACTGGAAGCTGTGCTGCTATCTGGTGCTGCTGATGGCGGCGTTCAATTTCTTCTCCCACGGCACGCAGGATCTGTATCCGGTGTTTCTGAAAGTTCAGCATGGTTTCGATCCAAAAACCGTCAGTATCATCGCCATTAGCTACAATATCGCGTCAATTATCGGCGGCGTTTTCTTCGGTTCGTTGTCGGAAAAGATCGGCCGCAAAAAAGCGATCATCATCGCCGCGTTGCTGGCGCTGCCGGTGATCCCGCTGTGGGCATTTTCCAGCGGTTCGCTGATGTTGGGGATCGGCGCTTTCCTGATGCAGTTCATGGTGCAGGGCGCCTGGGGCGTGGTGCCGACCTACCTGACTGAGCTGGTGCCGGCCAACACCCGCGCGGTGCTGCCGGGGTTCGTGTACCAGTTGGGTAACCTGATCGCCTCGGTCAACGCCACGCTGCAGGCGACCATCGCCGAACATCATGGGCATAATTACGGCCTGGCGATGGCGATCGTCGCCGGTACGGTGGCGCTGGCGATCGCCCTGTTGGTGTTCTTCGGCAAGGATACGCGCGGCAAGGCGATCACTGACGCGATGAGAAATCCGGGCGTGCGCGCCAACGTGTGAAATCCGGGCGATTCGCGTGAGGTATGACCAGATTGCGCCGAATAATAACGCAAAAAAAGTGTTGTCATGCCGCGCGCGACTATGGTACCTCTGTAAGCATTAGTTCTGAATGAGCACAGTGAACAAACCCATTATGAAAGCCTTTGCCCAAGTGATTAGCCTAGTCGTGATTAGCGTGGTGGTGATTATTATCCCACCGTGCGGGGCTGCACTTGGACGAAGAAAGGCTTAGCAAACAAGCCGGAATCGCAAGAGAACCCCCGCACCGTCAGGTCCGGGGGTTTTTTATTGGCAAGAGAAAAGTGGAGCAAGGGGCAGAGCATGAAAAACAGAACAAAATCCTGCAGTTGTCGAAGTAAGGCGGGGAAATAACTATGAATGGCGCTCAGTGGGTAGTTCAAGCGTTGCGTGCGCAGGGGGTGGATACCGTATTCGGCTATCCGGGCGGGGCAATCATGCCGGTGTACGATGCGTTGTACGACGGCGGAGTGGAACACCTGCTGTGCCGCCATGAACAGGGCGCCGCGATGGCCGCCATCGGCTACGCCCGCGCCACCGGCAAAGTCGGCGTTTGCATCGCCACTTCCGGCCCCGGCGCCACCAACCTGATCACCGGCCTGGCTGATGCGCTGCTCGATTCCGTTCCCGTTGTCGCCATCACCGGTCAGGTGGGTTCCGCGCTGATCGGCACCGATGCCTTTCAGGAGATCGATGTTCTCGGCCTGTCTCTGGCCTGCACCAAGCACAGCTTCCTGGTGGAATCGCTGGACGCGCTGCCGGGCATTATGGCGGAAGCCTTCGCCATCGCCGCCGGCGGCCGTCCTGGCCCGGTGCTGATCGATATCCCGAAAGACATCCAGCTGGCGCAGGGCGACTTGCACCCGCATCTGATGCCGGTCGACGAAGCGCCGGCATTCCCGGCGGCGGCGTTGGCGGAGGCGGCCGAGCTGCTGGCGCAGGCGCACAAACCGATGCTGTACGTCGGCGGCGGCGTGGGCATGGCGCAGGCGGTGCCGGCGTTGCGCGAGTTCATCGCCGTGACCCGCATGCCGAACGTCGCCACCCTGAAGGGGCTGGGCGCGCCGGATGCGCAAGATCCGCTGTACCTCGGCATGTTGGGCATGCACGGCACCAAGGCTGCCAACCTGGCGGTGCAGGAGTGCGATCTGCTGATTGCCGTCGGCGCGCGTTTCGATGACCGCGTGACCGGCAAACTGAACGCCTTCGCGCCGCACGCCAAAGTGATCCACATGGATATCGACCCGGCGGAAATGAGCAAGCTGCGCCAGGCGCATGTGGCCCTGCAGGGCGATCTGAAAGCGTTGCTGCCGGCGTTGCAGCGCCCGCTGAACATCGCCCCTTGGCAGCAGCAGGTGACGGCGCTGAAAGCCGACCACGCCTGCCGCTACGATCACCCCGGCCAGCCGATCTACGCGCCGCTGTTCTTGCGCCAGCTGTCCGCCCGCAAGCCGGCCAACAGCGTGGTGACCACCGACGTGGGCCAGCACCAGATGTGGAGCGCGCAGCACATGACGTTCGAACGCCCGGAGAATTTCATCACCTCCAGCGGCCTCGGCACCATGGGGTTCGGCGTGCCGGCGGCAGTAGGGGCCCAGATCGCGCGCCCGCAAGATACGGTTATCTGCGTCTCGGGCGATGGCTCCTTCATGATGAACGTGCAGGAACTGGGCACCATCAAGCGCAAACAGCTGCCGCTGAAGATCGTGCTGCTGGACAACCAGCGCCTCGGAATGGTGCGTCAATGGCAGCAGCTGTTCTTCGACGGCCGCTACAGTGAAACCAACCTGTCCGATAACCCCGACTTCCTGATGCTGGCCGCCGCCTTCGGCATTCCCGGCCAGCGCATCAGCCGCAAGGATCAGGTGGAGGGCGCGCTCGAGGCGCTGTTCAACACCGAAGGCCCTTATCTGCTGCAGGTCTCTATCGACGAACTCGAAAACGTCTGGCCGCTGGTGCCGCCGGGCGCCGGCAACGAAACCATGTTGGAGGAAATATCATGATGCAGCATCAACTCTCGATCCAGGCGCGTTTTCGCCCCGAAATGTTAGAGCGCGTATTGCGGGTCGTGCGTCATCGCGGCTTTCAGGTTTGTGCTATGAATATGGTTTCCCCGGCCAACGCCGACAGCATCAATATCGAATTGACCGTTGCCAGCCCGCGTCCGGTTGCCCTGTTGTCATCTCAATTAAGCAAACTGATGGACGTCTCCTGCGTCGAGATCCAGCAGCCAACATCACAACAAATACGCGCCTGAGGCGCCGAGAAGGATAAATAACAATGACAAAGAAAGCCGATTACATTTGGTTCAATGGTGAGATGGTTCCCTGGGCCGAGGCCAAAGTGCACGTGATGTCGCACGCGCTGCATTACGGCACGTCGGTATTTGAGGGGGTGCGCTGCTACGACTCGCACTTGGGGCCGGTAGTGTTCCGTCATCGCGAGCATATGCAGCGCCTGCACGATTCGGCGAAAATCTACCGCATGCCGGTTTCGCAAAGCGTTGACGAACTGATGGAAGCCTGCCGTGCCACGTTGCGCAAGAACAACCTGGTCAGCGCGTACATCCGCCCGCTGGTGTTCGTCGGCGATGTCGGCATGGGCGTCAACCCGCCGGCCGGTTACAAAACGGACGTGATTATCGCGGCGTTTCCTTGGGGCGCTTATCTGGGTGAAGAAGCGCTGGATCAAGGCATCGACGCGATGGTCTCCTCCTGGCACCGCGTCGCACCAAACACCATCCCCACCGCGGCCAAGGCCGGCGGCAACTATCTTTCCTCTCTGCTGGTGGGCAGCGAAGCGCGTCGCCACGGCTATCAGGAAGGCATTGCGCTCGACGTGCACGGCTACATTTCCGAAGGGGCGGGCGAGAACCTGTTTGAAGTGAAAGACGGCGTGATTTACACCCCGCCGTTCACCTCTTCGGCGCTGCCGGGCATCACCCGCGACGCGATCATCAAGCTGGCGAAAGACATGGGCTTCGAAGTGCGTGAGCAGGTGCTGTCGCGCGAATCGCTGTACCTGGCCGACGAAGTGTTCATGTCCGGCACCGCGGCGGAAATCACGCCGGTGCGCAGCGTGGACGGCATTCAGGTCGGCATCGGCAAATGCGGCCCGGTGACCAAACAGATCCAACAGGCGTTCTTCGGCCTGTTCAGCGGCAAGACAGAAGACAAATACGGCTGGCTGGATCCGGTCAATCCGTAACGACAAGACAGACAGATAAGAATATCCAGGCGGTTCGTTCGCCGCCTGTCATAAATACATTTGGAGTGAAAAGAGCATGCCTAAGTACCGTTCCGCCACCACCACCCACGGCCGCAACATGGCGGGTGCCCGCGCATTGTGGCGCGCGACCGGGATGACCGACGCCGATTTCGGCAAGCCGATCATCGCCGTGGTCAACTCCTTTACCCAGTTCGTGCCGGGCCACGTGCATCTGCGCGATCTGGGCAAACTGGTCGCTGAGCAGATCGAAGCCTCCGGCGGCGTGGCCAAAGAGTTCAACACCATCGCGGTGGATGACGGCATCGCCATGGGCCACGGCGGCATGCTCTATTCCCTGCCGTCGCGCGAGCTGATCGCCGACTCGGTCGAATACATGGTGAATGCCCACTGCGCCGACGCGATGGTGTGCATCTCCAACTGCGACAAGATCACCCCGGGCATGCTGATGGCGGCGTTGCGCCTGAATATCCCGGTGATCTTCGTCTCCGGTGGCCCGATGGAAGCCGGCAAGACCAAACTCTCCAATCAGATCATCAAGCTGGATCTGGTGGACGCGATGATCCAGGGCGCGAACCCGAACGTCAGCGACGCCGACAGCGAGCAGATCGAGCGTTCCGCCTGCCCGACCTGCGGTTCCTGCTCCGGCATGTTTACCGCCAACTCGATGAACTGCCTGACCGAAGCGCTGGGCCTGTCGCAGCCGGGCAACGGCTCGCTGCTGGCCACCCACGCCGATCGCAAAGCGCTGTTCCTCAACGCCGGCAAGCGCATCGTCGAGCTGACCAAACGCTATTACGAGCAGGACGACGAGAGCGCGCTGCCGCGCAATATCGCCAACAAGGCGGCGTTTGAGAACGCCATGACGCTGGACATCGCCATGGGCGGCTCGACCAACACCGTGCTGCACCTGCTGGCTTCGGCACAGGAAGGCGAGGTGGACTTCACCATGGAAGACATCGACCGCCTGTCGCGCAAAGTGCCGCACCTGTGCAAGGTGGCGCCGAGCACGCAGAAATATCATATGGAAGACGTGCACCGCGCCGGCGGCGTAATCGGCATTCTCGGCGAGCTGGATCGCGCCGGTTTGCTGAACCGCGAGGTGAACAACGTGCTGGGGCTGACCCTGCCGCAGACGCTGGAAGCCTACGACGTGATGCTGACCCGCGACGAAAGCGTCAAGAAAATGTACTCCGCCGGGCCGGCCGGTATCCGCACCACGCAGGCATTCTCTCAGGACTGCCGCTGGGATTCGCTGGACACCGACCGCAAGGAGGGCTGCATCCGCACCCGTGAGCACGCCTACAGTCAGGACGGCGGGCTGGCGGTGCTGTACGGCAACCTGGCGGAAAACGGCTGTATCGTCAAAACCGCCGGCGTAGACAAGGAAATCCTCACCTTCCGCGGCCCGGCCAAAGTCTATGAAAGCCAGGATGATGCGGTAGAAGCTATCCTCGGCGGCAAAGTGGTGGCGGGCGACGTGGTCGTTATCCGTTACGAAGGGCCGAAAGGCGGGCCGGGCATGCAGGAAATGCTTTACCCAACCACGTATCTGAAATCGATGGGGCTGGGCAAGGCGTGTGCGCTGATCACCGACGGGCGTTTCTCCGGCGGCACCTCCGGGCTGTCCATCGGCCACGCCTCGCCGGAGGCGGCCAACGGCGGCCTGATCGCCCTGGTGCAGGACGGCGACATGATCGCGATCGACATTCCGCATCGCGGCATCCAGCTGGATGTCAGCGAGCAGGAGCTGGCGGCGCGGCATGAGGCGGAACTGGCGCGCGGCGATGCGGCCTGGACGCCGAAAAACCGTGAACGTCAGGTGTCCTTCGCGCTGCGCGCTTACGCCTCGTTGGCCACCAGCGCCGACAAAGGCGCAGTGCGCGACAAGAGCAAACTGGGGGGATAAGCAGTATGGCGGTATCTCAACCCCTACCCAGCGCCCCCTGTGGCGCGGAATATCTGCGAGCGGTACTGCGCTCGCCGGTCTACGAGGTGGCGCAGGTCACCCCGTTGCAGGCCATGAGCAAAATCTCTTCGCGCCTCGGCAACACCATTTTGGTGAAGCGCGAAGATCGCCAGCCGGTGCACAGCTTCAAGCTGCGCGGGGCCTATGCGATGATCGCCGGGCTGGACGAAGAGCAGAAGGCGCGCGGCGTCGTAACGGCTTCGGCCGGCAACCATGCGCAGGGCGTCGCCTTCTCCGGTAAACGGCTGGGGATCAAAACGCTGATCGTGATGCCGGTGTCCACCGCGGACATCAAGGTGGATGCGGTGCGCGGCTTTGGCGGCGAAGTGCTGCTGCACGGCGCCAATTTCGACGAGGCGAAAGCGAAGGCGATCGAGCTTTCCCAACAGCAAGGAATGACCTTCGTGCCGCCGTTCGATCATCCGACGGTGATCGCCGGGCAGGGCACGCTGGCGATGGAGCTGCTGCAGCAAGACGCGCATCTGGATCGGGTCTTCGTGCCGGTCGGCGGCGGCGGCCTGGCCGCCGGGGTGGCGGTGCTGATCAAGCAGCTGATGCCGCAGATCAAAGTGATTGGCGTCGAAGCGGAAGACTCCGCCTGCCTGCGCGCGGCCCTGGATGCCGGCCATCCGGTGGATCTGGCGCGCGTCGGGTTGTTCGCCGAAGGCGTGGCGGTGAAGCGCATCGGAGACGAAACGTTCCGCCTATGCCGTGAGTATCTGGACGACGTGATCACCGTGGACAGCGACGCCATCTGCGCGGCGGTCAAAGATCTGTTCGAGGACGTGCGCGCCATTGCCGAACCTTCCGGCGCGCTGGCGCTGGCGGGGCTGAAAAAGTACGTGCAGCAGCACAACATTCAGGGCGAGCGTCTGGCGCACGTGCTGTCCGGCGCCAACCTCAACTTCCACGGGCTGCGCTACGTTTCCGAACGTTGCGAACTGGGCGAACAGCGCGAAGCGCTATTGGCGGTAACCATTCCGGAACAGCAGGGCAGCTTCCTCAAGTTTTGCCAACTGCTGGGCGGCCGCTCGGTGACCGAATTCAACTACCGCTACGCCGATGCCGATAACGCCTGCATTTTCGTCGGCGTGCGTCTGACGCGCGGCCACGCAGAACGGCGGGAGATCATCGACGAACTCAACGCCGACGGTTATCAGGTGGTGGATCTGTCGGACGACGAGATGGCCAAGCTGCACGTGCGCTACATGGTGGGCGGGCGTCCATCGAAGCCGCTGCGCGAACGGCTGTACAGCTTTGAGTTTCCGGAGTCGCCGGGCGCGCTGCTGAAGTTCCTGCAGACGCTGGGCACGCACTGGAACATTTCGCTGTTCCACTATCGCAGCCACGGCACCGACTTCGGCCGGGTGCTGGCGGCCTTCGAGCTGGCGCAAAGCGAGCCGGAATTCGAGCGGCACCTGCAGGCGCTGGGCTACGATTGCCACGACGAAACCGACAACCCGGCGTTCCGCTTCTTTTTGCAGGGGTGAGTCGGATTGATAAGCAACCGTGACGCGTTAGTCAGTTTATGGGTTGCATGGTTGTGATTTTGTCGTGCATTTTTATACTGCCAAGACTTCTGACGTATAGGGATGCACGACAATGAAAACCGCTTTTTCTACGCCGTTCGGTTCCCCCGAAGACGATTTGACCAACGCCGAGTTTGCCCGCCTGTTGGGCAATACCGGCGTACAAGAATTCTATCGCGATATTAATCTGCAAGCCTTGCAGGACTCGCTGGACTGCAGCCTCGCCTTTCATGGCGTGGGCATTATTTTTTCCGACGGGCAGAACTCATTTTTAGTCCGCCCGACGCAGCACACCGGTTACTCAAACGCTTCGCAGGTTACCCACGTGGTCATCAGCAAAACGGTGGCTCATACTTCACGCGTTGCCGCGACCAATACGCTGTCGGAAGCGTTGAGCAAACCCAGCGTCAGCAAAGAGTTGGCCTCGGCCGCGCTGTCGTGCGGAACGCTGCTGGTATCGGTATTTTTACTGGCGTCGGGCAGCGTCGCCGTGCCGTTTACCGGCGGCACCAGCTCGGCGGTGGCTTATCTGGGCTATGCCGGCATGGCCGCCAGCGCGTTGCAGTGCGGCAATGGGCTGTACCGCGTCAACAAGCTTTATGACGGGAAAGGCGATGAACTGGCTCAGCTCGACTCAGAACAGTGGTATATCGCTACCAGTACCGTGCTCGATGTGATCTCGCTGGCCAGTGCCGGGGCTGCCCTGAAGGAAGCGACGATGACCTACCGCGCCATGCGCCGCATTTCGGCGCGCAAGGCGACGGAATGGCTGAAAAGCATGCCCCGTAGCGAAAGGAAGCGGCTGACCGAAAACATCATTCGGGCGGAAAATCCGGGAATTTCCAATAACGTCTTGAAAGAGATGGTGAAGAACGGCTTATACCCGAAGCGCTACCCGACGGAAGCGATCCAAAACGGGCTGCGCCAGCAATTGCATTCGGCGCTCAATAACTCATTGACGTTCGTGGGCAGCGGCATCAGCGGCACCCTGTCTGCGCCGGTGAATGTGAAAACCACCGGGCAGTATTTTGTGGGCATTATGCAGAAATTGCCGCAGATGGTGAGGTAATGGCGGACTGGATGATTAAACGCCTGATCGCGCAGGGCCGGGAGATGGAACGCCAAATCGCGGCGCGCGATGGCGCGCTTTTCGCCGGTGTGGATGCGCAGCTCGAGCAGCATTTCCTGACGCCGGGCCAGCGGCTGTCGCCGCCGGGCGTCGGCAATGTCATGTTGCTGATGGTTTGCCTGACGCTGGGGCTGGCGGGCGTGATGGGTCTGGCCACGGACGTGGCGGCCGCCTGGAGCGGCAAGACTTCCGCCGCCGTTCTCATGGGCAGCGGCGCGATCGTGGCGGTGTGGATGACGTTGATCCTGTTCCAACTGGTGCAGGGTAAAAACAGCGGGGTGGTATTGCTGCAATATTACCTTGGCATGCTCGGCCTGTTTTGCCTTGGCGCCGCGGCGGCGTGGGCGGCGGGGATGACCGGCATCGCCACTGTCGCCATGCTGCTGGGGGGCGTGGTTGGCGGGGCGCTATTCAGCAACCGGGCGGCGTTCTCTCTCTATGTCGCTTATTTTCGCACGCGTCGGCGCGTATTTATCAAACGCCGTTGGCAGAGAGAAGATCTGCGCAACACCCGATAAACCGTCAGAACGGAAAAACTTATGACGCAACCCTTCTCCGGCTTTAGCCAGCAGGGTCTGAATTTCCTGCAGCAGGTGCGGATCGAGAACGATAAGGCGTGGTTCGACGGCAACCGCGACATCTACGATCGCGAGCTGCTGGCGCCGTTTCGCGCGCTGGTGGAGCAGTTGGCTCCCGGCATGCTGGCGATCGATCCGCTGTTCGAGACTCGCCCGGCGATCGGCAAAACGCTGTCGCGCATTCATCGCGATACGCGTTTTTCACATGACAAATCGCGCTACCGCAGCCGCATGTGGCTGACGTTCAAGCGCCCGAGCAAAGACTGGAAAGACGCGCCGGTCTACTTTTTCGAACTGGGGCCGGACATGCTGCGCTATGGGCTCGGCTACTACAGCGCCAACAAGCCGACCATGGATCTGTTCCGCCATACGCTGAGGCAGCGGCCGCAGCCTTTCCTTGAGGTGGCCGCCTGCTGCCGGCCGCCGTTCGAGCTGGTGGGCGAAAGCTACAAGCGCCCGCTGGTTAAGGAGCAGGCGGCAGAGATCGCCACCTGGTACAACCGCAAATCGTTCGCGGTGATGGTGACCGACAGCGAAGTGGAAAAGCTGTTCAGTGCCGATCTGGTGCCGCTGCTGGCCGGGGCATTTTTGCAGCTTGAGCCGCTCTACCACTGGCTGATGCAGGTAGAGACGATGAAGCAGATCGATCCGGCGGATCTGTAAACCCCGCGTCAGCGGGGATGCAGCAAGCGCCAAAAGGCGTCGATCAGCGGATCGCTGAGGCGCTTTTTCTGAACGCAGACCCCCAGCTCGAACGGTTCGACCATCGAGATGTTATCCAGCTGCGAGATGCGGTTGCGTACCGGCTCCGGGCTGTTGTCCACCACCACGCTCGGGATCAGTGCGATGCCGCAGCCCAGGGCGACCATCGACACGATGGCTTCGTGGCCGCCGACGGTGGCGTAAATCAGCGGATTGCTGATGCGGTGGCGGCGGAACCACAGCTCGATGCGTTTTCGCGAAGGGCCGTGCTCCGGCAGGATGAACGGGATCTCGGCCCAGTCGGGCCTGTCGGCGAACGCCTGGCTGCGCACCGCGCAGGGCAGCGCCGGCGCGATCAGCACCAGCGGGATTTCGCCGATTTTGGTGAACGCCACGCTGGCGGGCAGCGTTTCCGGCCGGCCGGCGATGCCGAGATCGGCCTCGTTGGATTGCACTTTGTCGACCGCGTCGGCGGCGTCGCCGGTGGTCAGCTTAATCTCCACCAGCGGGTGCTGCGCGCGGAAGCGATCGAGGATCGGCGGCAGGTGGCTGTACGCCGCGGTCACCGAGCAGAACAACCGCAGTTCGCCGCTCAGCGAAGGGCCGTGCTGGCCGAGCGAGTGCTTCAGCTGCTGGTACTGCAGCAGCGTTTGCTGGGCGAATTCTTTCAGCTGTTCGCCGGCGTCGGTCAGCTGCACGGTGCGGTTATCGCGCAGGAACAGCGGCTGCCCGAGGATCTCTTCCAGCCGCTGGATCTGGCGGGAGAGCGTCGACGGGCTGACATGCATCGCCTTGGCGGTGCGCCCGAAGTGATGGCTTTCGGCCAGATGCAGGAACAGCTTTAAATCACGTAAATCCATATCGATACGCTCGCAGTGAGAGTGTTGCAAAAATTGCAATATCACGTTCTCAATATATCAATTTAAGCAACGCATTTCCTGTTATACATTGAGTTTAACGAATCTCCGCACAGACAGGGCGGGGAATGAAAATAACAATGCAAGACAACATCAAACCGGAGTACCACCATGGCTAACTATTTCAACACATTGAACCTGCGTCAGCAGTTGGCGCAATTGGGTAAATGCCGCTTTATGGCGCGCGACGAATTTGCTGACGAAGCCGGCTACCTGAAAGGTAAAAAAGTGGTGATTGTCGGCTGTGGCGCCCAGGGTCTGAACCAGGGGCTGAACATGCGCGATTCCGGTCTGGACGTCGCCTATGCCCTGCGCAAAGAAGCGATCGACGAGAAGCGCGCTTCCTGGCGCAAGGCGACCGAAAACGGCTTCAAGGTCGGCACCTACGAAGACCTGATCCCGCAGGCGGATCTGGTGGTCAACCTGACGCCCGACAAGCAGCACTCTTCCGTGGTGCGTGCGGTGCAGCCGCTGATGAAAGACGGCGCGGCGCTGGGTTACTCCCATGGCTTCAACATCGTTGAAGTGGGTGAGCAGGTGCGTAAAGACATCACCGTGGTGATGGTCGCGCCGAAATGCCCGGGCACCGAAGTGCGCGAAGAGTACAAGCGCGGCTTCGGCGTGCCGACCCTGATTGCGGTTCACCCGGAAAACGATCCGAAAGGCGAAGGCATGGCGATCGCCAAGGCCTGGGCTGCGGCGACCGGTGGCCACCGCGCCGGCGTGCTGGAGTCCTCCTTCGTCGCCGAAGTGAAATCCGACCTGATGGGCGAGCAGACCATTCTGTGCGGCATGCTGCAGGCGGGTTCGCTGCTGTGCTTCGACAAGCTGGTTGTTGAGGGCACCGATCCGGCTTACGCCGAGAAACTGATTCAGTTCGGCTGGGAAACCATCACTGAAGCGCTGAAGCAGGGCGGCATCACCCTGATGATGGATCGCCTGTCCAACCCGGCCAAGCTGCGTGCCTATGCGCTGTCCGAACAGCTGAAAACCATCATGGCGCCGCTGTTCCAGAAGCACATGGACGACATCATCTCCGGCGCTTTCTCGAGCGGCATGATGGCCGACTGGGCGGAAGACGATGTGAAATTGCTGACCTGGCGCGAAGAGACCGGCAAAACCGCGTTCGAGAATGCGCCGCAGTTTGAAGGCAAAATCAGCGAGCAAGAGTACTTCGATCACGGCGTGCTGATGGTGGCGATGGTGAAAGCGGGCGTTGAGCTGGCGTTCGAAACCATGGTCGATGCCGGCATCATCGAAGAGTCGGCTTACTACGAATCGCTGCACGAGCTGCCGCTGATCGCCAACACCATTGCGCGTAAGCGTCTGTATGAAATGAACGTGGTTATCTCCGATACCGCAGAGTACGGCAACTACCTGTTCGCCAACGCGGCGGTGCCGTTGCTGAAGGACTTCATGACCACCCTGCAGGCGGGCGATTTGGGCAAAGCCGTGGCGGGTACGGCGGTGGACAACGCGCAGCTGCGTGACGTGAACGAAGCGGTGCGCAGCCACCCTATCGAAACCGTCGGCCGCAAACTGCGTGGCTACATGACCGACATGAAACGCATCGCCGTTGCGGGCTGATTTCCCGCAAGGCAAAGCACACAGAGCCGGCAGCGATGCCGGCTTTTTTATGCCTACGGTGGCGTGATCAATTGCCGTTCGAGGCAGCGCCGGATCGCGTGTTTGGCGTTGGCGACCCCCAGCTTACGCACCGCATTGCCGATGTGAAACTTCACCGTGCCGGTTTTTATCCCCAGGATCAGCGCGATCTCATGGTAGGTTTTGCCCTGGCTGGCCCAGTAGAGGATTTCCCCTTCGCGCGGCGAGAGCCGGTCTGTCCGGCTCGCCTCGGCGCTGGCCAAGGCCAGAGCGTGCTGGTGGGTATCGACCAATACCATCTGCAAGCTGGCCCTCTCGTCTTCCATCAGCTGCCGCAGTTCGGCGTCATCGGTTGCCGTGGCGCTGATCGACAAGATCGCCAGGTTGTTGTCGTGATCGTGCAAAACAAAGCTGCAGCCGTGCACGATGTCGTACTCCCGCGCCTGGCTGAAGATCTTCCGGTAATGCCGATCCTCGGTGGTGACGGGGGTGTCGTGCCACATAAAGGGCGCGCAGCGACTATGGGCGGCGCGCACGACGGGATCGATGCGCTGATAGCGATTGGCGCTGTAGATGTCCAGCCATTCTTGCGGGTAGCTCGAGACCAGCAGATGGCGATCGGGAAGGTGTTTGTTGAAGGTCAAATAAGCGTATTTGAATTGCCTGAAGGCGTGCAGTCGGCCGTCAAGATGCAGTCTTGCGGCGACGGCGTTGGCGAATGTGACGGTCATTGGTAACCTCCCTGTCGTTCGCGGCTCAGCCCGACCTGCACCAAAGTCCAGCTAGTCAGTGCGGCGGATTGAAATTTATACTCGGCTAATAAATTCAAAAAGGCAGCAATGCCAAGACCCGAGCTTAGCAGCTCTGGGCGGAAATAAGCCAACGCCAGGGAAATTCTTTCAATCATCCTCTCATCAATGCTTCTGGGATCTATTGTGCGGGCGGCGAGGCTACCTCGCCGCCACCTTATTGGCTATGCGGGCATCGCCGCTGCGGGAATGATGGCGCCGCGATGTTGGATCACCGTCGCGGCGAGCAGGTGGCCGCGCTGCGCCGCCTGTTGGGCGCTGCCGCCGTTCAGGCGTTCCGCCAGATAACCGGCGCTGAAAGAGTCGCCCGCCGCGGTGGTATCCACCACGCGCTCCGGCGGCAGCGCGATGGCCGGCACCTCAAGCCGCTCTCCCTCCACGCTGAACACCAGACAGGCATCCGCGCCGCGTTTGATAACGATCTCACCGACGCCGAGCGCCTGCGTGCGTGCCACCACCTGTTCAACCGGCTGCGAGCCCCACAGCAGCTCTTCGTCATCCAGCGTCAGGAAGGCGATGTCAGTGCAGGCCAGCACCTCACGGTAGGCCTGCTGCGTTTCCTCACGGCTGTGCCACAGGCGCGGACGATAGTTATTGTCGAAGATAACCTGGCCGCCGTTGGCGCGGCAGCGGCGCAACAGCGCCAGCAGCTTCGTGCGGTCGGCAGGCGAGAGGATTGCCAGGCTAATGCCGCTGAGGTACAGGTAATCGAACTGCGCCAGCCGGGCGCACAGTGCGTCGGCCTGGGGGCCCGCCAGCCAATACCGGGCGGCGGCGGCGTTGCGCCAGTAGTAGAAGGTGCGTTCGCCGGCGGCGTCGGTTTCGATCACGTACAGGCCCGGCAGTTTGTTTTCCAACCGCTGAATCAGCCCGGTCTCGATCTTCTCCTGCCGCCAGGCCTGCAGCATCTCGCCGCTGAAGCTGTCGGTGCCGAGCGCGGTGACGTAATGCACCTGCAGCGTCTGTTCCGGCATTTGGCGGGCGAGGTAGACGGCGGTGTTGAGGGTATCGCCGCCAAAGCCGCGCGTCAGCTGTGCGCCCTGCTGCGACAGTTCGATCATGCATTCGCCGATCACGGCGAGATTTCGGATAGTCATCGTCAATAAGCCCTGGCTAAAGAAGAAGCAACAACCGCCAGTCTCCACGCAAGGCGGTGAGGGAGTCAATAAATTAAAACGGTGTTTTGATTTTTTATGATCGCGATCGGCCCATGCCAAAACAGGGTGAAGAAGAAACCGTGCGGCAATTCGTGCTTAAAGTTTTGCGCGGCGCGGCCGATAAGCTGGGTAAAGAAACAGCGGCAGCGCTCTCACTTCCCCGCCACGGCGATAGTACCGATGATAACCAACCTGATCTCGGGTCTGCTGGCGCCCTGTTTTGCCCTCTATGCCTGCGCCAAGTCGCGGCGCTACTGGCGGCAATGCCGGCGCTTGTATACCTTCCAGCCGATTTATCGCACCAGCGGCGCGCTGCTGGCGGTGGAACTGCTGACGGCGATATATCACCCGAATGAACCGGACAAACGGCAATCCCCGGAACAGTATTTTTCCTCGCTCGGCGTCGCCCAACGTTTGCGGGTGATCCAGGAACAGCTGGCGCTGTTGCAGCGCTGGCAGGCATTGTTCATTCGCCACGCGGTGATGGTGTCGGTCAATATCGACGGCATGGCGCTGCAAGCGTTGCAGCGCCATAGCGAGCTGCAGCGGCAGATCGCCGAGATGCCCTATCTGCGCTTCGAACTGGTGGAGCACGCCGAAACGGCGTCAAACCGCCCGATGCACCAGATGGTCGGCGGCGAACGGCTGTGGCTGGACGATTTCGGCAGCGGGCTGGCCAACTTCTCCGCCGTCGGCGCCTGGCGCTATCAATACATCAAGGTAGCGCGCGAATTGTTCACCTTGCTTAAACAGTCTGAAGAGGGCGTGCAGCTGCTCGGCACCCTGATCAAGATGATGAACCAGCACAGCGACGGGGTGATCGTCGAAGGCGTGGAAACCGAGCAGGAGTGGCGGCTGGTGCAGCGTTCCGGCGCGTTGGCCGCACAGGGTTACTATCTTTCCCGCCCGGCATGCTTTGAAACTTTACACAGCGTACCGACGCTGTTCGCCGCGCCCGGCGCGCCGGCGTGAACTCCGGCCTATCCTCAGCTAATCTTAAACGGGGCTGCTCATTCCTTTTCCTTTCATTCGGCAGCCCGGTTTATGTGCTGAGGGAGCCCTATGACAAGAACAGGAAAGGTTTTCAGCTGGCTGGGCGGCATTGTGCTGCTGGCGATCGCCGCGCTGGCGATCTTCATCGCTACCTTCGACTGGAATCGACTCAAGCCCACCATCAACGACAAAGTGTCGGCTGAACTGCGGCGGCCGTTCGCCATCCGCGGCGATCTGGGCGTCGACTGGTCGCGTAACCGGGATGAGGGCGGCTGGCGCGCCTGGGTGCCCTGGCCGCATATTCACGCCGAAGACGTGTGGCTGGGTAACCCGAAAAACATGCCCGGCGACAGCATGGTGACGCTGCAGCGCGTCGACGCCAGCATCGCACCGCTGGCGTTGCTGAAGAAAGAACTGCTGATCCCGCGCATTTGGCTCAAGCAGCCGAATGCGTCGTTGCAACGCCTGGCCAACGGCGACAACAACTGGACGTTTGACCTGGCCGCTGGCCAGGATCCGCAGCAACCGCCTTCCGACTGGTCGTTCACCGTTCACGACATCGTGTTCGACAAGGGGCAGATCGCCTTTAAAGACGCCACGCTGAAGGCGGACTTCCGCGCTGTCATCGATCCGCTCGGCAAACCGCTGCCGTTCAGTGAAGTGACCGGCAAACAGAGCAGCGGCAAGGCCGCCACTCCTGACTACGTCTTCGGTTGGCAGGTCAAGGGCAAATACAACGGCGAGCCGCTGAGCGGCAGCGGCAAGATTGGCGGCATGCTGTCGCTGCAGAGCGCCGATCTGCCGTTCCCGCTGCAGGCCGACGTGCGCTCCGGCAGTACCCGGGTGGCGGTGGCGGGCACCTTGACCGATCCGCTGAACCTCGGCGGGCTGGACGTGCAGCTGAAATTTTCCGGCGAAAGCCTGGGTAATCTCTATGGCCTGACCGGCGTGCTGCTGCCGAACACGCCGCCGTATGCGACCGATGGCCATCTGATTGCCCGCCTGCATCAGCCGGGCGGCGCCGTGTTCGAATATCAGAAATTCGACGGCAAAATCGGCGACAGCGACATTCACGGCGATTTGAAATACGTTGCCGGTAAGCCGCGGCCGACGCTGAGCGGCGCGGTGAGCTCCCGGCAACTGAGGTTGGCGGATCTGGCGCCGCTGATCGGCGCGGACTCCAACGCCGCCAAAGCCGGGCGCGGCGAGAAGAGCCGCCAGCCGGCGGATAAAGTGCTGCCGGTCGAACAGTTCGATACGCAAAGCTGGCGCAAGATGGATGCGGACGTGAAGTTTGCCGCCGCACGCATCGAACGCGGCAGCGATTTGCCGCTGAGCGATCTGGCCACGCATCTGAAGCTGAACAATGGCGAACTGCGCCTGGATCCGCTGCGCTTCGGCATGGCGGGCGGCAGCCTGAACGCCGTGGTGCGCCTCGACGGTGGCAAAAAGCCGATGCGCGGCCAGGTGGATATGCACGCGCGCAAACTCCAGCTCAAACAGCTGTTGCCGAACGTGGCGGCGATGAAGCGCAGCCTCGGGCAGATGAACGGCGACGCCAGGCTGACGGGCAGCGGCAATTCGGTAGCCGAGCTGCTGGCGACCAGCAACGGCGACCTGCGCCTGTTGATCAATAACGGGGTGATCAGCCGCAGCCTGATGGAGATCCTCGGTTTGAACGTCGGCAACTATCTGGTGGCGCAGCTGTTCGGTGACGATGTGGTGGGCATCAACTGCGCGGCGGCGGATGTCGGCATCCGTAACGGCGTCGCCGCACCACGGCTGTTCGTGTTCGACACCGAGAACGCGGTGATCAACATCACCGGCAACACCAACCTCGCCACCGAACGGCTGGATTTGTCCATCGATCCGGAAAGCAAGGGGATGCGCGTGCTGACCCTGCGCTCGCCGCTGTACGTGAAAGGCACCTTCAAGCACCCCGATGCCGGCGTCAAAGCCGGGCCGCTGATCGCCCGCGGCGCGGCGGCGGTGGCGTTGGGCGCGGTGCTGACGCCGGCGGCGGCGCTGCTGGCGCTGGTTTCACCCAGTGAAGGCGGCGAGGAGAACCAGTGCGGGCAGATCCTGCGGGAGATGAAAGGCAAAAAATAGTCAGGCGCGCGGCGGCGGCGTGAGCAGCCGGCAGTCGTGATCCTGGATCTCTTCCGCCGAGGCCAGGGTAAACGGCAGCAGGCTGCGCTCGGTCGCCAGCAGCAGGAAATCGCCGTCCGGCAGCGCGGTCATCGCCAGGCCGAAGCTGCCCATGCGCCCTTCGGCGCGCGGCAGGCCGGAAGCCAACAGGCGGAAGGCGCCCTGTTGTTCCAGTTCGGCGGGGGTCACCCGCCGCCCCAGATAGTCATGCCCCAACAGGCCGCCGGGCAGCGGTTGCCATTGATCGATAAAATCGGGGCCGATCTGCGCCAGCCGCTGTTTTACCGCCGGCAGCAGGCAGGAGATATGAATGTGCAGCTGGTTTTGCGTGCGGCCATATTCCGAGTTGATCGCCAGTGAAATATCGCCATCGTCGATCGGTTTGCCATAGCGTTCCGCCATCACGTGGCGCGCGCGCCAGGCCTGGGCGAAGAAATTCGGCGTAGTGGCGTCCAGCACCGCCGGGCTTTCTATCCCGGTGATTTTGGCGCTGGGCATCAGCAGGTATTGCAGCGGCCCGTTGCGATCTTTAAACACCACGAAGCCGGCCGGCACATCTACCTGCGCGCAGGGCGCCGGGTTGTCATGCGCTTGCTGATTGGGCAGACATTGCTGGCTGACGATGCGCCACAGCGCATCGGGATGATCAGGCTTCAACCCGTAATAGAGCGCGATGGCGAGAGCCGCCAGCAGCGCAACGCAGACAAATACCCCACGACGCAGAGACATCGGCCGATCCTGTTACCGAGAGAAACATCCAGCATAGCCCGGTTTTATGACAGTAAACGAACAACGCGTGCGGCCCCCGCAGTGAGGGGGCCGCAGGGGATCACAGCGACCGGTGGCGGGTTTCTTTCATCAACAGCAGGGCCAGCAGCGTCAACCCGGCCATCGCCGCCAGGTACATGCCGACGTAGAACAGCCCGTAGTGGGCCGCCAGCCAGGTGGCGATATAAGGCGCCACGGACGCGCCGAGGATCGACGCGACGTTGTAGGAGAACGACGCGCCGGTATAGCGCACTTCGGTAGGGAACAGCTCCGGCAGCAGCGCGCCCATCGGGCCAAAGGTCAGCCCCATGATACTCAGGCCGCACAACAGGAAGCCCATCACCAGCGCCTGATTGCCGGAACCCAGCAGGGGCGGGAACAGGAACGCGAAGCCGATCATCAGCAGGGTAATGGCGATCATGGTCTTGCGGCGGCCGAACGCATCCGCCAGCAGGCCGGCGATCGGCACCATCACGCCGAAGCCGATCACCGCCACCATCAGCATCCACAGGAAGCTGTTGCGGGAGTAGCCGAGGCCCAGCGGCTGCGGCGCGGTGCCGTAGGTCATCGAATACACCGTCATCAGATAAAACAGCGTATAGGTCGCCAGCATGATGAAGGTGCCGAGGATAGTGGCTTTCAGATGCTTGCTCAGCAGCGTGCCGAGCGGCACTTTCACCTGTTTGCCGGCCTTGGCCACTTTGGCGAACACCGGCGTTTCATGCAGCGATACCCGAACGTACAGGCCGATCAGCACCAGCGCCGCGGAGAGGATGAACGGCACGCGCCAGCCCCATTCCATAAACTGCTGGTCACTCAGCAGCCAGGAGAGCAGCAGGAAGGTGCCGTTGGCGAAGAAGAAGCCGATCGGCGCGCCCAACTGCGGGAAGGAGCCGTACAGCGCGCGCTTTTTGGCCGGCGCGTTCTCCGTCGCCAGCAGGGCGGCGCCGCCCCATTCGCCGCCCAGCCCCAGGCCCTGCCCAAAGCGCGCCAGCGCCAGCAGGATAGGGGCGAAGATGCCGATGGTTTCATAGCTTGGCAGCAGGCCGATCAGCACGGTGGAAATCCCCATGGTTAGCAGCGAGGCGACCAGCGTGACCTTGCGCCCTACCCGATCGCCGAAGTGGCCGAACAGCGCAGAGCCGATAGGGCGCGCGACAAAGGCGACGGCGAAGGTGGCCAGCGACTGCAGCGTCGCGGTGGTCGGGTCGCCCTGCGGGAAGAAGATGTGCGGGAACACGATCACCGCGGCGGTGGCGTAGATGTAGAAGTCGAAGAACTCGATGGCGGTGCCGACCAGCGAGGCGACGATGACTTTCCCGCGGGAGTTCACCGGTGTGGACGCCTCGTCGGCGTCGAGTGGGGGTGCGATGGTGGCTTGCATAATATTTCTTATCGTTAGAGGGGGTAAAAATCCATCTTAGTGACAGCATGCGGCCTTTTCAACGCGGGAGCTTTGGGCAACGCCGCTCCTAACCGGTTAAAAAGACTAATGTTTTACCGGGCTTCTTTTCTGCAGCGTTAAACGTTGAGAAATGGAGTTCGTGCAGAGGGAATGGCTGTAAAAACGGCAAAGAAAAGTGACTGGGCAGTTTGTTATGCTGGTTTCCGGATGGCGCACCGCGTGATTCAGATGTATTGACTGGTTTTTTGGCTGTTAACCAGATGAACGTGCCGGTGTGTGCGATAACACCGGCACGATTGCATGGCTTCAGCGCGCTGGCGGCTCGCGTTCCGGCAACGCTTTGTCGCCTTTGTAGTCGGCGGTGGCGATCCAGGCGGCGCAAAACAGCGTCAAACGAGCGAAGAAGTAGAAGAACGCCATCAGCCCGATCACCGATCCGAAGGCCGCGCCGGAAGGCGACTTCGCCACCTGCGGCAGCGTCATGGTCATCACGAACTTGATCACTTCAAAACCGATGGCGGCGAGCAAGGTGCCGCGCAGCAGCGCTTTTTTCTTCGGTTTGTGGCGCGGCAGCATCCAGAAAATCCACAGGAACAGCAGATAGTTGGCGAAGATCGAGATCGACAGCGCGATCGTCGTCAGCGCCGGCCGAAGCCATTCGATGCCGTCCAGCCCCAGCGCGTTGACGATCGCCGCCTGCGCCGACCCGGCGACCGAGGTCAGCGACAGCGTGATAATCAGCGCGACCACCAGGCCGGTCAGCGAGATGAAGTCGCGGGTGTATTTGAAGTAGATTTTCTCCTGATCCTGCGGATTGCGCTCCCAGACATCGCGCGACTGCGCGCGGATCGCCTCGCGCAGATTGCCCATCCAGCTGATGCCGGAATAGAGTGCCAGCGCCAGACCGGTCAACCCCACGGTGGTGCGCTGCTGAATGGCGGTATTGACGGTGTTCTTCAGCGTGCTGGCCAGCGTCGGATCGCTGATGCTGCCGACGATCCGGTTGATCAAGCGGGCCAGCAGGTCCGGATTGGAGGCCAGCACGAAGCCGGCGGCGGCAAACGACACCATCAGGATCGGGATCAGCGAGAGGAATGAAAAATAGGTGATGGCGGCGCCGAACTGGCTACCCAGCCGATCGTTAAAGCGTTCGGCCGCGCGCAGCAGGTGCGCCACGCTCGGCCAGGCTTTGATGCGTTCAATCAGACGTGAAAAACCACCGATGCGGCGGTCGAGGGTCTCATGGCCGGTCTTGATGGCGATAAGCGGCTTCGGCGGCGTGTCTTGTGCGGGCTGGCGGCGTTCCTGGTCTGGTCCTGTAGGCATTACTTCACGATTTCCTTAACGTTAAACGGCATGTTTCAGCATTGATTATAGCCAAAGCCCCGCGGCGTTTTGAGCGCCGGGGCGGCAAACGGTCATTTTCCGAGCTTAGCGCGTTAGCGCCCGGCATGAAATGCCGACGATGGCGCGATAGGTAAAATTCCTATGGAAACCCCGTGGTGCCTCAGTTTTTTTCACTTTCCTACCTCCAATTTTTATCTGTTTCGTCGGCGAGAAAGCGTTTACTCATGATGTGGCGTTGCGCTTTGCCGCTCGCCGCTCCGCTGCAGCCGTAGGGGCTGGAACGGTCTCATCCGTCATCAACAGAAAAACTGGAAGGTCTTATGAAATTGCTTAATCACCCCACCTGCCGCCCGTTTACCGAAGCGGGCAATCTGTCGCAGCTGTCCGCCTACTATGAAGAGGGGCGGCACATCATGTGGATGCTGCTGCGCGCCGCGCCGCGCCCCTGCTTCAACCAGGCGCTGATCGAAGACATCATGACGCTGGCGCAGGCGGCGAAGGAATCTTCGCTGCGGTTCGATTTCTGGGTCACCGGCTCGCTGGTGCCGAACATGTTCAACGTCGGCGGCGATCTGCAGTTCTTCGCCGACGCGATCAAAAACCGCAAGCGCGAGGCGATGATGGCCTACGCGCGCGCCTGCATCGACTGCGTGCATGCGGCGGCTCGCGGTTTCGACACCGGCGCGGTCAGCATTGCGATGGTCGAAGGCAGCGCGCTGGGGGGCGGCTTTGAAGCGGCGTTGGCGCACCATTTCGTGTTGGCGCAGAACAATGCGCGCATGGGGTTTCCGGAGATCGCGTTCAACCTGTTTCCCGGCATGGGCGGTTACTCGCTGGTGGCGCGCAAGGCGGGCATGCGCTTGGCCGAGGAGCTGATTTGGGGCGGCGAGTCGCACACCGCAGAGTGGTTCGAGAGCCGCGGGCTGGTGGATCAGCTGTTCCAGCCCGGCGACGCCTACATGGCGACGCGCACCTTTATCGATACCATTCGGCCGAAGCTCAACGGCATGCGCGCCATGCTGCGGGCGCGTCAGCGCGTGTTGCAGCTGACGCGCTCCGAGCTGATGGACATTACCGAAGATTGGGTGCACTCGGCCTTTACCATTGAGGAAAAAGACCGCGCCTACATCGAGCGGCTGGTGATGTTGCAGGATCGCCATACCCTGAACCTGCGTCGTGCCGGCTAACCTTAACGCGCCCGCCTCATGCGGAGGGTGAGCGCGGGCGATAGGACTGCAGCCAATGCTCCAGCTGTTCCGGGAGCATTGGCCGCGCAAACAGAAAGCCCTGTTTTTCGTCCACGCCGACCTCGTCGAGGAAGTGGTTTTCGCTCTCGGTCTCCACCCCTTCGGCGATCACCCGGAACGCCAACGCCTCCGCCGCCGCGACGATCGCGCGCACCAACGATTGCGATACCGGGTTGAAATTCACCCCGCGCACGAAGCTTTTATCCAGCTTGATGGCGTCCAGAGGAATGCGCGCCAGCTGCGCCAGCGACGAATAGCCGGTGCCGAAGTCGTCGAGATGCACCTGCGCGCCCAGTTCGCGCAGCCGGGTGATCAACGCGCGCGCGCGGTTCTCGTCTTCAATCAGGCTGCTTTCGGTCAACTCGAAGTCCAGCAGACAGGGGGCCATGCGGTGACGGCGCAGCACCCCGAGCAGGTCGTTGACGATGCTGTCATCAGCCAGCTGACGGGCAGAGAGGTTGACCGCCACCCGCAGATTCAAGCCCTGTTCTTGCCACTGCGCCGCCTGCCCGGCGGCGGTCTGCAGCACCCATTGGCCGAGCGGGCCGATCAGGCCGGACTCCTCGGCGTAGGAAATGAACTGCAGCGGTGGGATCAGGCCGCGCTCCGGCGAATCCCAGCGCACCAGCGCTTCCACGCTGTGCACTTCACCGCTGCGCGCGTCGATTTTCGGCTGGTAATACAGCACCAGCTGATTTTGCTCCAGCCCTTTGCGCAGATTGGTGTCCAGCCACATGTATTCGGCGACGCGTTTATTCATCTCCGGCGAGAAGACGGTATAGGTGCGTTTGCCGTGCTCCTTGGCGACGTACATGGCGGTATCGGCGCTGCGGATCAGGCTGTCGAGATCGTTGCCGTGCTCCGGGCACAGCGCGATGCCGATCGAACAGCCGGTATACACCTCAATCAGGCCGATGCGGAAAGGGGTTTTCAGCCTGTCGATGATGCGCTGCGCCAGCGTTTGCAGGCGCTCGCGATCGGCTTGCGGTGCCAGCACCAGGAATTCGTCGCCGCCGAGGCGGGCGAGCACCTGGTCTGGGCCCAGGCAGCCGAGGATCGCCAGCGCGACCTCGACCAGCAGCCGATCGCCGAACATATGGCCGTAGGCGTCGTTGACCTTTTTGAAGTTGTCGAGATCGAGGTACACCAGGCCGAAACTCTCTTCGCCGCGCGTGGCGATGGCGTGATTGATCTTGTCCTGGATGGCGTTACGGTTCGGCAGGCCGGTGATGAGATCGGTGTTGGCCAGCACCCGCAGCCGCTCCTGCGCCCGGCGTTCTTCGGTGATGTCGGTACCGGAGCAGATCAGAAAGACTTCGTTTTTGCCGCTGCCGCTGTGCACGAACTTATTGCGGAACAGGAACAGCCGTTCGCCCTTGACCGTCTTTACCCAGCGTTCCACCTCATAGGACGAACCGTTGCGGAAGAAGCCGGCGATGTTGCGCCGCGAAGCGGCGGCTTCTTCCGGGCTCATAAACAGCTGGAAAACGTTTTTGCCGATCACCTCGTGTTCGTGCAGCCCGGTATACTCCTCGCTCAGCCGGTTGAAACGCTGAATGCGGCCGTGTTGATCGACGATCACGATCACCGAGTTGGCTTCGGACACCACCTGCTCGGCGAAGGAGAGGCCGTGCACCAGGTCGCGCGCCACAGATTGGGTGTCGCTGAAGGCGGAAGCGGTGCCCGCCCATTCGAGGTTGTTGACGCGGCGCCCGACCAGATGCAGATGCAGCGGTGCACCGGCTAGCGTAATGGTCAGCTCCAGGCTGGCGGTGACGCCGGTCAGGCGACGGATTTTCGCCGCTTCCATGGCGCTGAGCGCCACCGCGACGTGGGCTTTGCCTTTAACGGCGGACAGCTCCAGGGCATTGCTGTCAAACGCCAGCCGCCAGTGGGGGCTTTGGGTGCCGAAGTGGGCGTTAAGAAGCTCAGAGCCTTGGTCTGCGGGCATGATGATTCCTCAAAAGAGCACGGGCGGCCGGTCAGCACAGCTCCGGGCAGCCTGTTGGCCCGAAAGCGATCGCCGTACGCATCTGTGCATCATATAACAGGTTTTCACAGGCGGAGCGGGTGATGGGAACTATTATATAAGCAATGATTAGTTTTGCGGTGTAAACGTCGCCCGGCGGCCGGTTGTCTTAAAGTGTAGGAGAACATCGGATCCTGTGATGCTGGTACTGACTTCCCCCGTTATCGGAAAACGGTTGATGCAAGGTTGCCGTGCAGGCGAGTAAATTATAGCGGTAAGGGGAAAGCGGAAAAATAACTCCACCGAGGGGATTGTTGCCGGGAAATTAAAATTTCCATCAAATAAACGCCATCTTCATAGTTTTCTCATAATTGGTGAATAAATCCGAGACGGGTTTTAAAAAGTTTACACACCCTCGCATTACTTGAAATTTATCAGCCTATTATTATCTCCGACGACGAATGAGCCTGTTAACGTACAGCGCTCCTGATGAAGAAAAAATTTTAAGGAAATGATTATGCGTAAATTGACGGCTTTATTTATTGCTTCCACGCTGGCCCTGGGTTCCGCTTCCGCGGCGTTCGCTGCAGACACCACTGCCCCGGCGGCGGATGCGGCGCCGATGAAAATGATGCATCACAAGGGTGAAGGCAAAGGCGGCCCGTTCGCCGGGCTGAACCTGACCGAGCAGCAGCGCCAGCAGATGCGCGATATCATGAAAGAGTCGCACCAGAAGCGCGGGCCGGGCATGAAAGAGGAGCGCCAGGCGCTGCACAATCTGGTCGCTTCCGACAGCTTTGACGAAGCGAAGGCGAAGGCGCAAATTGACGCGATCGGTAAAGCGCAATCCGAACGCATGCTGGAGCGCGCCAAAGCGGAAAATAAAATGTATAACCTGCTGACCCCTGAGCAGAAAAAACAATACAATGAGAATTATCAGAAACGTGAGCAAAAGATGATGGACCACATGAATAAAATGAAGGCGCAGATGTCCTCCGATCAGTAATATCCGCTCGCGGTGAATAATAAAGGGCCAGACTATTTGTCTGGCCCTTTTTCTATTTGGCGTTATCACTGGCAGGCTATGCAGTGAGTGATAATCATTCTCCGCCGACCATGTGCCGGAACTGCTCGGCAACGGCCTGAGCAAAGCGCGGGTCGTTAATATGATAAGGCGTTTTTATCAACCGGCGTTTGTCGGTGGCGCGCACCGTTTCTTCCAGCGCTTGCGTAAAGGCGGCCAGCGCCGCCGGATCCCAGAACGGTTGCCCGGGCGCGTCCAGAGCCGATACGCCGCCCGCCGGGATAACGAAACGCACTTCGCCCGCGCAGGCGTTGATTTTTTCGCCCATCCAACGCCCCATTAACGCATTCTCCCGCGCGCTGGTGCGCACCAGCGTCACTTGCGGGTTGTGAGGGTGGCGCAGACGGTTGGCATAGCGAGCCGGCACCGTGTTCGGCGCGCCGAAGTTGATCATGTCGATCGCGCCACAGGAGAGCACGCACGGGATGCCGGTACGCGCGATGGCACCGAAACGATCGGTATTGCAGGGCAGCACGCCGCCAAACAGGTGATCGGCCACTTCGGTGGTGGTCAAATCGATGGCGCCGTGCAGTTGGCGGCTATCGATCAGTTTTTCCAACGCTCTGCCGCCGCTGCCGGTCGCATGAAACGTCAGACAATCCCATTGCGATCCCAACTCGGCAATCAACGCCTGAACGCAGGGCGTGGTGACGCCAAACATTGTCAGGCCGATCGCCGGCTTGTCGTCGTGAGAGTCGACGGCGGCGAAGCGGACTGCGCCGGCTATCTGGCGCGCCGCGTTGCCCAGCACCCGTCGCGAGATGCGATTCAGGCCGGCGAGATCGGTGACCGAATACAGCATGCTGATATCGCTGGCGCCGACATAGGCGGAAACGTCACCCGCCGCCATGCTCGAGACCATCACTTTCGGCAGACCGATCGGCAGTTGCTGCATGGCCGGCGTGATGATGGCTGTGCCGCCGGAGCCGCCCAGGCCAAGCAGGGCGGCGATATCGCGGCGCGTCAGGATAAAGCGTTCGAAAGCGGTCGCCATGGCGGCGATCGCCTGGCCGCGGCTGGCGCAGAAGACCGCGCCGGCGCCCGCCGGATGGTGGCGAGCGACCTCTTCTGGGCCGATATCGGCCGGGGAGTCAAACGGCAAGCTACGGGTGGAGAGATCGACGGTTCGCGTGGGTAAATCCAGGCTGGCAATCAGCCGCCGCACATACTCCAACTCTTGTCCTTTCGTATCTGCTGTGGTAGCAATATAGACAAAATTTGAAGTATCTTTCATGGGTTTTTCCGAGGTGCTTCTAATTTTTATTTTAAAAATTAATGTATTATATTTTTTAGGTGCCCTGGTGTTGGCATTTAAATTAAATTGATTAATGTATTTATATAATGAGACGGCAGTATCATTTTTGCAAGGGCAGCTCAGTGCAAAATGGGACTTCTGTCTCATTTTTGAGCTTTTTGCGCGGCCGAGCCTTTGTCGTCAACCTGTCGGCAGTGGCGTATCTCCAGCCGCGCAAGCATGTACAGATGTATGAGGTTTAAGTGCCGATAAATGCTTTTCCCACCCCGTTCAATCCTTCACTGACGTCCACCCGGGCAAAAACCTACCGTTTGTTGCTGGCCAGCGCGATGGCGCTGTATGACGAAGGCGCGTTTCCTTCGATCACCGAACTGGCGGCGCATGCGCAGGTATCGCGTGCGACCGCTTACCGCTACTTTCCGACCCAGAGTGCGCTGATTAGCGCCGTGGTGGCGGAAAGCCTGGGGCCTATTCTGGAATGGCGCCCGCAAGACGATGATGCCCTGAAGCGCATCCAGCAGTTGCTGACCTTCGCCTATCCTCAGATGGAACGGCACGAGGGGGCGTTGCGCGCGGCGTTGCAGCTCTCTTTGCAGCAGTGGGCGCACGCGACGCCGGGCGAAAAATTCGTGCGCGGCAACCGCAAGCGTCTGTTGGCGCTGGCGGTAGAACCGCTGCAGGGCAAACTGCCGCCGGACTCTCTGCAGAGAGTGATTCATGCTTTCTCGCTGATTTACGGCTCGGAGGTGTTCCTGGTGCTGAAAGATATCTGGGGGCTGGAGCTTGAGAGCATTCAGAACGTCACGCAATGGATGGCCAAAGCCATCCTTCGTCAGGCGGAAGAGGACGCGACGAACCGCAAAAAAACATCAGCAGGATAATCCAATTTTTGCCGATGACTGACTGAAAAACCAGCATAATTCACTGAGTGAATATTGGCAAAATTTATAATTAAAAGTGATAAAAGACGCCTGTTAAGCACTTTTCAGGCGGCCACACCCTTCATTTACCTCTGAATTATATTTTTATTTATCAGTTAATTAATATTTATTCCCTCACGTGCTATCGCCGCTCCGATACCGCCAAGCGTCATTGTCATTTCTTATCGTCGCTGGCCTGATTCACCCCTGAAACTTTCTCCCCTCCCGCCGAACTGCCGGATGACACATTAAGCGCACTTGAGATTGTTGTGCTTTATTTATTTGGTATTACCAAACTGTTACACAAAAAATCTTATAAAACATTTGCAAACAACAACGGACGGTATCTGGGATGGAGAAGAAACTTAGAGGAGTCAAATCCGCTCGGGCGGCCTTCGGCTGGCCTGAAATCGGAGTTCATCGCGCACAATGGAGCGCGATGCTGATCTGCCTGACGGCGATCGGCGGGGCGCAGGCCGCCAGCTATATAGAGAACGGCAAAGCGGGCGATCCGGCCAGCTGGCGCAGCAGTGAGTTCAACGCGGAATGGGGGCTGGGGGCGATCCACGCCGACCAGGCCTACGCCGCTGGTTATACCGGAAAAGGCATCAAACTCGGCATTTTCGATCAGCCGGTCTACGCCAAGCATCCCGAATTTGCCGGTGAGAATAAGGTGATCAATTTGGTCACCAAAGGCATCCGCGAATACACCGATCCCTATATCCCGGTGAAGAAAGGCGATGACTTCCGCTATGACGGCACGCCGAGCGTGGATTCCGACGGCACGCTCGGTTCGCACGGTACCCACGTGGGCGGCATCGCCGCCGGCAGCCGCGACGGCGGCGCCATGCACGGCGTGGCGTTCAACGCGCAGATCATCAGCGCCGAAAACGGCGATCCCGGCCCGGAGGACGGCATCATCCTCGGCAACGACGGCGCGGTGTACCAGGCCGGCTGGGATGCGCTGGTGGCCAGCGGCGCGCGCATCATCAACAACAGCTGGGGCATCGGCATTACCGAAAAGTTTGATGAGGGGGGTTATGACCCGGCTTATCCGCATTTCACAGTAAACGATGCGCAAAAGCAGTTCGATCAGATCAAACAGATCCTCGGCACCAAGCCCGGCGGCGCCTATCAGGGCGCGATCGACGCGGCGCGCAGCGGCGTGGTCACCATCTTCGCCGCCGGTAACGACGGCAATCTGAATAACCCCGATGCCATGGCCGGCCTGGCCTATTTCGTGCCGGAGATTGCACCGAACTGGCTGTCGGTCGCCAGCTTGCAGGATCCCTCTAATAGCGGCGACTACAGCATCAGCACCTTCTCTTCCCGCTGCGGCTACACCGCCAGCTTCTGCGTTTCGGCGCCGGGCACCCGGGTATACAGCTCGGTGATTGAAGGCACCAGCGTGGAGAATCTGACGACCGGCTACGCCAAATACAGCGGCACCTCGATGGCGGCGCCGCACGTGGCCGGCAGCGTCGCGGTGCTGATGGAGCGTTTCCCGTATCTGAATGGCGCGCAGGTGGCGGAAGTGCTGAAAACCACCGCCACCGACATGGGCGCGCCGGGCATCGACGCGCTCTACGGCTGGGGGATGATCAACCTGGGCAAAGCCATCAACGGCCCTGGCATGTTGGCGACCGTCGAGGATATTCCCGAAGAATTCCGCATCCCGGATCCGACGGGCGTGGCTTACGGCCCGACCCAGTTCGTGGTGGATCTGCCGGGCGTCGGCGCGGTGCTGGACAAGGGCAAACCGACCGAGCGCGTCTGCAGCGATGTGCTGTGCGGCCTGGACGTCTGGAGCAACGACATCTCCGGCCACGGCGGCCTGACCAAGCAGGGCATCGGCACGCTGGTGCTGACCGGTAACAATACTTATTCCGGCCCGACGCTGGTCAACCAGGGGCGGTTGGCTGTCAACGGCTCGGTCACCTCGGCCGTCAGCGTGCAGAGCGGCGGCATCGTCGGCGGCAGCGGCACGCTCGGTTCGCTGACCGCCCGTGATGGCGGCACCGTGGCGCCGGGCAACTCGATCGGTACCCTTAACGTGGCCGGCAACGTCAGCTTCGAGCCGGGTTCGCGCTACGCGGTGGAAGTGGGGCCGAACGGCCAGAGCGATCGGATCCAGAGCAGCGGATCGGCGACGATCGGCGGCGGTGAGGTGGCGGTGACGCTGGAGAACAGCCCCAACCTGCTGACGCAAAGCGAGGTGCGCAGCCTGCTGGGCCAGCAGTACACCATCCTGAGCGCGCAGCAGGGGGTGAGCGGGCAGTTTGACACGGTGGCGCCGAACTACCTGTTCCTCGGCACCGGGCTGAGCTACCAGCCGACCGGGGTGACGCTGAGCGTCGGGCGCAACGGCACCAGCTTCGCCAGCGTGGCGCAGACCTCGAACGAGCGGGCGGTGGCGGCGGCGGCGGATGCGCTGGCGGCGGGCAACCCGGTGTACGAGAGCCTGCTCGGCAGCGGCACGGCGGGCGAAGCGCGGCAGGCGTTCCGTCAGCTGTCGGGGCAAATCCATGCGGACATCGCCTCGGCGCTGGTGAACGACAGCCGCTACCTGCGTGAGGCGCTGAACGGGCGCCTGCGTCAGGCGGAAGGGCTGGCGAGCTCGTCGGCCATCAAGGCGGACGAGGGCGGTGCCTGGGCGCAGCTGCTGGGGGCGTGGGACCACGCGTCGGGCGACGCCAACGCCACGGGTTATCAGGCCTCGACCTACGGGGTGCTGGTGGGGCTGGACTCGGCGGCGGACGACTGGCGGCTGGGGGTGGCGACCGGCTACACCCGCACCTCGCTGCACGGCGGGTACGGGTCGAAGGCGGACAGCGACAACTACCACCTGGCGGCGTACGGCGACAAGCAGTTCGGGGCGCTGGCGCTGCGCGGCGGGGCGGGCTACACCTGGCACCGCATCGACACCAAGCGGTCGGTGAACTACGGGATGCAGTCGGACCGCGACACGGCGAAGTACAGCGCGCGCACCGAGCAGCTGTTCGCGGAAGCGGGCTACAGCGTGCAGGGTGAGTGGCTGAACCTGGAGCCGTTCGTGAATCTGGCGTACGTGAACTTCGAGAACAACGGCATCGCAGAAAGCGGCGGCGCGGCGGCATTGCGCGGCGACAAGCAGCACACGGACGCGACGGTGTCGACGCTGGGCCTGCGTGCGGACACCGAATGGCAGGTGAGTGCGGGCACGACGGTGGCGCTGCGCAGTGAGCTGGGGTGGCAACACCAGTACGGCGGGCTGGAGCGCGGCACCGGGCTGCGGTTCAACGGCGGCAACGCGCCGTTCGTGGTGGACAGCGTGCCGGTCTCGCGCGACGGCATGGTGCTGAAGGCGGGGGCGGAAGTGGCGGTGAACGAAAACGCCACGCTGTCGCTGGGCTACGGCGGGCTGCTGTCGCAGAACCATCAGGACAACAGCGTCAACGCCGGTTTCACCTGGCGCTTCTAAGCACAAACACCATCGATTCAATCCTTGTACCGGAACCGTCTGCGGACGGTTCCTTTTTCACATCCTGCTAATGAAAGCCCGGCGCACCTGGGGCGTCGGCCAATAACAAGCAAAAGGTAAGGAAATGACAACAACAATGGGTTTTGATAGCAAAGGAAATGCTCGCCGCTCGCCGTGGCGGCTGAACGCGCTAGTCTGCTGCATGGCGCTGGCGGGGTATGCACAGGCGGCGCCGCACGAGGTGAATGGCCAAGCCGGCGATCCGGCCAGCTGGCGCAACGCCGAATTCAACGCCAACTGGGGGCTGGGGGCGATCCACGCCGATGAGGCCTACGCCGCCGGCTATACCGGCAAAGGGCAGAAGGTGGGCATTTTCGATACCCCGGTCAACCGCCATCCCGAGTTCGCCGGCGACGGCAAACTGATCAACGTGGTCACCGAAGGCTATCGCGCCTACACCGATCCGCACCGGCCGGGCATTAACGCCGGCGACCGCTTTTACTTCGACGGCACCTTCCACTTCTACAGCGGCTCACAGGGCATGCTGAGCAATCATGGGGTGCACGTTGCGGGCATCAGCGCCGCCAACCGCGACGGCGTCGGCATGCACGGCGTGGCTTTCGATTCGCAGGTGGTCAGCGTCGATAACGACAACGACGGCCCGGCCTATGGTGAATTCCTCGGCCTGGACGGCGCCGTCACCAATGCCGGCTGGCAGGCGATGATCAACAACGGCGTGCGGGTGATCAACAACAGCTGGGGCGTCAGTATTCCCGACTTTCTGTCCGACGGCGGCCGCGATCCTAACGCGCTGCACTTTGAGCTGAAGGATGCGCAGGAACAATTCGATCAGGTCAAACCGCTGCTCGGCAGCCTGGCCGGCGCAGGCTATCAGGGCGCCATCGACGCCGCGCGCAAAAATATTCTGGTGCTGTTCGCCGCCGGTAACGACGGCAACTACAACCAGCCGGATGTGATCAGCGGGCTGGCCTACTTCGTGCCGGACATCGCGCCAAACTGGCTGTCGGTCGCCAGCGTGGCGCAGGATGCGGCATCGACCAACAGCGTGCCTTACACCATCAGCAGCTTCTCTTCCCGCTGCGGCTATACCGCCAGCTTCTGCGTCTCGTCGCCGGGCAGCAAAATCTACAGCACCGTGGCCAACGGTTCCGATCCGGCCAACCTGGTGTCGGACTACGGCAATAAAAACGGCACCTCGATGGCGACGCCGCACGTCACCGGCGCGGTGGCGGTGTTGCTGCAGCGTTTCCCGTACATGAGTTCGGCGCAGATTGCCGACGTGCTGAAAACTACCGCCACCGACATGGGCGCGCCGGGCATCGACGCGCTCTACGGCTGGGGGATGATCAACCTGGGCAAAGCCATTAACGGCCCGGGCATGTTCTATACCGTCGAGGATATTCCGGCGGAGTTCCGCATCCCGGATCCGACGGGCGTGGCCTACGGCCCGACCCAGTTTGTCGCCAATATTCCGGGCCTGGGCGCCGAGGTGGATGCCGGCACGCTGCACGCCAGAAAGTGTGACGACATCAGCTGCGAACTGGAAGTCTACTCCAACAACATCTCTGGCCACGGCGGCCTGACCAAAGAAGGGATGGGCACGCTGGTCATGACCGGCGCCAACACCTATTCCGGCCCGACGCTGGTCAATCAGGGGCGGCTGGCTGTCAACGGCTCGGTCACTTCGGCCGTCAGCGTGCAGAGCGGCGGCATCGTCGGCGGCAGCGGCACGGTCGGTTCGCTGACCGCCCGTCAGGGCGGCACCGTGGCGCCGGGCAACTCGATCGGTACCCTGAACGTGGCCGGCAACGTCAGCTTCGAGCCGGGTTCGCGCTACGCGGTGGAAGTGGGGCCGAACGGCCAGAGCGATCGGATCCAGAGCAGCGGATCGGCGACGATCGGCGGCGGCGAGGTGGCGGTGACGCTGGAGAACAGCCCCAACCTGCTGACGCAAAGCGAGGTGCGCAGCCTGCTGGGCCAGCAGTACACCATCCTGAGCGCGCAGCAGGGGGTGAGCGGGCAGTTTGACGCGGTGGCGCCGAACTACCTGTTCCTCGGCACCGGGCTGAGCTACCAGCCGACCGGGGTGACGCTGAGCGTCGGGCGCAACGGCACCAGCTTCGCCAGCGTGGCGCAGACGGCGAACGAGCGGGCGGTGGCGGCGGCGGCGGATGCGCTGGCGGCGGGCAACCCGGTGTACGAGAGCCTGCTCAGCAGCGGCACGGCGGGCGAAGCGCGGCAGGCGTTCCGTCAGCTGTCGGGGCAAATCCATGCGGACATCGCCTCGGCGCTGGTGAACGACAGCCGCTACCTGCGCGAGGCGCTGAACGGGCGCCTGCGTCAGGCGGAAGGGCTGGCGAGCTCGTCGGCCATCAAGGCGGATGAGGGCGGTGCCTGGGCGCAGCTGCTGGGGGCGTGGGACCACGCGTCGGGCGACGCCAATGCTACCGGCTATCAGGCCTCGACCTACGGGGTGTTGGTGGGGCTGGACTCGGCGGCGGCGGACGACTGGCGGCTGGGGGTGGCGACCGGCTACACCCGCACCTCGCTGCACGGCGGGTACGGGTCGAAGGCGGACAGCGACAACTACCACCTGGCGGCGTACGGCGACAAGCAGTTCGGGGCGCTGGCGCTGCGCGGCGGGGCGGGCTACACCTGGCACCGCATCGACACCAAGCGGTCGGTGAACTACGGGATGCAGTCGGATCGCGACACGGCGAAGTACAGTGCGCGCACCGAGCAGCTGTTCGCGGAAGCGGGCTACAGCGTGCAGGGTGAGTGGCTGAACCTGGAGCCGTTCGTGAACCTGGCGTACGTGAACTTCGAGAACAACGGCATCGCAGAAAGCGGCGGCGCGGCGGCATTGCGCGGCGACAAGCAGCACACGGACGCGACGGTGTCGACGCTGGGCCTGCGTGCGGACACCGAATGGCAGGTGAGCGCGGGCACGACGGTGGCGCTGCGCAGCGAGCTGGGGTGGCAACACCAGTACGGCGGGCTGGAACGCGGTACCGGGCTGCGGTTCAACGGCGGCAACGCGCCGTTCGTGGTGGACAGCGTGCCGGTCTCGCGCGACGGGATGGTGCTGAAGGCGGGGGCGGAAGTGGCGGTGAACGAAAACGCCACGCTGTCGCTGGGCTACGGCGGGCTGCTGTCGCAGAACCACCAGGACAACAGCGTCAACGCCGGTTTTACCTGGCGCTTCTGACGTTCAGCGATCATCGCAATGACCACGGAGCCGGCATGCCGGCTCCGTTTTTATTTGCGGCTGCGGGGTGAGTCCGTATGATGGCGCGGCGCCAGGGCAATAAAAAACCGGGATCCTGACGGATCCCGGCTTAAAAGTGGGTAAAACAGATTAGCGCTAAAGGCTCAAGCCCCGTTTGATTTGCGCAGTCCGAGCGATGTGCTCATCGTCTCAGTAGCGGCAACGGAACAAATTTTCCCTGGTGTTACTATGGTTATTATTAAAAAACGTGCTGGTGTTATTTTTTATAGTGTATTGCTGTATGTCTCTTTTGATACCATGTTTGACGATGCAACATGGTATGTCAAGCAACGTTTTTAACGCATAATTGCATGAGATGCCAGTTTTAGATGTGGCTTTTTCAGCGGAAATAATCAAAACGACTGATAAATCAGTAAAAAAAATCGAAGGAACAAATGGATAACAATCACCAAAAATTCGATTCACAGTCGATTGCCAATCGGGTCAGGGAGCTGTTTTTACATTACGGGATTGGAAAACGTCAGCATGCCCGCGAGCTCAGCCGCATCTTGGATCTGAGTTTTTCACATGCGCACCGCAAACTGAAAGGGCAAAGCCCCTGGACGCTGGAACAGATCAACAGCGTCGCGGCCGCGTTGGGAGAAACGCCGGCGGCGATCGCCGATTTGAGCGCCGAACACGAGACCACCGAGCCAAATATGGCGCGCGATGCCATCTTTTTCGTGGCGGGGGTGGCGATGCCTTGCGTCGGGCACATTGGCGATGAGCTTCCTGCCGGGCGGCCGGCGGAATTTGTGGCGCTGCGCGTGGAAGGGCAGTGGCGTATCTATCGAGCCGATGAGGCACCGGCAGGCCCGCGTTACGGCGTCGATCTGATCGAAATCCGGCCCGGCTTCGGCGACGACGAGCGGCTGAGCATCGCGGTATTGGACGATTCGCATCAGGCGGCCGATGAGCTGGCCAAGTATCTCGGCGGCTGCGGCTTCAACGCGGTGGCGTTTTACGACGTCGACAGTTTCTGTCAGGCATTGCAGCAAAGCCTGTTCGACGGCTACGTGGTGGACTGGCTGATCGGTGAGGAAACGGCGGATCGCTGTATCGCCACCATCCGCGCCTCCGACAACCCGGACGCGCCGGTACTGGTGCTGACCGGCGAACTGGGCACCGACCGACGCGAGTCGGAAATCGCTCAGGCGATGCGCGAGTACGACGTGCTCGGCCCTTATGAAAAGCCGGTGCGGCTCCATGTGATCGAAGCCGCACTGCAACGCTGTTTTAATCTTTAGCGGGGAACACCTCGGCCAGTGCGTTTGACAGCGCATCCAGCCGAACCGGCTTCATCAGGTAGTTATCGAACAGGGCGCGCTGATCCGCCGTCAGCTGCTCCGGCGTGTAGGCGCTGATGCCGATGATCGGCACATGGCGGTTGGGGCCGCGGCGGTTGCGCAGCTGCCTGGCCAGGGCGGCGCCGTCGATGCCCGGCATCTGCAGATCCAGCAACAGCGCGTCGTAAGGGCGTCTGAGCAGCTTCTGCAGTGCGCGCTCCGGCGAGTCGCACAGTTCGTGCTGGTAGCCCAGCTTGTCCAATAGCGCCGCAAAGGCGTCACCCACCGACTTGTTGTCATCCACCACCAGCACCTGCTGCGGCTTCTGCTGCAGAGAGGCATTGGCGGCGGCGGGCGCGTCGGCGCGTTCGTCTTCACTGATCTGCACCGGAATGCTGACGATAAAGGTGCTGCCCTTCTTGATTTCGCTGTACACCGTGATGGTGCCGTCGAGCAATGTCACCAGGCCATGCACGATCGCCAGCCCCATCCCGACGCCGGCATACTGCTTGGTATGCGACTGATCCAACTGGGTAAAGGGCTTGAAGATCTGATCGAGCTGGTCTTTTTCGATACCGATGCCGGTGTCGGTCACTTCGATAATCAACGAACTGCCGCCCGGCTGGCGGCGCAGGCAGCTGTGCAGCGTAATGCTGCCGCTTTCGGTGTACTTGTAGGCGTTGGTCAGCAGGTTGACGATAATCTGCCGGATGCGCAGCGGATCGGAGTGCACCAGCAGGTGGCTGCATTCCACTTCACAGCTCAGTTTGACCTGCTCTTTGCGGGTCAGGGTGGCGATTTCGTTGGCGGTCTCCGCGATCAGCTTCTGCGCGTCGAACGGCACGATGCGCAATTCCATCATGCCGCTGTCGAGGTGCGCGTAGTCGGTCAGATCTTTCATCTGGCTTTCGATTTGCTGCGCGGCGGTCTCCAGCCGCTGGAAGGTGTCCGCATGCTCAGCCGACACCCGGGTATTCACCAGCACGTCGATGGCCGACATCACGCTCTGCAATGAGGTGCGCAGCTCGTGGCCGATGGCGCCGAGGAAGGCGTTTTTGGTGCGCGTCGCTTTCTCCGCCTCGATGGCCTTGGCCTGCTGGCGAATGGTCAGCCGCTGCTGACGGAACACGATCAGGGTGATGGCGATCAGCGCGATCACCGAGAACATGACGATCACCAGCCCATAGAAAATAATGTGCCGTTTCTCGATGTAATCCTCATAGGCGGCGGTGCGCTGCTTCACCTCGGCGTGGTCGGTCAGGTTGGCCATTTCGATGGCGTAAGGCTTGATGGCCCTCATGGCCGCGGAAACCTGGCCGAAGTCGATTTTCCGACTGCTCAGCAGCTTATCGATGCGATCCATCTGCAGGCGCATCTGTTTGACCACTTCCGGGTAGCCCGGCTCGGCGTACAGCGGCTGGGTCGATTCGGAGACGGTTTCCAGCACGTAAAAACGCGAATAGAGGATTTCGAACCGCAGCCGCAGGTTGTCGTTGTCCACCTGCGCGGCGTGGCTTTGCTGCTCGACCAGCGTGTCGAACTCCGCCAGCTTGATGGAGAACTTGGCGATTGACCAGGAGTAGTTCTCCTGCGTGCCGGCGATGGCATACAGCCCTTTCTTCGACAGGGTGGCGCTGTAGTAATAGAGCGTGACGGTCGAAGCCACTAAAAACAGCGCGGCGAAAATGGCCGGGATCGCCAGCCTGCTGCCGTTCTTAAAGGTCGTCAGCTTCATTTGATCACGATCCTGTCCACTTGCCAGATAAAGCGCGAGTTGTACAACGGCGAGTTCAGTTCAGGCCCGGCGGCGTCGCGCGGGTAAACCAGGAACAGCGGTCCGAAGTTTCTGAGCTTCAGCATTTCCCCGTCCATCTTGTAGGCCAGGATCATGTTGTACTTTTTGACGTCGGACAGCGGCACGTCGATGTAATAGTCGTTCAGCGCATAGAAGGTCAGCGTTTCGCCCTTGGCGCCGACGCGCTCCAGGATATCGGCCACCGAAATCCCTTCAAATTTTCTCTGCGGCGTCCAGGAAGTGGAGGTGGTGATGCTGCGCACCGGCATCGCCAACAGCTGCTTATCGGTGAACAGATAGCTTTTGTTGACCGGGTCGGTCACGTTGTCGATCTTGCCCGCCACTTCGAGGGTAAAGCTGAGCGCGCTGCTCTGGGCGATAATCAGGGCCACGCAGGCCATCGCAAGGGTTTTGCATAGTTTGAACAGCATCGGTGTTCTCCAGAGGCGCGGGGAGGTTGTATCAGTCCCGCTAATTTATCAGGCAGAATAATGGCAGAAAAAGCAGGCGGGCGCGAAGGGAATAGTAAACCGCACAAAAAGAACAGGCCTGAACCGGTCGACCCGTGCGCGTAACCTTTCCCTTCCGTTTGTCAGCCGTTCCGATGTGCTTTCAACAGCTGCGCCAGCTGTGTCAGGCCTGCCGTTAGCTCGTCCAGCGAAGAGGAACCCAGGCACAGGCGAATGCCCGTTGCCCGTTCGTCGCGGTCCACCATCACGGCGTCCGGCGGCGTCACTTTTACGTTGGCCAATGCGGCGGCGGCGGCCACAGACTCGGCGGTTTCGCGCGGCATCGGCAGCCAGACATGATAAGCGTCGGGATGCGATACGCATTCGCCGGCGTCGAATATCGAGGTGGCCAGATGCACTCTGCGCTGAGCCTCATGGCGCAACGCTTGCGGTATCGCCTCGACCGCGCCGCTGGACAGCCACTCCCCCACCACTGCGCAAGACAGTGGCGAAGGCGCGAAGGGCATATCTTGCAAGGCTTCTTCCGCCGCGTTTTGCATGCCGGGCGGCAGAGTCAGCATACCTATCCGCAACCCCGGGCCGAGCGTTTTCGACAGGCCATTGACATGGAACACCCGCTCGGGTGCCAATGTCGCGAGCGCAGGCGTTGCTGAATGCCCCAAGGCATACACGCCATCCTCGATGATCCAGACATTCGCCTGCCGGCATATCTCGACGATAGCCTGCCTGCGCTCGGCGCTCATGGTGGCCGTTGTCGGGTTATGCAGCGTCGGTGTCAGATAGACCGCAGTATGGCCGCAGGAGACACGCTCGAGCGCGCGAGACAGCGCTTGCGGCACCATGCCTTGCGCATCGATATCGATACCGATCAAGCAATGGCCTTTGCGCCGGGCCAGCGCGATCGCGCCGGGATAGCTGATTCTCTCCGTCAGTATCGTCCCGCGTGGCCCGCAGGCCAGGTCAAAAGCCAGTGAAATCGCCTGACGGGCATTGCTGGTCAGCGCCAGATTCGACGGTTCGATCGTGACGCCGACGTTTTCGAGCCAGCGGGCCAACAAACGTCGGTGCTCCAGATGCCCGGTCGGAGGGGAATAGAGGTTCAGATGATCCGCATCCATTTTCCGCGCAATGCTGGCCAGCGTGCGCGCCAGCAAACGATCGGTCAGCACCGCCGGCGGCGCATTGGACGAAAGATCGATTTCGCGTTTTTCACGGGCGTGGCGAATCGCCACGAACATCCCGCGGCCTTTCACGCTGCGTACCAACCCGCGTCGTTCCAGGATGGCATAGGCTTTGGTCACCGTGCCCAGACCGATCTCTAATTGCCAGGCGAGCGTACGGTGAGCCGGCAGACGATCGCCACCCTGCAATTTACCCTCGATAATGTCGTCGCCTAACGCCAACACCAGCCGCTCGACGGTGGTGACTTCCGCATTGGCCAGGCGAGGTTGCCAGGGCGATTGAAGCCGCATGGTGATGCTCCGAAAAATGAATAGTGTCACGTGACACTATTTAAATAGGTGAAAAGTGTAACACATACTATGTTGGTGAAGAGTCCCTGAGTTTTCAACAACGTCTCGGCCGCAAGGCGGGTCAGCGGAGTTTTTCCATGAATGTCAGTCAGCTTGCGTTGGTTTATGGTGCATATCTTCTCGCAACCGCCAGTCCGGGCCCCAGCAACATGGCGATCATGGGCGTGGCGATGCGTGACGGCCGCTCACCCGCACTGGCGCTGGCTGCCGGGGTGGTGACCGGATCGCTGTGCTGGGCACTGTTGGCCGCGACCGGCCTTTCCGCCGTGCTGGCCACGTATGCGCAGGCGCTGTGGGCCATCAAAATTGTCGGCGGCGTGTATATGCTGTATCTGGCGCTGCGCGCCGGCCAATCCGCATTACGGGCGTCTCCCGTCTCGACAGGGATAGCGGCAGGGGATGGCGGGCGATCTTATCGGAAGTTGTATCGGCAGGGCGTGCTGATGCATCTCGGTAATCCCAAGGCCATCATGTCCTGGATGGCGATCATGTCGCTGGGTTTGCGACAAGGGGCGCCTGAAGGCGTTTTACCGGCGATTATCGGCGGTTGTGCGTTGCTCGGCGTGACGATTTTCGGGGGGTATGCCCTGCTGTTCTCAACGGCGCCGATGATCGCGTTTTATACCCGGGTGAGGCGCTGGATTGAAGGAATGCTTGCGCTGCTGTTCGCTTGCGTGGGCCTGGAGCTGTTGATATCGCGGGGGTAATCATGCACGCCCGGCGTTAACCTGAGGAGAGAGGCGATGGTTTTTGGCATGCAGATGGTGGATGTCTTTGGCGCCGGGCCACTCGCCGGCAATCCGTTGGCGGTGATCGCGGGCGCCGGAGCGTTGTCGACGGAGGACATGCAGCGCTTGACGCGTTGGTTCAACCTGTCGGAGACGGCCTTTTTACTGCCGCCGACGCACCCGCAGGCGGATTACCGGGTGCGAATATTCACGCTGGATCGTGAAATGCCGTTTGCCGGGCACCCGACGTTGGGCAGCTGCCATGCCTGGCTCGTTATGGGAGGGGCACCCAGCAACGAGACGGAGATCATCCAGGAGTGCGGAGCAGGATTGGTGAGCATTCGTCGCGAGGGAGGGCGGTTGTGTTTTGCCGCGCCACCGTTGATTCGTTCCGGGGCGCCGTCAGGAGAGACGTTGGCCGACGCGTTGCGGTTTTTGGGGATCGCGTCTGATGAGGTGCTCGATGCCGCCTGGATCGATAATGGCCCGGGGTGGCTGGGGATCCGGCTGGCCAGCGCCGAGCGGGTACTTTCCCTGACGCCGGCGAGAAGCTGGCCGCGCAGAGTGGACATTGGCGTCGTCGGCCCACATGCCGAGGGTGACGCAGCCTTCGAAGTGCGCGCTTTTTTGAGCGATCATCTTGGCGCTATCGTCGAAGATCCGGTCACCGGCAGTCTCAATGCCTCCCTGGCCCAGTGGTTGTTCGCAAGCGGCGTGGTCAGCGGCGGATATATTGCCGCTCAGGGCCGCTGTCGTGGGCGCAACGGGCACGTGCATATCACCCGCGACGAGGGTGGCCGGATTTGGGTGGGCGGCAATACGCGCATTCAGGTCGAAGGGCGGTTGCAAGGGATTGGCACGGCGTAGAACGCGTCGCCGCACTGTGTGCGGCTGAACGGAATATCGATTTTCATCCGATGATAAGGAGTGAACAGTATGTTTGCGATGCCACAAAACGATACCCCCGTCGAAGCTGATATCACTCAGCCGACGACGGTCATCGATACGTTGAAAATGCTGGTACGTTACAAAGCGTGGGCGAATGCGCTGACCTTTGACACCGTAATGTCTTTGCCGGCCGGTGAAGCCTTGCGGCCGCGGCCGACCCGTTTTGGCAATATGGTGCATACCTTGAATCATGTCTATGTGGTGGACGATATCTTCAGGCACCACCTGCAAGGTCGAAAACATGGCTACCTCGCGCGCAACACCGAGCAAACGCCCGCGCTTGACGCTCTGCGGTGTGCGGTGGAGGAAATGGACCACTGGTATATCGAACAGGTGGATAACTGGTCGCCCGAGGCGCTGGCGCAGGTGGTGCAGTTCGAATTCGTCGGCGGGGGGGAAGGCCGCATGACGCGCCAGGAAATCGTGCTGCATGTCGTCAACCACGCGACCTATCATCGCGGTTTTGTCGGCGATATGCTCTATCAGGTGCCCTTCGCTTCGCCGGCGAACGATTTGCCGGTGTTTCTTCGCGATCACTACCGCCGGGCGCCGTGAGGCGAGCGAGATAAGTAAAAGACCACCTCCTGAGGAGGTGGCTTTACACGACGCCCCCTAAAAGGGGGCCATTTTCGAGTTAATCCTGCAACAGCTCCATCTGCTGTTCGATCTCTTGGTCCTTCTTATC
>NZ_JBJNLG010000031.1:0-34360 GCF_052169175.1 Serratia sp. CY31944
AGAAATTATCAGGCGATACGTGAAGCATCAGGATAAGAAGGACCAAGAGATCGAACAGCAGATGGAGCTGTTGCAGGATTAACTCGAAAATGGCCCCCTTTTAGGGGGCGTCGTGTAAAACCACCTCCTCAGGAGGTGGTCTTTTACATGCAAAATTCATAAAGCCTCGTCGAATTTGTCGCCGTTCCTGCCGCTTTCCTCAATATTGTTGCCTGTTGATCAAAAGTCTTATGCCGAACCTGGCGTTTTTGCTCACTAAAAATATTGCCATACTCTCTCGCATCGCTATTTATCCACTAATGAGAGAGCAAATATTGTGAGCATCCCTGCATTTGGTTTAGGTACTTTTCGCCTTCAGGATCAGGTCGTTATCGACTCTGTGAGCACGGCACTGGAATTGGGCTATCGGGCTATCGATACCGCACAGATCTATGAAAACGAAGCGGCCGTCGGCCAGGCTATCGCCGCTAGCGGTGTGCCGCGTGACGAGTTGTTCATCACAACCAAGATCTGGATCGCGAATCTGGCTAAGGGCGCCTTAATTCCCAGTCTGCGAGACAGCTTGGCCAAGCTGCAGACCCCGTATGTCGATCTGACGCTGATTCACTGGCCATCGCCAAATGATGAGGTGCCTGTCGCAGAGTTTATGGCTGAACTGCTGGAAGCCAAGCGATTGGGGCTGACCCGTCAGATTGGTATATCTAACTTCACCATCGATCTGATGCAGCAGGCGATTGATGCGGTTGGCGCCGATCAGATTGCGACTAATCAGATCGAACTGTCACCGTTCTTGCAGAATGAAAAAGTGGTGGCGTTCGCACGGCAACATGGTATCGCCATCACCTCTTATATGACGCTGGCGTATGGCAAAGCGTTGCAGGATGAGACGATCAAAAGCATTGCCGCCCGTCACAATGCGACGCCGGCACAGGTGGTTCTGGCTTGGGCGTTGAAGCTGGGCTACGCGGTGATCCCTTCTTCGACCAAGCGCGAAAACCTGGAAAGCAACCTGTTAGCGCAGCAACTGACGCTGAGTGACGAAGATATGGCGCAGATTGCGGCGCTTGAAAGCAACGGCCGATTGGTCAGCCCGGAAGGTCTGGCACCCAACTGGGACTAATCTTCAGATATGAAGACCTCAGGCGCCCCAAGAGGGCGCCTTTTTTAGCGCTTTAGCCGATCGCTGATAAAATCGATAAAGCTGCGCAGGCGGTTACTGACAGCGCTATCGCTGTAGTACACCGCGTTGATCGGCATTTCGAGTGGCAGCGTGTCTCCTACCAGAAGGGGAACCAGGTTCCCGCGTTTGACGTCTTCATCACTCATAAAGTCCGACAGGCAGGCGATGCCGTTGCCGTGTAGGCACAGGTGGCGCTGGGTTTCACCGCTGTTGGTGGTCAGCCCCGGAACGATCTCCAGTTGTCGACCATCGGCACAGGTCAGCGGCCAGCGGTTCAGATTGGGCAGATCGTTAAAGCCGATGCAGCAATGGTGCTCCAGGTCGGCTACCGTCTTTGGCGCGCCATATTGCGCCAGGTAGGCGGGGGAGGCCAGGATGCGTCGATAGCTGGCCATCAGCTTGCGCGCTTTCAGCGTAGAGTCCGTCAGCTCGCCGACGCGGATTGCGATATCCACTTTTCGTTCGATCAAATTGATGAAGTTTTCCGAAGAGACCAGCGACAGGGACATTTCCGGATAGCGCTCACGAAACTCGGCGACCAGCGGCGTCAACAGATGCAAGACGACCGGCGTTGCGGCATCGACGCGCAGCAGCCCCTGCGGGCGTTGACGGCTTTCCATCAACGCATTTTCCGCTGCGGCCATATCGCTCAACACTTTCTGCACCTGCCGAAAGTAGTTTTCGCCTTCTTGGGTCAGACTGATTTGGCGTGTCGTGCGGTTGAGCAGGGTTACCCCCAGCTTGCTCTCCAGCTTTTTTACCGTTCGACTGACCACTGAGTTGGCCTGCTGCAGGCGCTCCGCCGCCCGGCTGAAGCTGCCGCTTTCCACTACGGTGACGAAGGTGATGAGCTCGTCCGAATTCGCTTTCATTTTTGCTCCAAAGGCAAACTCTGTTCTAAATTTTTAGCGATTTCGTCATTTAAACACGTCGGAGCATCGTCGTCACCCACAGGAATCTGATTGCGCATATTCCTGTTTCCCCGTCTGCATTTTGCTGGCCCTTTCGCATTTTTCACCTCTGCTGCATCACCTTTACACTGCTATACCCTCAGAAGATTGAAATCGCCGCAGGCGGCCCCTATAACTGAAAAGGTTATGCCTGTAAAAGCCATGCCCTCTGTGCGGGGCAGGCGTATAATCAATTCACCGTTGGCGAAGTCTTCATCGCCAGTTTCATGCTAATGGGTTATAGGCGAATCGCGTGCCGAAACGAACTTATGCAATGAGGTATGTTGCAGGCCAGCCAGTTGAGCGAATCTTTCCTGGCGCCGTTAATCAGCCGTTGCCGCCAGGGGCGGCGCTGCCGACGACAGGCGCCTTGCGCGTTATGGTGTGGAATATTTTCAAACAGCAGCGAGCCGACTGGCTTTCGGTGCTGAAAAACCATGGCAAAGATGCGCAGCTGGTGCTGTTGCAAGAAGCGCAAACTACGCCGGAGCTGGTGAGCTACGCTACCGCCAACTATCTGGCGGCCGATCAGGTGCCGGCCTTTGTGTTGCCGCAGCACCCTTCCGGCGTGATGACGCTGGCGGCCGCTCATCCGGTTTACTGCTGCCCGCTGCGCGAGCGAGAGCCGCTGCTGCGGCTGTCCAAGTCGGCCCTGATCACCGTTTATCCGCTGTATAACGGCGAGCTGTTGATGGTGGTGAACATCCATGCGGTGAACTTTAGTCTGGGAGTCGACGTCTACAGCAAGCAGCTGGGGCCGATCGGCGAGCAGATCGCCAGCCACCGGGGGCCGGTGATCATGGCCGGGGACTTCAACGCCTGGAGCCGCAAACGTATCAATGCCTTGTATGACTTTGCCGGTGAGATGGCGCTGCGCGAAGTGAGCTTCGCCGACGATCACCGCCGTAAGGCTTTTGGCCGCCCGCTGGACTTTGTGTTTTATCGCAATCTTGGGGTCGTAGAGGCGTCGGTACTGGTGACCAGCGCGTCGGATCACAATCCGCTGTTGGTGGAGTTCCACCCGGAAAAAGATTCTCCCGTCTGGTGAATCGCAGGCAATAAAAAAGCACCCCGAAGGGTGCTTTTTTTGTGCCGGAAACTTAGGTGTCCGGCGTCAGCTTGTTGCCGACAAACAGGGTTAACTTCAGACCGGGTTGAAGGCTGTTGCCTTTACCGAGCGTTGAATTCCAACGCATCACGTCGTTAATATCGACGCCGTGACGACGTGCGATACTGGCAAGCGAATCACCTTTACGAACCTGATAGGTAATACTGCTGTTACCGCCAGTATTGCTGGCCACTTGCAGGGTTTGCCCAACTTTTATGGCGCTCTTGGCGCGTAAGTTGTTCCAACTCTGCAAATCGCTGGTCTTAACGTTCAGCCGCTTGGCAATGCCCGATAAGGTGTCGCCGGAGCGCACTTTATACGAACTGCCACCGGTCAAACCGCTGTTCTTCGCCAACTGCGTCGTTGGCTGAGTCACGGCGATCTGGCCATCGGCCAGCGAGTCTTTCAGTTGCTCGGCATGTCCTTTGGGAACCATGATGTAATGGGGCCCGTTGGGTGCCGTAACGCCTTTTTTGTAGCCTGGGTTATACGCTTTCATCTTGGTGACTGAAAGCCCCGCCATCTCAGCCGCCTGAGTCAGCTGGATCTGCTGCCCGACATCGATACGCGCCAGCGCACGGGTTTCATCCGTTTTCGGGAGTTTCACACCGTACTTCTTGCTGTTCTTGATGATGTCGCTCAGCGCCAGCATTTTCGGGACATAGATTGACGTTTCACGCGGAAGCGACAATGCCCAGAAATTGGTTGGCTTACCCTGGCGTTTGTTTGCCTTCACCGCTTGCATCACGCGGCCTTCACCACTGTTATAGGCGGCTACGGTCAGTAACCAGTCGCCGTTAAACATGCGGTTCAAGCGCTGCATCATGTTAAGCGCAGCGGTTGTCGAGGCGACGACATCGCGTCGACCGTCATACCACTGATTGTTTTTCAAACCATAATTGCGACCCGTTTGCGGCACGATTTGCCATAGCCCTGCGGCGTTGGCACTTGACGTGGCGTGGGGGTCAAAAGCGCTCTCCACTATGGGTAGCAGTACCAGTTCCATCGGCATATTACGTTTCTTAATCTGCCCGACTATCCAGTACATGTACGGCTCTGCCCGTAATGTTACATCGTGGAGATAGCTCTTACTTTTTAAGTACTTTCTTTTCTGATCACGGATCCGGGAATTTTCCGGAACCTCCATCTTCAGCTCGTCGCTAATGAAGTTCCACAGGTCCTGTTGCGCGGCGGGACTGTTGTTATCCAACCACCGCGCCGAGCTCGCTCGGCCATTTGCTGTGTACTCTCCTGCTTCACCATCTTGACCAGCCGAAGACAAACTCTGTGCATGCTGTTCTGGCGCCGGTGCGTCCTGCCTGGACGACTGGCAACCCACTAGCAAGACTGAGGCGAGAAATATCGCTTTAGCCTTCATGTGTGTGTCAATGTAGTTGCTTAAAAGACGAGCAATAATACTTTGCTTCGCCAAATAACACAACTAAAAGCTTAGAAGTTATCTTTCCGCAGGCGTAATTCGGAAAAAACTGAATGAAGGCTTTCCGGTGGTGAATTAAAGCCTAATTTCTTTTGTAAATCAGCGTCATGGCAACGTAAAAACAGGTTAATTTTGCGCTCTAATTGCAATGTGGTTGGCACGCTGGCTTGGCCTTTTGCCCTTAACGCTTCAACATGTTGTTGATATGTTTCAATCTCTCGATCTTCCGGCAAAATAGCCCGCGCAAACTTAAGATTTGAAAGAGTATATTCATGCGCGCAGCAAATTAAGGTGTTATCGGGAAGTTGCGCGAGTTGTTGAAATGAGTCGTACATTTGTTTGGCGCTGCCTTCAAACAGCCTGCCGCAGCCGGCGGAGAAAATTGTGTCGCCGCAGAACAGATAAGGGGCACTATAGAATGCCACATGGCCCAACGTATGGCCGGGGACGGCGATAGTCTTGTATTGGCGGCCATCGATGGCAAAGGTGTCGCCGTCGCGTACGATGTGGTTGGCGCCTTTGTCCGCGGTTTCTTGCGGCCCATAGACAGCCAGGCCGGGATATTGCGCCACGATCTGCGCCACGCCGCCGACGTGATCGTGATGATGGTGGGTCAGCAGGATCGCCGCCGACGTCAGCTGCAGGCGCTGCAGCGCTTCCAGCACCGGCTGCGCCTCACCCGGATCGACGATAATGCAGCGCCCCTGCCGGTCATCCAATAACCAAATGTAATTGTCCTGGAAGGCGGGAATGCTGATAAGATTCATGGTGTACCTCTCGTTGGCAACGGCTTGAAAGAAGATAATAAATCATGAAACCAGCCCATACTCTACAAAAGCTCACCGGCCCGCAGTCTTGGGCGGAGCTGCCGTGGGGGGAATACTATCGTGAAGCCCTCGAGCGGCAGTTGCAACCCTGGTGGCCAAAGCTGTTCGGTTTCCATCTGCTGAAGATGGGCATGCTCAGCGCCGAGCTGGCCACGGACAAATGCGCGATTTCCCATCAGGTCAACGTAGGGTTGGAGGGGGAAGGGCTGCAGGTGATCGCCGATGCTTATCAACTGCCGTTTGCCGCCAAGTCGGTGGATGCCTGCCTGTTGGCGCATACGTTGTCCTACGCGGACGATCCGCACCGCATGCTGCGTGAAGTAGACAGGGTGTTGATCGACGATGGCTGGTTGGTTATCAGCAGCTTCAATCCGTTCAGCCTGCTGGGATTGGGCAAACTGGTGCCCGGATTGCGTCGCCGCCAGCCCTATGTCAGCCGCATGTTTACCCAGATGCGACTGCTGGATTGGCTCAGCCTGCTGAATTATGAGGTGTTGTACCAGGCGCGTTTTCACGTGCTGCCATGGCACCGCAAGGGCGGCAAGTTTTTATGCACTCATTTGCCGGCGCTGGGCTGCATGAGCGTGATTGTGGCGCGCAAACGCACCTTGCCGCTGACGCCCACGCCGATGAAACTGGGGGCGAGAAAACCTTCTCTCAGCCGCGCGGTGGGCGCGACCAAGAGCTATCGCAAACTGCCTTAGGCTTCCGGTTGGTAACCGACGTCTTCCTGCGTCGGCTTACCGGCCGCTTCGCGCGCCAGCACGTCACAACGTTCGTTTTCCGGGTGGCCGGCGTGGCCCTTGACCCATTCCCATTTCACTTCGTGGCGCTGAATGGCCAGATCCAACCGCTGCCACAGATCGACATTCTTGACCGGCTTTTTGTCGGCGGTTTTCCAGCCGCGCTTCTTCCAGTTATGGATCCAACTGGTGATGCCCTGGCGCACATACTGGCTGTCGGTGCTGAGCGTCACGGCGCAGGGCACGGTCAGCGCTTCCAGCGCCACGATCGCCGCCATCATTTCCATGCGGTTATTGGTGGTCAGACGAAAACCCTCGCTGAAGGTTTTTTCCGTCTGCTTATAGCGTAATATCGCGCCGTAGCCACCGGGGCCGGGGTTGCCAAGGCAGGAGCCGTCGGTGAAAATTTCTACCTGTTTGAGCATCTCTGGTAGACTCTTCCTATCAGTTTTATAAAAGCCAAGTCTGACATAAACGAGCGCTGTGAGCACTGCAATATGATCTCTACAACCACCAGACAGATTGTCCTCGATACCGAAACCACCGGTATGAACAAGCTTGGGGTGCACTACGAAGGGCACCGCATTATCGAAATCGGTGCGGTGGAGGTGATTAACCGCCGCCTGACCGGGCGCAATTTCCACGTTTACATCAAGCCGGACAGGCTGGTGGATCCGGAAGCCTACGGCGTACACGGCATCAGCGACGACTTCCTGGCCGATAAGCCGACCTTCGATCAGGTTGCCGAGGAATTCCTCGACTTTATCCGCGGCGGCGAACTGGTGATCCATAACGCGGCGTTCGATATCGGCTTTATGGATCACGAATTCCGCATGCTGCAGCAGGGCATCCCGAAGACAGAGACCTTCTGCACCATCACCGACAGCCTGCTGATGGCGCGCCGCCTGTTCCCGGGCAAGCGCAACAACCTCGATGCCTTGTGCAGCCGTTATGAGATAGACAACAGCAAGCGTACGCTGCACGGCGCATTGCTCGATGCCGAGATCCTGGCGGAAGTCTATCTGGCGATGACCGGCGGTCAGACCTCGATAGCCTTCCAGATGGAGGGGGATACCCAGCAAAACGACGCCGCGCAAGAGATTCAGCGCATCGTCCGTCCGGCGACGGCGATGAAAGTGGTCTACGCCAGCGACGAAGAAGTGAAGGCGCACGAGGCGCGTCTGGATCTGGTGGCGAAGAAGGGCGGCAGCTGCCTGTGGCGCGGAGCGCCGGCCGAATAACGGCGTTTTTGCGTGAAAAAACCTCACCGGATGAACCTTCGTTGAAAAACTGTGCAAACGGTTCATTTGGTGAGAAAAAGGCGTTGACGGAACCGAAAGGCGTCCGTAATATGCGCCTCGTTCCCCCGCAAGAGGGAATGGCGCGGAGCGGTAGTTCAGTTGGTTAGAATACCTGCCTGTCACGCAGGGGGTCGCGGGTTCGAGCCCCGTCCGTTCCGCCACTATTCAGAAGCCCTGAGTTAGCGATAACTCAGGGCTTCGTCGTTTCTGCTCTCTGAAAAACGGTGCGGCTCAATGAACGGGGCCGGCAGACCGGCCCCTTATCCTCAGAATAACACCGAGTAGTTCAAGCCGAAGGTGCGTCCACGGCCTTTATAGCTGTACAGCTCAGGCGAACCGTAGGTTGGGCTGTACAGTATCGGCGCGCGTTGGCCCCAAACGGTGGTGTACTCCTTGTCCAGCAGGTTTTCCACGCTGAAGCTGATTTTCCCCACCGGCAGGGCATAGCTGCCGAGGAAGTCGAGGGTGTTGTAGCCATCGATCTTGCGGCCCTGAGTGGAATTGGCCTTGGTGTAATCACCGTCGTCCGACACGTCGAAGGTCTGCTGCGACTGTAAGCGCAGATTCCAGTCGCCCGGCGCCCAGCCGACATAGGCGGTGACTTTCGATGGGCTGGCGGTATCCACCACCAGCTTCTTCCATTCGCCGTTGACCTTGGTTTCGGAACGGATAACGTTGAAGTTGGTGCCGGCGCTCCAGTCGCTGTCTTCAAAGAAATAATCCACCGCACCTTCTACCCCGTAGATGCGGCGCTTATCCGCATTGACGTTGATGGTCATGTCGGTTTTGTTGATGGCGATGCTCTTGTCGGACAGCGAGTAGTAGGCGGCGATTTGCGTGCGCAGGTTATCGCCGGTATAGCGCCAGCCCAGCTCGTAAGCATTGACCTTGATGCCTTCCAGCCTGGAATCGCCGACGTTAACGCTTTTCAGCAGTTGGTAGTGGCCGCCGTTCAGCGCGTAGGTGCCGTTGCCGTAATACTTGCCCGGATCCGGGATCTCGAAGCCCTGAGAGAAGTTGAACCAGGTTTGCTGGCGCTCGGTCAGGTGCGCCAACAGGCCGGCGTTGAACAGCGCATTGTTGTAGTCGGTTTTCCCTCCCGGAATGGCGTCGGCGGAGGCGGCGGCACCGGTAGCGATCGCCTGCTGCTGGTTATAGCCGACGAAGTCGTCGATTTTGTTTTCGGTGTACTGGTAACGCACGCCGCCGCTCAGGGTGAAGATCGGGTTGATGTCGTAACTGGCCTGCAGGAACGACGCCAGATTGCTGGTGGTATAGCTCGGGTAGCGGCCGGTGCTGTAGGCGTTCTCCAGCGTCATGCCGCCGGACTGTTGCGCCTTCGCCAGGTTAAAGAACTGTTGGTTGGCGTTGAAGCTCTCATGCTCGGCGTCGATGCCGTAAGTCAGCGTCAGCGCGTCGACAGGTTTGCTGTTTAACGTCAGTTTGCCGCCGTAGAAATCGGTTTTTTGCTGCGAAGCGCCAATGCTGCTGACGTAATAGTTCGGCGCTTTGCCCGCCAGCGTTGGGAACGGGTAGAAGGTCAGGGTTTCGTCGCGGTAATAGACCTGCGCCACCAGATCCTGGCCGAGGAAATCGGTGTTGGAATATTGCAGGTTGATCAGATGGCGTTCGGTGCCGGGGATGCGGTCGGAATCTAAGCTACCGCTGTTGTAGGCCTTGGCGTTGCCGGTCACCGCCGCGAAGTTTTCTCCCAGGAACAGGCCGTGGTCGCCGTCGGACTGGCTTTTGTAGTATTGGGTGGTCAGCTGCAACTGTTGATGATCGTCGATGTTGAGGGTGCCGGTGCCCATCACGTCGAGGCGATCGGAATACTGCAGGCTGGTTTGGGTGTTGTCGATCAGTACCTCATTGCCTTTGCCGTCGTACCAGCCGCCATAGCGTTGGTAAGAAACGGACAGGCGCCCCGAGGCGTTGTCGTTGCCGCCGCTGACCGCCGCCGCCACGTTCTCGTCGTGATCGTTATGGCCGCCAAAGCCGGTTTTACCGCCGATCTGTAATTCGACCTGCTGTTCCGGTTGCCCCTTTTTGGTGACGATGTTGATCAGGCCGCCGGTGCTGCCGCCGCCGTACAGCGAGGTCGCGCCGGAAATCACCTCAATATGATCGATATTGAACGGATCGATAGAATCCAATTGGCGGCTGTCGCTGCGCGATGAGTTCAGGCGTACGCCGTCGATCATCACCATCATCGAACGGCCGCGTATATTCATGCCATAGTTGGTGCGGCCCTGGCCGCTGACGTCCATGCCGGGGATCAGCTGCGCCAACATGTCTTTGATCTCTTTGCCGCCCTGGACCTGCTGTTCGATCTCCTGGCTTTCGATGACCCAAGTGGTCTGCGCCATTTCCGCCACGCTGCGGTGCGAACGGCTGGCGGAGACCACCAACTGCTCTTCGTTGCCGGTTTTCTGATCTTCTGCCCAAGCCGCCGGCGCAAGCATTGCCAGCAGACAAGGGTTCAATACCCAAAGGTGTTTGCGTTTCATCGTTATTTCCCAGGTGATTTTGTTATTACTCTATTTTTGAGAATGCTTCTTTTATCAATAACGTTTCTTGTTATCAATAAAATCATGATATGATTTTTTGCGATACATTAACGTAATTAATTAGTTTTATTAACATTTTACCCACTGCGCGATCGAGCACCCCACGCCGTCAACACGGCAGCCGATCGGCCATACGCGCAAGCGACAGCGTTGCCGGAGAATCGAGAACATGTCCGCCAGCTACAGAATTTTTGATATCACCCTGAAAAGCAAAACGCTGATTTCACCTTCGCTGGTGCGCTGCGTGTTTGAAGGTGCAGATATTCATCGGATGAAGCTTGAAGCGCCGGATCAGCGCATCAAACTGTTGTTCCCGGCGGCGGACGGCCAGAGCCCGCAGTTGGTCAACGGCCCGGACTGGTACGGCGATTACATGGCGATCCCCAAAGAACAACGGCCGGTGATGCGCACCTATACACTGCGTGCGCTGCGCCGTGAGCAGAATCAGATGGACGTCGAATTCGTGCTGCATGGTGTGAACGGCCCGGCTTCCGCCTGGGCGACCCACGCCGAGCCGGGTGACGCCATTCAGACGGTCGCGCCCAACGGCGAGTTCGGCGGCGACAGCGGCGGCTACGAATGGGCGCCGCCGGCGCAGTTGCAGCAGGCGCTGTTGATCGCCGATGAGACGGCGGTGCCGGCGGCGATGGGCATTCTGGAGCAGCTGGCGCAGCAGGCCAATCCGCCGTGGGTGCAGGCGTTCTTCGAAGTGCCGGTGGCGGGGGATTGCCTGGATTTGGCCCGTTTCCCGTTCGCCGAGGTTTACTGGCTGCCGCGCGACGTGGGCCGCCAGTTGGCGCACGGTACGCTGCTGGTGGAGGTGGTTCGCCAGCGGGTCGATATCCCCGCGTCGGCGTGCGCGCAGGCGCAGTCCCTGGCGGAAAGCAGCCTGAGCGATGAGGTGCTGTGGGAGCGGGCGGCCGGCGGCAACGCTTTTTATGCCTGGGTGGCGGCCGAGTCTTCCACGGTGAAAACGCTGCGGCGTTATTTGATCGGCGAACGCGATCTGGATCGCGCTACCGTCAACTTCATGGCCTATTGGTGCTGAACCCGCGGCCCTTTTCCGGCATTAACGCTGGAGCAGGGCATGCCGCTGCCATTCCCCACCAACGAATAATCGCTTGCCAGCGGGTAGTTCGACCGTGTTATGTTCCGCTGAAACGAAGGTTACAGCGAGAACGATAATGCAACGATTCGACGAACGCCTGCGCCGCGACTACCCGCAGCTGACGCCGCAGGAGCAGCGGGTGGCCGACTTCATCTTCGATCACTATGACGATTTGATCGGCTACAACAGCGCCGAGCTGGCGCGTCTGAGCGGCGTTTCCAAAGCCACGGTCAGCCGCTTGTTCAAACGGCTGGGCTACCCCAACTACCGCGCCATGCGCGATGAGCTGCGCACCCTGCGCCAAAGCGGCATGCCGCTGACCGACAGCCGCGATGCGGTGCAGGGCGATACGCTATTGGCGCGGCACTGTAAGCAGGAAATGGCCAACCTCACCCGCTGGGTAAAGCAGATCGATGCGGTACAGTTCAGCGCGGCGATCGCCGCACTGGCGCAGGCGCGAAGCGTGATGCTGCTGGGGCTGCGCAACAGCTATCCGGTGGCGATGCACCTGCGCCAGCAGCTGATGCAGGTGCGGGAGCAGGTGCTGCTGGCGCCGCAGCCGGGGCAAACGCTGGCGGAAGATCTGGCGGGGCTGACGCCGCAGGACATGGCGGTGGTGGTGGCGTTCCGTCGCCGGCCGCGCCAGATAAAGGCGCTGCTGGCGCTGTTGCAAAGCCGCGGGGTGCCGACGCTGCTGATCTGCGAACCGCAGGCGCAGGCGTTGTTCCCACTGGCCAACTGGCACTTGACCGTGCCGCTCGACAGCGTGTCGGCGTTCGACAGCTATGCCGCCGCCATGAGCCTGGCCAGCCTGCTCAGCAATGCGTTGCTGCATGAGCGGCTGGCGCAGGGGCGGCAGCGCATTCATCACGTCGCCGAACTGTTCCAGGCGCTGGACGAACTGGAGCTGCGTTAAGCGCGGCAGGTCATTTCTCTTCCTGCACCTTCCGCCGTTTAAGGCGGATCGGTCACCTCATTGTGTTACTTTGGTTTCATTAATTGATAATAAGAATCTTTTGTTTCAACTGAATCCCTATCGGGAGTAGGCTGTTGGGCAGCAAACAAACGTCATGTCGACGCTGACGGCATAACTCAATAACTTACTAAGCTGACAGGGAATGAACATGTTGGATATCTCGCAATTCGATCAGATTAACCCGCCGGCACGCCTGCTGATGGGGCCGGGGCCGATCAACGCCGATCCGCGCGTGCTGCGCGCCATGTCGAGCCAGCTGATCGGCCAGTACGATCCGGCGATGACCGGTTACATGAATCAGGTCATGGCGCTGTACCGCGCGCTGTTCCGCACCGAAAACCGCTGGACGATGCTGGTGGACGGCACCTCGCGCGCCGGTATCGAGGCGCTGCTGGTTTCCGCCATTCGGCCGGGCGATAAGGTGCTGGTGCCGGTCTTCGGCCGTTTCGGGCATCTGCTGTGTGAGATTGCCCGCCGCTGCCGTGCCGAGGTGCACACGATCGAGGTACCGTGGGGCGAGGTGTTCAGCGCCGATCGCATCGAAGACGCGATTAAGCGAGTGCGCCCGCGCCTGCTGCTGACGGTGCAGGGCGACACCTCCACCACCATGCTGCAGCCGCTGGATGAGCTGGGCGATATCTGCCGCCGCCACGGCGTGCTGTTCTATACCGATGCGACGGCTTCCTTCGGCGGCAATCCGTTGGAGACCGATGCCTGGGGGCTGGATGCGGTCTCCGCCGGGCTGCAGAAGTGCCTGGGCGGCCCCTCCGGCAGCTCGCCGGTCACTCTCAGCCCGCAGTTTGAAGAGGCGGTGCGCCGCCGTAAATGCGTGGAGGCGGGGATCCGCACCGCCGAGCATGCCGACGGCGACGACGAGATGATTTACTCCAACTATTTCGACATCGGCATGATCATGGATTATTGGGGACCGGAACGCCTGAATCACCATACCGAAGCCACCAGCATGCTGTTCGCAGCGCGCGAATGTGCGCGGGTGATCCTTGAAGAAGGGCTGGATCAGGCCATCGCCCGCCACCGGCTGCATGGCGCGGCGATGCTGGCGGGCATCCGGGGCATGGGGCTGGCGGTGTTCGGCGATCTCGAACACCGCATGAATAACGTGCTCGGCGTGATGATCCCGCCGCAGGTACAGGGTGAACAGGTGCGGCAGATGATGCTGAACGACTTTGGCATCGAAATCGGCACCTCGTTCGGCCCGCTGCAGGGCAAGATCTGGCGCATCGGCACCATGGGCTACAACGCGCGCAAAGATTGCGTGCTGCAAACCCTGGCGGCGCTGGAGGCGGTGCTGAACCGCCTCGGTTTCGCCAGCAAGCAGGGCGAGGCGTTGCAGGCCGCCTGGAACGTTTATGACGCAGGCAAGCGTGGATGACGCCGCTGGAGGCGCAGCAGGCTGCCGCACGGGTGATGGCGCGCTGTGACGAGCTGGCGGCGATCAGCGCAGAGCCCGATCGGCTGACGCGTCTTTATCTCTCTGCCGAACATCGGCGCGCCAATCGCCTGGTCGGAGAGTGGATGCGCGAGAGCGGCATGCGGGTGTGGCAAGACAGCGTCGGTAATATCTGCGGCCGTTATGAAGGGCTCACGTCCGCTGCCCCCGCGCTGCTGCTTGGTTCGCATCTGGACACGGTGCGCAACGCCGGGCGTTATGACGGCATGCTCGGCGTGCTCACGGCGCTGGAGACGGTGGCGCACTATCACCGCCAGGGGCGCCGTTTGCCGCTGGCGCTGGAGGTGATCGGTTTTGCCGACGAAGAGGGCGCGCGCTTTGGCGTCACGCTGCTCGGCAGCCGCGGGCTGACCGGTCAATGGCCGCAGGAATGGCTGGCGCAGACGGATGCCGACGGGGTGAGCATCGCGCAGGCCATGCGCGACTTTGGGCTGGATCCGGCGGCGATCGCACAGGCGCGTCGCGCGCCAAACGAAATTCGCGCCTATCTCGAATTGCATATCGAACAGGGGCCGTGTCTGGAGGCGGCCGATTTGGCGCTGGGCGTGGTGACGGCGATCAATGGCGCGCGCCGGCTTACCTGCACTTTCAGCGGTGAAGCGGGCCACGCCGGCACGGTGCCTATGGTGCAGCGCAAAGACGCGTTGGCGGCCGCGGCGGAATGGATAACGGCGGTCGAAACGCTGACCCGCGCCGCCGATCCGCATTTGGTGGCCACCGTGGGGTGTATTGAATGCCTGCCGGGCGCGATCAACGTGATCCCCGGCGAAGTGCGATTGACGCTCGACGTGCGCGGCCCGCAGGATGCGCAACTGGCGGCGCTGTTGACGGCATTGCTGGCGCAGGCGCAGGCGATCTGCGTACGCCGCGGCGTGCGCTTCGCCAGTGAAGAGTTTTACCGCATTGACGCCACTGCCTGCGATAGCGAGCTGCAGCAATGCTGGCAGGCGGCCGTCGAGCAGGTACAGGGGCGCAGTCTGGCGCTGCCGAGCGGCGCCGGGCATGACGCCATCGCCGTGGCGGCGCACTGGCCGGTCGGCATGTTGTTCGTGCGTTGCGCCGGCGGCGTCAGCCATCATCCGGCCGAAGCGGTGCGGCAGGCGGACGTGGCGCTGGCGATCCAGGCCTATTGCCTGACGATCGCCGGCTGGGAAAAGGGGGAGTCAGTCTAAACGCAGAAAGCTGTCGGCGTCGCGCCAGGCCGGGAAGGCGCTGCGGTAACTCTGCAGGGTTTCCAGCGACAGCTCGGCGTCCAGCCGCGTGGCCGCGCCTGGCTCCGCATCCGCCAGGATCTCGCCCTGAGGGCTGATGATCAGGCTGTCGCCGCTGTAGCTCAGGCCGTTGGGATCGTCGCCCACCCGGTTGCAGCCCGCCACATACACCTGGTTTTCAATCGCCCGCGCCGCCAGCAGCGTTTGCCAATGGTGACTGCGCGGCGCCGGCCAGTTGGCGACGTACAGCGCCAGATCGTAATCCTGCTGATAGCGCGCCCAAACCGGGAAACGCAGGTCGTAGCAGATCTGCGGCAGGATGCGCCAGCCGCGCCATTCGAAGATTTCACGCCGGTTGCCGGCTTGGTAGTGCAGGTGTTCGCCGGCCATGCGGAACAGGTGGCGTTTGTCATAGGCGTGTACCTGGCCGCCCGGCTCCACCAGCAGGAAACGGTTGACCGCGCCCTCGTCGGTTTTCAGCGCCACGCTGCCGCCGATTAACGCGTGGCTTTTCACCGCCCAACCGTGCAGCCAGTCGATCACCTGCTGTTCGGACAGGGCGCTCTCGCCGGCATCCATGGCGAAACCGGTGGTGAACATCTCCGGCAAGACGATGAGATCGCGGCCGACGATCGGCGCCAGCAACGCGTCGAAGGCGGCCAGATTGGCGAGGCCGTCGCGCCAGACCAAAGGTTGCTGCAACAGGGTAATTTTTAAAGTCGACATAACCGCTCCGCAGCTGCATCCAGCGTGGCGTCCTGTTTAGCGAAGCACAGCCGGATCAATTTATGGGGGAAAGGATCGGCACAGAAGACCGACAGCGGAATGGCCGCCACGCCCACGTGCTCGGTTAACCAATGGCAGAACGCCACATCGTCCAGATCGGAGATGGCGCCATAGTCCGCCAGCAAGAAGTATGTACCCGCGCAGGGTAAAATTTCCAGTCGGCTGCTCGCCAGCGCCTGCACAAAGCGGTCGCGTTTGGCGCGATAGAACGCCGGCAGCTGTCGCCAGTGCTCCGGCTCGGCGCGCAGGCTATCCGCCAGCGCCAGCTGGGCCGGGGTATTGACCGAAAAGGTCAGGTATTGATGCACTTTGCGCACCTCGGCGCTCAGCGCGGCGGGTGCCACGCAATAGCCCACTTTCCAGCCGGTCATGTGGAAGGTTTTGCCGAAAGAGGACACCGCGATCGCGCGTTGGCGCAGCTGCGGGTGGGCCAGCACGCTGGCGTGCCCGCCTTTGGCGAAGCAGATGTGTTCGTAAACCTCGTCGCTGAGCACGTAGATTTCGCGTTCGGCGATAGCGTGCCACAGCTGCTGCATGTCTTCCGCCTGCCAGGCGGTGGCGGACGGGTTGTGCGGCGTGTTGACGATCACCAGGCGGGTGCGCGGCGACAGCGCGGCGGCGAACGCTGGCCAATCCACGGCAAACGCGGGCGGCTGCAGGGCGATGCGTTTGAGTATGCCGCCGGCCAACGTCACCGCCGGAGCATAGCTGTCGTAGCTGGGATCGAAACAGACCACCTCGTCGCCGGGGCGCACCAGCGCGCTGATGGCGGCGAACAGCGCTTCGGTGGCGCCGGCGGTGACGGTCACTTCACTGCCGGCGTCCGGCTGCCAGCCATACAGCTCGGCGGTTTTGTCGGCGATGGCTTCACGCAGCGGCGCCACGCCGGTCATCGGCGCATATTGGTTGGCGCCCTGGGCGACGTGCCAGGCCAGACGTTCTTTCAGGTAGTCCGGGCCGTCGAAATCGGGGAAGCCCTGCGACAGGTTGATCGCCTGGTGCTGCTGCGCCAGCGCGCTCATCTGGGTAAAGATGGTGGTGCCCAGCGAGGGCAGTTTGCTTTCGGGAATCAATGCGGAAGTGCTCATAGCAGGTGAATACTCCAGGCGCTTATATTGCCGTCAATATAACACGATGCTAGTATTTGGCAATCAAGACGCTTAGATGGCTAAATGCGAAAAAATGCTTAGCCCGCCACGCGGCAGGCAAAGCTTCTTCTGCCGGCCGCCTTACCAAACGGGAAACGATAATAATGACGGATAATCCGCAACTTACCGCATTGCTGGCGGCCTGCCACTGGATTGGCGACAAAGGCTGGTGCCCGGCGACCGGCGGCAACATGTCGCTGCGCCTGGACGAACGTCAGTGCCTGGTCACCGAGTCCGGCAAAGACAAGGGTAGCCTGAGCGCCGCCGATTTTCTGCGGGTGGATATTGCCGACAATCATGTGCCGAGCGGCCGCACGCCGTCGGCGGAGACCGGGCTGCATACGCTGCTCTATCGCCTGTCTGCGCATATCGGCGCGGTGCTGCATACCCATTCTGTCAACGCTACCGTCCTGTCGCGGGTGGAACGCGGCGATGCGCTGGTGCTGCAGGGGTACGAAATGCAGAAGTCGCTGGCCGGCCAGCGCAGCCACCTGGACCGCGTGGCGATCCCCATTTTTGACAACGATCAGGACATTCCCCGGCTGGCTGCGCGCGTGGCGGCCTATGCCGAGGCCACGCCGCTGCAATACGGCTTTCTGGTGCGCGGCCACGGTCTGTATTGTTGGGGAAGCCAGGTGGCGGAAGCTCGCCGCCATCTTGAAGGGCTGGAATTCTTGTTCCAGTGTGAACTGCAACGCCGCTTACTGGAGGCGAAATGATCCGCGCCATCGTGACCGATATAGAAGGCACCACCAGCGATATTCGCTTCGTGCATCAGGTACTGTTTCCTTATGCCCGCGAACGGCTGGCGGATTTTGTACGCCGCCATGCCGCTGAGAGCGAAGTCGCCGCACCGCTGGCGGCGCTGCGCGCTGAAATTGGCCAACCGCAGGCCGATCTCGACGTGCTGATCGCCGCGCTGTACCGCTTTATGGATGAAGACCGCAAATCCACCGCACTCAAGGCGCTGCAGGGCATCATCTGGCGCAGCGGCTACCGCGAGGGTGATTTCCGCGGGCATCTGTATCCGGAAGTCGCCGGGCAGTTGGCCGCCTGGCAGCGGCAGGGGGTGAAACTTTACGTTTATTCCTCCGGTTCGGTGGAGGCGCAGAAGCTGCTGTTCGGCCACAGCGACGCGGGCGATCTGCAGCCGCTGTTCAGCGGCTATTTCGATACGCACGTCGGCGCCAAGCGTGAAACCGCGTCGTACCGCAACATCGCGCAGGCTATCGGCATCGCGCCCGACGAGCTGCTGTTTTTGTCCGACATCCGCCAGGAGCTGGATGCGGCGCAGACCGCCGGCTGGCATACCTGCCAGCTGATCCGCGATGACGCGGACGCGCAGAGCCGGCATCCGCAGGTTAACCGTTTTGATCGTATCGATTTAGGGGAGTTCGTCTCATGAGTGGATTGACCATTTTCAGCGATACAGCGCCGCAGCAACCGCTGTGGCAGAGCCGTGATGCGCAGGAGATCCAGCGGCAGTTGGCGCAGATCGGCGTGCGCTTTGAGCGCTGGCAGGCGGATCGCGAGCTGGGCGACAATCCGCAGCCGGAGGCGGTGATCGCGGCCTACCAGCATGAGATCGACCGGCTGGTGGCGGAAAAGGGTTACCAGAGCTGGGACGTGATCAGCATGCGGCCGGACCATGAGCAACGCCAGGCGCTGCGTGAAAAATTCCTGTCCGAACATACGCACGGCGAAGATGAAGTGCGCTTTTTCGTCGAGGGCGCAGGGCTGTTTTGCCTGCATCTGGACGGCAAGATCTTCCAGATCCTGTGTGAAAAGAACGATCTGATCTCGGTGCCGGCCAATACCCGGCACTGGTTCGATATGGGATCGGCGCCGCACTTTACCGCGATCCGGGTGTTCGACAACCCGGAAGGCTGGGTGGCGCATTTCACCGGCGACAAGATCGCCGATGCTTATCCGCGTTTGGACTGAGTGCCGATGGGCGGGCGTTAACCCAACGCCCGCTGGAAAATCCCCGCTTCAACCTGCTGCGGCGTAATCACGCCGCTGTCGAATATCCATCCGCTGATGAGCTTCGCCGGCGTGACGTCGAACGCCGGATTGTAGACCGGCGCATCGTTCGGCGCCCACTGGCAGGCGCCGAAGCTACCTGAAACGCCGGTGACTTCGGCCGCCGCGCGCTGCTCGATCGGGATGGCTGCGCCGTCCGGGCAGTGCGGATCGTGGGTGGTGTGCGGGGCGGCCACGTAGAACGGGATGCCGTGATAGTGCGCCAGCACCGCCAGGCTGTAGGTGCCAATCTTGTTGGCGACGTCGCCGTTGGCGGCGATGCGATCCGCGCCGACCCATACCGCATCGACCTGGCCCTGCGCCATCAGGCTGGCGGCCATCGAATCGCAGATCAGGCGATAGGGAATGCCCAGCTCGCCCAATTCCCAGGCGGTCAGACGGCCGCCCTGCAGCAGCGGCCGGGTTTCATCGACCCATACCTGTTGCACTTTGCCCTGCCGGTGGGCGTGCAGCAGCACGCCGATGGCGGTGCCGACGCCGGCGGTGGCCAATCCGCCGGTATTGCAGTGGGTCAGCAGGCGGCTGCCGGGCTTGACCAGCCCAGCGCCGTGATCGGCGATGCGATCGCACAGCCGGCGATCCTCTTCCACCAACCGCAGCGCTTCGTTCACCATCGCCGGCGCCCAATCAGGCTCCGCCAGCGCCAGCTTCATGCGATCCAGATTATTCATCAGGTTGACCGCCGTCGGGCGAGCGGCGCGCAGTGTGTGCAGCGCCCGCTCCAGCTCGGCGCGCGGCAGACCGCGTTCCGCCAGCAGCGCCAACAGCAGGCTGGCGGACAGCCCGATCAGCGGCGCGCCGCGCACCCGCAGGCTGTGAATGTGTCCGACCAGTTCCTCCACGCTGTCGCAGGCGCGCCACCGCTTTTCCTGCGGCAGGGCTTGCTGATCGAGGATCCAAAGGCGGTTGTCCTGCAGGGTCAAGCTGGTGGTGTTAAGCGCTTGCATCGGCGGTTAATTCCTTGTTGCGTGGTTATTGCATCTGAAACGCTATTCTGCCAACATGACTTCCAGATGTATAGACGTCCAAATGCTTTTACGTCTAAATAAACAGAATCGCTGGGGTCAGTGAGAGAGAACAGAGGGGTTGGGGAATGTCGCTTTATCGTACGTTTACGGCTGCCGATGCCGTTGAATATGCCCGCCAATACGGGCAGGTGGCCGATCCGCAGGCGCTGGTGAGCGCCGACGAGATCGGTGACGGCAACCTGAACCTGGTGTTCAAGATCCGCGATCGCGAAGGCGTGAGCCGGGTGATCGTCAAACAGGCGCTGCCCTACGTGCGCTGCGTGGGCGAATCCTGGCCGCTGACGCTGGATCGGGCGCGCATCGAAGCGGAAACGCTGCGGGTTCACGGCGGTTTCTGCCCGCGGCATACGGTAAAAGTCTTGCATCACGATCCCGAATTGGCGGTAATGGTGCAGGAAGATCTCTCCGATCATCGCATCTGGCGCAGTGAGCTGGTGCAGGGCAACTATCACCCGCTGGCGGCCGGGCAGTTGGCGGAATACCTGGCGCAGACGCTGTTCCACACCTCCGATTTTTATCAGTCGGCGCAGCAGAAGAAAGCGGAAGTCAGACGTTTCACCAACCCCGAACTGTGCCAGATCACCGAAGACCTGTTCTTTACCGATCCCTATATCGACCATGAGCGCAATCAGTTCGAGGCGGCGCTGTTGCCGCAGGTGCAGGCGCTGCGTGAGGATGCGCCGCTGAAGCTGGCGGTCGCCGGCCTGAAACATCGCTTCCTCACCAAGGCAGAGGCGCTGTTGCACGGGGATATTCACAGCGGTTCGATCTTCGTGGCGGAAGGCCGGTTGAAAGCGATCGACGCCGAATTCGGCTTCTACGGCCCGATCGGTTTCGATATCGGTACTGCGTTAGGCAACCTGCTGCTCAACTATTGTGGGCTGCCGGGGCTGTTCGGGCCGCGCGACGCCGCCGCCGGGCGCGAGCAGCGCCTGCAGGATGTGCGCGAGCTATGGCTGATCTTCGCCGATCGCTTTTTGGCTTTGTGCCATCAGCAAAGCCGGGATGCGGCGCTGGCGACGCCGGGTTACGCCGAGCTGTTCCTGCAACAGGTCTGGACCGATGCGGTCGGGTACTGCGGCACCGAACTGATTCGGCGCACCATCGGCCTGGCGCACGTCGCCGATCTGGACAGCATCGCCGACGCTGATATGCGCCTCGACTGTCAGCGCCATGCGCTGGGATTGGGGCGCACGCTGATCGTCAATGCGCCGCAGATCGAGCATATTGACGCGCTGTTGGCGCGCATTCGTCAGCAGGGCTGAAAAGGCGGGTGCTCGTGGATCTTGCCTGACACCATCAGCCAACGGGCGGGGCGAACCCCGCCGTTGGGTTGCCTTACCGTTCGGATTCGTAAGCCAAAGTGGCCGCAACCTCCGAGTCTCCCAGCCTGATGCGCAGTTCGCACAGCGAACCGCGGGTTAGCCAGATGAACGCGATCAGCGTCATACAGACGATCACCAGTTTAAGTACGACCCGTTTTTGCTGCATTTTTGACCTCCCTATCCTTGCCTTGCGGCGGGTAAGAGGCTAACCTGATGTTGTTGGGCATCAGAGTGGCCTCGGGTTGATAATATCGACTCGGGGCCTTTCTCTTTCTCTCCTTTGCCAAGGCTCCGGACAGAAAGATCCAGAGCACCCGCCGCGCAGTCTACTCGAACTTCCTTCCCGTGAAATCCGCCGCTGCGCCAACCTGCGGCGCGGTGCGCAGGTTGTCATGAAAGCAAAAGAAAAAGGGGCGATGATGATCGCCCCTTGGATGCGTGAAGTGAACGTTAAGCCGCTTCGGTTTGCTGTTGGCGCTTAGACTGCGCCGCCGGCTTTTCCGGCTTGGCGGCCGCCAGCGCATCCGGCGCAAAGTCGTCCACGTTGATGGAGCGCAGGCGGCTCTCTTCGGCTTTCACCAGGATCTTCGCCTCGTCGGCGCTGATCTTGCCTTCTTCCAGCGCGCGTTCCGCCAAACGATCCAGACGGGTGAACGGCAGGTTTTTGCCGGCCGCCTTGCACAGACGCTCGTGAATCGGCTCGGCGGCCATCACGTCGGCCAGCGCCGCTTCCAGCAGGCCGATTGGGTTATGCTCGCTCGGCGTCAGGTACTGACCGCGCCCCAGACGGCTGCGGGTGGCGGAAGGCACCTGCAGGATCTTGGCCAACTGGTGATCCAGACGGTCGGACGGTGCGGTATGCACGCGGCCAAACGGGAAGACCACGAAGCGCAGCGCGCCGGCGATAAAGCGGTTCGGGAAGTTGCGCAGCAGGTCATCCAGCGCCTGTTCGGCTTTATGCAGGCTGTCTTGCACGCCCCAATGCACCAGCGGCAGATCTTCTTTCTGACGGCCTTCGTCGTCAAAGCGTTTCAGCACGGCGGAAGCCAAATACATCTGGCTGAGGATGTCCCCCAGGCGAGCGGAGATGCGCTCGCGGCGCTTCAGGCTGCCGCCCAGCACGCCCATGGAAACGTCTGACAGCAACGCCAGGTTGGCGCTCAGGCGGTTCAACTGCTGATAGTAACGACGGGTCGCGTCCTTGGTCGGCGTGGCGCTGGTGCGGCCGTTGGTCAGGCCCAGCCAGAAGCTGCGTACCTTGTTGCTGCCGACGTGGCCCAGATGGCCGAACAGCGATTTATCGAAGGCGTTCAGATCGTTGTTCTGCGCCGCCGCCATTTCATCCAGCACATAAGGATGGCAGCGGATCGCGCCCTGGCCGAAGATCATCATGGTGCGGGTCAGGATGTTCGCGCCTTCCACCGTGATGGCGATCGGTGCGCCCTGATAGGCGCGAGCCAGGAAGTTGGATTCGCCCAGCATGATGCCTTTACCGCCGGCGATGTCCATGGCGTCAACGATCGACTGCTGGCCGCGGTGCGTACAGTGGTATTTGACGATGGCCGACAGCACGGCCGGCTTCTCGCCCTGAACCAGCGCATAGGTGATCAGCGAAGCGGCGGCGTCCATCACATAGGTGTTGCCGGCGATGCGCGCCAACGGCTCTTCGATGCCTTCCATCTTGCCGATGGAGATCTTGAACTGACGGCGAATGTGCGCGTAGGCGCCGGTCGCCAGGGCGATGGATTTCAGGCTGCCGGTAGAGTTGGACGGCAGGGTGATGCCGCGACCGACCGACAGACACTCAACCAGCATCCGCCAGCCCTGGCCGGCCATTTTCGGCCCGCCGATAATGTAATCGATCGGGACGAACACGTCGGTGCCGCGGGTCGGGCCGTTCTGGAACGGCACGTTCAGCGGGAAGTGGCGGTTGCCGATTTCCACGCCCGGCGTGCTGGTCGGGATCAGCGCACAGGTGATGCCCGGGGATTCGTTGTCGCTCAGCAGGCGGTTCGGGTCATGCAGTTTGAACGCCAGGCCCAGTACGGTGGCGACCGGCGCCAGCGTGATGTAGCGCTTGTTCCAGGTCAGGCGCATGCCCAGCACCTGCTTGCCTTGCCAGTCGCCCATGCACACGGTGCCCACGTCCGGAATGGCGCCGGCATCGGAACCCGCTTCCGGGCTGGTCAGCGCGAAGCAAGGGATCTCGTCGCCGCGCGCCAGGCCCGGCAGATAGTGGTTTTTCTGTTCTTCGGTACCGTAGTGCTGCAGCAGTTCGCCTGGGCCGAGGGAGTTCGGCACGCCGACGGTGATCGCCAGGATGCCGGAAACGCCGGCCAGTTTTTGCAGCACCATCGCCTGAGCATAAGGAGAGAATTCCAGACCGCCGTACTCTTTCTTGATGATCATCGCGAAGAAACGGTGTTCTTTCAGGTATGCCCAGAGTTCAGGTGGCAGATCGGCCAGTTCGTGGGTGATCTGGAAGTCGTTGGCCATGCGGCAGGCTTCTTCCACCGGGCCGTCGATAAACGCCTGCTCTTCTTCCGTCAGGCGCGGTTTCGGGTAGCTGTGCAGCTTGTTCCAGTCCGGCGCGCCGCGGAACAGATCGCCTTCCCACCAGGTGGTGCCGGCGTCGATCGCTTCCTTCTCGGTGGTGGACATCGGCGGCATCACCTTGCGGAAGGCGCGCAGCGCCGGCGCGGAGAGCAGGGAACGGCGCACAGAGGAAAGGTTCAGCGGCAGCAGCACGATAGCCAGCGGCAGCAACAGCCAGAAGCTCCACAGGCCGATCGCACCCATGGCGGCGGTGTACGCCACCAGGATCAGGCTGCTGAGGGTAAGGTTCACTCGGTGGTAGAACACCACGCCGAGGAGAGCCAGGAAAACGACGATACTAAGAACCATCATAAGAAGCTCCGAAGTAGTAAGAGGTCTGACCTGTTGTGTGTATGTAATAGGTTTTAGTACAAGGCAGAATTTTTATCAATGCGTTTACAGTTTAATTACAACTCAGGTCACAAACTGACAGCACCAATCATCAAAAACCTCTCCGCTTTCTTAACCGGCGCGCTGTTTGGCTGAGAATGCTTCTCGCTGTTTCCGCGATCCGGTACACTGCGGAGCGGAAGATTTGACGATAACAAGAGGTTCCTCATGTACCACGACCTTATTCGCAGTGAACTGAACGAAGCGGCTGATACCCTGGCGAAATTTATCAATGACGACGCCAATATCGACGCCATCCAACGCGCCGCGGTGCTGCTGGCGGATTCCTTCAAAGCCGGCGGTAAAGTGATTTCCTGCGGCAATGGCGGTTCCCATTGCGACGCGATGCACTTCGCCGAAGAGCTGACCGGCCGCTACCGTGAAAACCGCCCGGGCTACCCGGCGATTGCCATCTCGGACGTGAGCCACCTGTCCTGCGTCAGCAACGACTTCGGCTATGAGTACGTGTTCTCTCGCTATGTGGAAGCGGTAGGCCGCGAAGGCGACGTGCTGCTGGGCATTTCCACCTCCGGCAATTCCGGCAACATCATCAAAGCCATCGACGCGGCGCGCGCCAAGGGGATGAAAGTGATCACCCTGACCGGCAAGGACGGCGGCAAGATGGCGGGTTCCGCCGATGTGGAAATTCGCGTGCCGCACTTCGGCTACGCCGACCGCATTCAGGAAATCCACATTAAAGCGATTCACATCTTGATTCAGCTGATCGAAAAAGAGATGGTTAAGGCTTGATAGCCTGCGGGGAGCTGCGGCTCCCCATGAATAAGACGGCGGGCGCCGCATGCTGCGCCCGCACAGCCTGTGTCAGTGTGGTTAAGGAGTGCTGGCGATGTGTGAACTGCTCGGGATGAGCGCAAACGTACCGACCGATATCTGCTTCAGCTTTACCGGCCTGGTACAGCGCGGCGGCCGCACCGGGCCGCATAAGGATGGCTGGGGCATTACCTTCTATGAAGGGAACGGCTGCCGCACATTCAAGGATCCGCAGCCGAGCTTCAACTCGCCGATCGCCCGCCTGGTGCAGGACTATCCGATCAAATCCTGCGCGGTGGTGTCCCATATTCGCCAGGCCAATCGCGGCGAGGTGGCGCTGGAAAACACCCACCCGTTCACCCGCGAACTGTGGGGCCGCAACTGGACCTACGCTCACAACGGCCAATTGAAAGGCTATCGTCAGCTGGATACCGGCACGTTTCGCCCGGTCGGCCAGACCGACAGCGAATACGCGTTCTGCTGGCTGCTGCATCAGCTGGCGCTGAAATACCCGCGCACCCCGAGCCAATGGCCGGCGGTTTTCCGCTATATCGGCCTGTTGGCGAACCAGCTGCGCAAGAAGGGGGTGTTCAACATGCTGTTGTCGGACGGGCGCTTCGTGATGGCCTATTGTTCCACCAACCTGTATTGGATCACGCGCCGCGCGCCGTTCGGCAAGGCGACGCTGCTCGATCAGGACGTGGAAATCGATTTTCAGCAGCAGACCACACCGAACGATGTGGTCACGGTGATCGCCACCCAACCGCTGACCGCCAACGAAACCTGGCACAAGATTGAGCCAGGCGAATTCGCGTTATTTCACTTCGGTGAGCGGCTTGTTCTGAGCGAAGGGATTGGTGTTGGGCGTCGGGCTGGCTGACGCGTACTGCGTCATCATGCCGCCGCTGCTCATCAACGGTTGACCCAAGACGTACTGGCCATTGACCACGCCCATTGTCGGCGGCTGGTGGTTCTTCGCGAAGTAATCGTAGCCCGGCTTCAGCTGGCGCCAGAAGGCGATATAGCTGGATGACGCATGGCGCTTGAGGTTTTGCTCGGTCATGCGGAACGGGTAAATGCTGATGTTGACGCGGCTTTGGCCATAGGCGAAGGCGGCTTCGACGTAGCGATAGATCTCGTCCATATAGGTGTTGGTCATCGCGTAACAGCCAATCGATTTACATTCGCCGTGGATCATCAGATAAGCGCCGGAATAGCCCTGCGACTTATCGTAATCATTAGGGAAACCGATATTGATCGCCCGATAATACTTGCTGTCGGGTTTCAGATGGCGCGCGTCAACGCTATAAAAGCCTTCCGGACTTTTAAAGTCGCCTTCACGGCGTTTAGGACCCAGCCCGCCGGAGAAATTACAGATCGGGAACGTGTTGACCAGGCGGAATTCATTGCCCATTTTGGCATACAATTCCAGCTTGCGTTCCTCTTTGAAGATCTGAATATAGACCGGCGAACCCAATAATTGCTGTTTAACTACCGGCGCTTCGGGTACCTGCTCGCTGGCGCTGCAGGCCGTGATCATCGGCATAGAAACAAGCATCGCAAACAACAGCGCGATTTTGCTCATTATTATTCCTGCTTATATTTATTTGCCGGCGCAATGACGTTGGTCGGCATGCCACTGATATTGTTTTTACTGCTGCAAAACACCGCCAGATTACCAGCGCGTTTATTTTTAGCAATACGTGATATGTATAAAAAAACGACAAAGCTCGATAAAAGTGAAATGACCGGCAGATTTTAACGATAAGTAGTGAAAAACAGGCGAAATTTAATTGCGTTTGCTTGACCCAAGTCACGACGGAACGCAGAACAATGTTGCGAACAATGTTAATATTCCCCCTTCAATTTAACGCGCTGTGGCGATTGAAGCGGCAGGAGTTATGGCATATAACCCGGCCATTTTGATGGTTATTTGGCTACAGGCCGTTAACATATCGACCGTCGCGCTAACAACGGAAAGGGGGAATCAAGGGAATGCGCGTTACCCCAGTTTTTCACTGCGAGAAAGTTCATGTTGGGCGTGCCGCCATGCGCACTGCCCGGCAATCCTGGCATCGTCAGCACCCGCCTCTGGGGCCGGGCAGACGTGTAAACCAAACTACATCGTATAAATCCTATGATTAAGATCAGAAAAGGGTTAGATCTGCCGATAGCCGGAGCCCCGGTTCAGGCGATCCAAGACGGCCCGAACATTCAGCATGTTGCCCTGCTTGGGGAAGAGTATGTCGGAATGCGTCCCTCCATGCTGGTGCAGGAAGGCGATACCGTTAAGAAAGGCCAGGCGTTGTTCGAAGATAAGAAAAACCCCGGGGTTTTCTTCACGGCTCCCGCCAGCGGCCGCATCGCCGCGATTAACCGCGGCGAGCGGCGCGTATTGCAATCGGTGGTGATTGCGCTGGAAAACGGCGGTGACGATCAGCTCGAGTTTGCGCATTACCCGCTGGGTGAGTTGGCTCAGCTGCCGCGCGAACAGGTCGAGAGTGAACTGATCGCCAGCGGCCTGTGGACCGCGCTGCGCACCCGTCCGTTCAGCAAAACGCCGAGCCCCGGCAGCGAGGCGCGCGCCATTTTCGTCACCGCGATGGATACCCGGCCGTTGGCCGCCGATCCGCAGGTGATCATCGCCGAACAGCAGGCGGCGTTCAACGCCGGGCTGCTGGTGTTGGCGCGCCTGACGGCGGGCAAGGTGCACGTATGCCACGCCGCCGGTGCCTCCGTTGGCCAGCAGAGCAGCCCGCAGATCGCCTACAGCGAATTTGCCGGCCCGCACCCCGCCGGGCTGGTGGGGACGCACATTCACTTCCTTGAACCGGTCAGCCTGAAGAAAACCGTTTGGCACATCGGCTATCAGGACGTCATCGCCATCGGCACGCTGTTTACCACCGGTCAGCTCGATACCCGCCGGGTCGTGGCGCTGGCCGGGCCGCAGGTGGCGCAGCCAGCGCTGCTGCGCACCCGCCTGGGGGCCAGCCTCGATGAGCTGACCGCCGGCCGCCTGAAAAACGGCGAGAATCGGGTGATCTCAGGTTCGGTGCTGAACGGCATGCACGCCACCGGGCCGAACGCCTGGCTCGGCCGCTTCCACTCGCAGGTGTCGGTGCTGGAAGAAGGGCGCGACAAAGAGCTGTTCGGTTGGATCGTGCCTTCGCCGAACAAGTTCTCCATTACCCGCACCACGCTGGGCCACTTCCTGAAGAACAAACTGTTCGCCTTCTCGACCACCACTAACGGCGGCGAACGCGCCATGGTGCCGATCGGCAACTACGAGCGGGTGATGCCGCTGGATATTTTGCCGACGCTGCTGCTGCGCGATCTGCTGGCGGGCGACAGCGACAGCGCGCAGGCGCTGGGCTGTCTGGAGCTGGACGAGGAAGATCTGGCGCTGTGCACCTTCGTTTGCCCCGGCAAGTATGAGTACGCGCCGGTGCTGCGCGAGGTGCTGACCAAGATTGAGCAGGAAGGATAACCGATGGGCCTGAAGAATTATTTTGAGAAGATAGAGCATCACTTCACGCCGGGCGGCAAACTGGAAAAGTGGTACCCGCTGTATGAAGCGACTACCACGGTGTTTTACACCCCCGGCACGGTGACGCGCGGCGCTTCGCACGTGCGCGACGCCATCGATTTGAAACGCATGATGATCCTGGTGTGGCTGGCGGTGTTCCCGGCGATGTTCTGGGGCATGTACAACGTCGGCCAACAGGCGATCCCGGCGCTGCACCATCTGTACAGCGGCGACGAGCTGCAACAGGTGCTGGCGGGCGACTGGCATTATCGCCTGGCGCAGTGGCTCGGCGCCTCGCTGGCGGCCGACGCCGGCTGGGTCAGCAAGATGGTGCTGGGCGCCTGTTACTTCCTGCCGATCTACGCCGTGGTGTTTGTCGTCGGCGGCTTCTGGGAAGTGCTGTTCGCCATTATCCGCAAGCATGAGGTCAACGAAGGCTTCTTCGTCACCTCTATCCTGTTCGCGCTGATCGTGCCGCCGACCCTGCCGCTGTGGCAGGCCGCGCTGGGTATCACCTTCGGCGTGGTGGTGGCCAAAGAGATCTTCGGCGGCACCGGGCGCAACTTCCTCAACCCGGCGTTGGCCGGCCGCGCCTTCCTGTTCTTCGCCTACCCGGCGCAGATCTCCGGCGATCTGGTGTGGACCTCTGCGGACGGTTTCTCCGGCGCGACGCCGCTGGCGCAGTGGAGCGCAGGCGGGGCGCACAGCCTGAGCAACGTGGCCACCGGCCAGTCCATCAGCTGGATGGACGCCTTCCTCGGCAACATTCCCGGTTCCATCGGTGAAGTCTCCACGCTGATGATCCTGATCGGCGGGGCGATTATCCTGTTCGGCCGCGTGGCCTCCTGGCGCATCGTCGCCGGCGTAATGCTCGGCATGGTGGCTTCCGCCCTGTTGTTCAACGCCATTGGTTCCGATACCAACCCGATGTTCGCCATGCCGTGGTACTGGCATCTGGTGCTGGGCGGTTTCGCCTTCGGCATGATCTTTATGGCGACCGACCCGGTTTCCGCCTCCTTCACCAACAAGGGGAAATGGTGGTACGGCATTCTGATCGGCGTGATGTGCGTGCTGATCCGGGTGGTCAACCCCGCCTATCCGGAAGGCATGATGCTGGCGATCCTGTTCGCCAACCTGTTCGCACCGCTGTTCGATTATCTGGTGGTGCAGGCCAACATCAAGCGGAGAAAAGCCCGTGGCGAATGAAGCGAAAAACGACGGCATCGGTAAAACGCTGCTGGTAGTGCTGCTGCTGTGTCTGGTGTGTTCAGTGGTGGTGGCGGGCTCCGCCGTCGGCCTGAAGTCCAAACAGCAGGAGCAAAAGCTGCTCGACAAGCAGCGCAATATTCTCGACGTAGCCGGCCTGTTGCAGCCGAAAATGGAGAGCGAGCAGGTCAAGCGCCTGTACAGCGAGCGCATCGAACCGCGCCTGGTGGATCTGAACAGCGGCGAGTTTGTCGCCGGCAAGGCGGCGGCGTTCGATCTGGGCGCCGCGCTGCGCGACGACGCCAAAAGCGTGGCGCTGGCGGCGGGCGACGATCCGGCCGGCATCAAGCGCCGCAGCAACCAGGCGGAAATCTACCTGGTGCGCGACGAAAGCGGCCAGGTGAACAAGATTGTGCTGCCGGTATACGGCACCGGTCTGTGGTCGATGATGTACGCCTTCGTGGCGCTGGATAACGACGGCAACACGGTCAAGGGCATCACCTACTACGACCAGGGGGAAACCCCGGGGCTGGGCGGCGAGGTCGAGAACCCGTCCTGGCGCCAGCAGTGGGTCGGCAAACAGCTGTTCGACGACAACGGCCAGCCGGCGATCCGCGTGGTGAAAGGCGGCGCGCGTCAGGGGGATGTGCATGGGGTGGACGGCCTGTCCGGTGCCACGCTGACCTCCAACGGCGTGCAGCATACGTTTGATTTCTGGTTGGGCGAGCACGGCTTCGGCCCGTTCCTGAAAAAAGTTCGTGAAGGAGCGCTGAAAAATGGCTGATTCCAAAGAGATAAAGCGGGTCCTGCTGGGGCCGCTGTTCGACAATAACCCGATCGCCCTGCAGGTGCTGGGCGTCTGTTCTGCGTTGGCGGTGACCACCAAGCTGGAGACGGCGGTGGTGATGACCATTGCGGTGACGCTGGTCACGGCGTTCTCCAGTTTCTTCATCTCGCTGATCCGTCACCATATTCCCAACAGCGTGCGCATTATCGTGCAGATGGCGATCATCGCCTCGCTGGTGATCGTGGTCGATCAGCTGCTGCGCGCCTACGCGTTCGAGATCTCCAAGCAGCTGTCGGTGTTCGTAGGCCTCATCATCACCAACTGTATCGTGATGGGGCGCGCCGAGGCTTACGCCATGAAGTCGCCGCCGATCGAGAGTTTTATGGACGGCATCGGCAACGGGCTGGGCTACGGGGTGATCCTGGTACTGGTCGGTTTCCTGCGCGAGCTGATTGGCTCCGGCAAGCTGTTCGGCGTCCCGGTGCTGGAAACGGTGCAGAACGGCGGCTGGTTCCAGCCGAACGGCCTGTTCCTGCTGGCGCCGAGCGCGTTCTTCATCATCGGCCTGCTGATCTGGGTGCTGCGCACCCTGAAGCCGGCGCAGATCGAAAAGGAGTAAAGGCCGATGGAACACTATATCAGCCTGTTTGTGCGCGCGGTGTTCGTCGAGAACATGGCGCTGGCGTTCTTCCTCGGGATGTGTACCTTCCTGGCGGTCTCGAAGAAGGTCTCGACCGCCTTTGGCCTGGGCATCGCGGTGACCATCGTGCTCGGCATTTCGGTGCCGGTGAACAACCTGGTCTACAACCTGATCCTGCGCGACGGCGCGCTGGTGGAAGGCGTCGATCTGAGCTTCCTCAACTTCATCACCTTCATCGGCGTGATCGCGGCGCTGGTGCAGATTTTGGAGATGATCCTCGATCGCTTCTTCCCGTCGCTGTATAACGCGCTCGGCATCTTCCTGCCGCTCATCACCGTGAACTGCGCCATCTTCGGCGGCGTGTCCTTCATGGTGCAGCGCGACTACAACTTCGCCGAATCGGTGGTGTACGGCTTCGGCTCCGGCACCGGCTGGATGCTGGCGATCGTCGCCATGGCGGGGATCCGCGAGAAACTCAAGTATGCCAACGTGCCGGCGGGACTGCGCGGCCTGGGCATTACCTTTATCACCACCGGACTGATGGCGCTGGGCTTCATGTCCTTCTCCGGTGTTCAGTTGTAAAGGCGGGAAGAATTTATGGAAATTATTTTAGGCGTAGCAATGTTCACCACCATCGTGATGGTGCTGGTGTTGCTGATCCTGTTCGCCAAATCGAAGCTGGTGAACACCGGCGACATCGCGGTGGAGATCAACGGCGATCTGGATAAGAGCTTCCATGCGCCGGCGGGCGACAAGCTGCTCAACGTGCTCTCCAGCCAGGGGATCTTCGTCTCCTCGGCCTGCGGCGGCGGCGGTTCCTGCGGCCAGTGCCGGGTGGTGATCAAAGAGGGCGGCGGCGATATCCTGCCGACCGAGCTCTCGCACATCAACAAGCGCGAAGCGAAAGAGGGTTGCCGCCTGGCGTGCCAGGTGAACGTGAAGCAGAACCTGAAGATCGAGCTGCCGGAAGAGATCTTCGGCGTGAAGAAATGGGAGTGCGAGGTTATCTCCAACGATAACAAAGCCACCTTTATCAAAGAGCTGAAGCTGAAGATCCCGGATGGCGAAGACGTGCCGTTCCGCGCGGGCGGCTTCATCCAGATCGAAGCGCCGGCGCACGACATCAGCTACGCCGACTTCGACGTGCCGCAGGAGTATCGCGGCGACTGGGACAAGTTCAACCTGTTCCGCTACCGCTCAACGGTGAACGACACCACGGTGCGCGCCTACTCGATGGCCAACTACCCGGAAGAGAAGGGCATCATCATGCTCAACGTGCGTATCGCCACGCCGCCGCCGAACAATCCGGACGTGCCGCCGGGCATCATGTCTTCCTATATCTGGTCGCTGAAGGCGGGTGACAAGGTGACCATCTCCGGGCCGTTCGGCGAATTCTTCGCCAAGGAGACCGACGCCGAAATGATCTTCATCGGCGGCGGCGCGGGCATGGCGCCGATGCGTTCGCACATCTTCGATCAGCTCAAACGCCTGAACTCGAAGCGCAAGATCACCTTCTGGTACGGCGCGCGTTCGCTGCGCGAGATGTTCTATGAAGACGACTTCAACCAGCTGCAGGCGGAGAAAGAAAACTTCACCTGGCACGTGGCGCTGTCGGATCCGCAGCCGGAAGATAACTGGACCGGCTACACCGGCTTTATCCATAATGTTCTGCTGGAGAACTATCTGAGGAATCACCCGGCGCCGGAGGACTGCGAGTTTTACATGTGCGGGCCGCCGATGATGAACGCCGCGGTGATCAAGATGCTCAAAGATCTGGGCGTCGAAGACGAGAACATCATGCTGGATGACTTTGGTGGCTAAATGCGCGCATTGGCGATGAAGAACTGGCTGACGGGCGTGGCGCTGAGCGCCATCCTGCTGCTGACCGGCTGCGGGCCGGAACAGGTGGATCTGACGGGTAAAACCATGGGCACCTCGTATTCGATCCGTTACGTGGCCGGCGACGATACGCCGTCGGCGCGCGAGATGCAGAGGGAGATCGACAAACGGCTGGAACAGGTGAACGACCAGATGTCCACCTACCGGCCGGACTCCGAGCTGAGCCGCTTCAACGCCAGCCGCGACATTGACCGGCCGTTCCCGGTTTCGCCGGCGACTGCCAAGGTGGTGCGCGAAGCGCTGCGCATCAACCGCGTGACCGATGGCGCGCTGGACGTGACCGTCGGGCCGCTGGTCAACCTGTGGGGCTTCGGCCCGGAAGGGCGACCGGATAAAGTGCCGAGCGAGGCGGAGCTGGCGCATCGCCGCGCCTGGACCGGCGCCGACAAACTGTCGGTGCAGGGCAGCGCGCTGGTGAAAAGCATCCCCGAGCTGTATGTCGACCTGTCGTCGATCGCCAAAGGGTACGGCGTGGACGTGGTGGCGGAGTATCTGCAATCGCAACACGTGAAAGACTACATGGTGGATATCGGCGGTGAAGTTCGCACCCGCGGGCGCAATGGCGAGCAAAAGCCGTGGCGCATCGCCATCGAGCGCCCGACCGCCGGTACGCAGCAGCAGGCGCAGCTGGTGATCCAGCCGGGGGAGATGTCGATCGCCACCTCGGGTGACTATCGCAACTACTTCGAGCAGGACGGGGTGCGCTATTCGCATACCATCGATCCGATCACCGGCCGGCCGATCAACCACCGTTTGGTGTCGATCACCGTGCTGAGCCCGGCCTGCATGACCGCCGACGGCCTGTCCACCGGCCTGAACGTGATGGGGCCGGAGCGCGGCATGGCGTTGGCCAATCTGCTCGGCATTCCGGTGTTCATGATCGTGAAAACCGCCGACGGGTTTGAGGAGCGCTATTCCGACGCGTTCAAACCCTATATGAAAAAGCGTTCGTGAGGTTGCTATGTTGACGGTATTCGCCGCCACCTTCGTGTTATTCCTGCTGATCGTCGGCGGGATGTCGTTGGGTTACGTGTTCAAACGCAAAAGCCTGCAGGGCAGCTGCGGCGGCATCACCGCATTGGGGATGGAGAAAGTCTGCGACTGCCCGGAGCCTTGCGATGCGCGCAAAAAGCGCGAAGCCAAAGCGGCGCAGCGGCGCGAGCAGTTGGACAAACACCGCATTCTGTAGCTGTAGCGAAAACCCGGCCTTGGCCGGGTTTTTTATTGTAAGCCTTAAACCACCTCCTAAGGAGGTGGTGATTGAACCTGTGAGGCTCTAGCCTGAAGGAAACCCATGCCGGAATATTCCAGCTTACTCACCACAAGTAAGAAGGAA
>NZ_JBJNLG010000032.1:0-30625 GCF_052169175.1 Serratia sp. CY31944
GGCGTAGAGATGGTAATGCCAGGCGACAACGTGAACATGGTTGTAACCCTGATTCACCCAATCGCGATGGACGACGGTCTGCGTTTCGCAATCCGTGAAGGCGGCCGTACCGTTGGCGCAGGTGTTGTTGCTAAAGTTATCGCTTAATCGCTGATAAAGTTTGACGCGACACGCGGTAAAAGGGCATCATTTGATGCCCTTTTTCTACGCTGTGAACTAGAACCTATCTCATCAGCGATTTTGCAGTCATAATCATTGGTGAGATGGGCTCTTAAACCGTATTGACTGAAATACGTCATGGCGTAAAACACCGGGATAGCGCTGAAGCGGTATCCGATCGGTTTGGTTTGCCTCGCAATGCGAGGCAAAGTTGTTTGTTCTGAATCATCATTGTGACAGGTTGGTTTATGAGTGCGAATACCGAGGCTCAAGGGAGCGGACGCGGCCTGGAAGCGGCAAAGTGGCTGATCGTCGCCGTTCTGTTGGTTGTGGCTATTGTCGGTAACTATTACTACCGTGATTTAAGCCTGCCATTGCGCGCGCTGGCAGTTGTGCTGATCATCGCCGTTGCAGGTGCAGTGGCTCTGATGACCACCAAAGGCAAAGCCACCGTTGCGTTTGCCCGCGAAGCGCGTACCGAAGTACGTAAAGTGATTTGGCCAACTCGTCAGGAAACGCTACACACCACGTTGATCGTTGCCGCGGTAACCGCCGTGATGTCACTGATTCTGTGGGGGCTGGATGGTATTCTGGTCCGTCTGGTGTCGTTTATTACTGGCCTGAGGTTCTAAAATGTCTGAAGCTCCAAAAAAACGTTGGTACGTCGTTCAGGCGTTTTCCGGTTTTGAAGGTCGCGTAGCACAATCGCTGCGTGAACACATCAAACTGCACGATATGGAAGAGTTGTTCGGCGAAGTGATGGTGCCTACGGAAGAAGTGGTTGAAATCCGTGGCGGCCAACGTCGCAAGAGCGAGCGTAAATTCTTCCCTGGCTACGTGCTGGTGCAGATGGTGATGAATGACGCCAGCTGGCACCTGGTGCGCAGCGTACCGCGCGTCATGGGGTTCATCGGCGGTACGTCTGACCGTCCTGCGCCGATCAGCGATAAAGAAGTTGATGCGATCATGAACCGCCTGCAGCAGGTTGGTGACAAGCCGCGTCCGAAAACGCTGTTCGAACCGGGCGAGCTGGTGCGCGTCAACGACGGCCCGTTTGCCGATTTCAACGGTGTGGTCGAGGAAGTCGATTACGAGAAGAGCCGCCTGAAAGTTTCCGTTTCCATCTTTGGCCGTGCAACGCCGGTGGAACTGGACTTCAGCCAGGTTGAGAAAGGCTGATCGAATAATCAGCAACGAGTGGCCCGTAGCCGCTTGTCAAAGGCGCGAAATTGAACTACAATTTCGCGCCTTTTGTTTTTAGATGCCTTGCCTGATGCATGTTGGGCGGGGTGAAACACGGGGAGCCTCTTGCGAGGCGATACTACCCAAACCGAGGAAATTTAAATGGCTAAGAAAGTACAAGCCTACGTCAAGCTGCAAGTTGCAGCTGGTATGGCGAACCCGAGCCCACCAGTGGGTCCAGCTCTGGGTCAGCAGGGCGTTAACATCATGGAATTCTGTAAGGCATTCAACGCTAAGACTGACAGCGTTGAAAAAGGTCTGCCGATTCCGGTTGTTATCACCGTTTATTCTGATCGCTCCTTCACTTTCGTTACCAAAACCCCGCCAGCAGCAGTTCTGCTGAAAAAAGCGGCTGGTATCAAGTCTGGTTCCGGTAAGCCGAACAAAGACAAAGTAGGTAAAGTGACTCGTGCTCAGGTACGTGAAATCGCAGAAACCAAAGCTGCGGACATGACTGGTTCTGACGTTGAAGCGATGACTCGCTCCATCGAAGGTACCGCTCGTTCCATGGGCCTGGTAGTGGAGGATTAAGAGATGGCTAAGCTGACCAAGCGCATGCGCGTGATCCGTGACAAAGTTGATGCTACTAAACAGTATGACATCGCTGAAGCTGTTGCTCTGCTGAAAGAGCTGGCCACCGCTAAATTCGTAGAAAGCGTTGACGTTGCCGTTAACCTCGGCATCGACGCTCGTAAATCTGACCAAAACGTTCGTGGCGCTACCGTTCTGCCACACGGCACCGGTCGTTCCGTTCGCGTTGCCGTATTTGCCCAAGGCGCTAACGCTGAAGCAGCAAAAGCTGCTGGCGCAGAGCTGGTAGGTATGGACGATCTGGCTGACCAGATCAAGAAAGGCGAAATGAACTTCGACGTTGTTATTGCTTCCCCGGATGCAATGCGCGTTGTAGGTCAACTGGGCCAGATCCTGGGTCCACGCGGCCTGATGCCAAACCCGAAAGTGGGTACCGTTACTCCGAACGTTGCTGAAGCAGTGAAAAACGCTAAAGCAGGTCAGGTTCGCTACCGTAACGACAAAAACGGCATCATCCATACCACTATCGGTAAGGTTGATTTCGACGCAGACAAACTGAAAGAAAACCTGGAAGCCCTGCTGGTTGCGCTGAAAAAAGCAAAACCTTCTCAGGCGAAAGGCATGTACATCAAGAAAGTTAGCCTCTCCACCACCATGGGTGCTGGCGTTGCTATCGATCAGAGCGGTCTGTCTGCTGCAGCGAACTAATCGCATTTGCGATTATCGCTTTGACTTGGGGCCAAGATTTGTCTAGAATCTTATGCCCCAAGGTTTTGCTATTGGCTATGCCGTAGGCAAAACAAAGATTTTTCGGTTGGAGCCTGGCCTATCCAGGCCTCCGTCCAAGACCGCAGGTGTATCGCAAGATACTTAATCCTTCCTGCGTAGACGGTGACAGAGCCTAAGAAAATTTTTCTTTTTTATAAAAGAATGTCTTTGCTGGATTCTGCTCACCGTGTTAAGCCGCTCGGCGTGGCGTTTTACAAAGCGCCGAGTGAAGTGAGTTCCGGGGGATTTTCCCCGGCTAATCCAGGAGCAAAAAGCTAATGGCATTAAATCTTCAAGACAAACAAGCGATTGTTGCTGAAGTCAGCGAAGTAGCCAAAGGCGCGCTGTCTGCGGTTGTTGCGGATTCCCGCGGCGTTACCGTAGATAAAATGACTGAACTGCGTAAAGCAGGTCGTGAAGCTGGCGTTTACATGCGTGTTGTTCGCAACACCCTGATGCGTCGCGTAGTTGAAGGCACTCCATTCGAATGCCTGAAAGACACGTTTGTCGGTCCAACCTTGATTGCATTCTCTCACGAACACCCGGGCGCTGCTGCTCGTCTGTTCAAAGAGTTCGCGAAAGCGAATGCAAAATTCGAGGTTAAAGCTGCGGCCTTTGAAGGTGAGCTGATCCCAGCGGCGCAAATCGACCGCCTGGCGACGCTGCCAACTTACGAAGAAGCGATCGCACGCCTGATGGCAACCATGAAAGAAGCCGCTGCCGGCAAACTGGTTCGCACTCTGGCTGCAGTACGCGATCAGAAAGAAGCGGCGTAAGCCACTCTTTCTTAGCCTTTGCTAACGTATTTAAACTATTTCTGAATTTTAGGAACAATTGTTATGTCTATCACTAAAGACCAAATCCTGGAAGCAGTTGCCGCTATGTCCGTAATGGACGTTGTTGAACTGGTTTCCGCTATGGAAGAAAAATTCGGCGTTTCTGCTGCTGCTGCTGTAGCTGTAGCTGCTGGCCCGGCTGAAGCTGCTGAAGAGAAAACTGAATTCGACGTTATCCTGAAAGCTGCTGGCGCTAACAAAGTTGCTGTTATCAAAGCAGTACGTGGCGCTACCGGCCTGGGTCTGAAAGAAGCTAAAGACCTGGTTGAATCTGCTCCAGCCGCTCTGAAAGAAGGCGTGAGCAAAGATGACGCAGAAGCTCTGAAAAAATCTCTGGAAGAAGCTGGCGCTGAAGTTGAAGTTAAATAAGCCAACCTTTCCGGTTGCAGCCTAGTCTTTTAGGCTGATGGCTGGTGACTTTTTAGTCACCAGCCTTTTTGCGCTGTAGGGCGCCAGTAGCGTTTCACACTGTTTGGCTGCTGGTTTCGCCTCCCAATGTTTGTTTCTATTGACGACTTAATATACCGCGGTCTTTGCACTACCAGGAGTTCTGGGGGAAGACGCGATGAAATGGTTTAAGCGTGATAGCAAGAGACATTGCGGAAAGTGTTCCCGCTTTCCGGTCGACAAAACGGTGTTGCATGAACTGTCCCTAATCGGACGGACAGATTGGGTCACTGATCAGCGAGCTGAGGAACCCTATGGTTTACTCCTATACCGAGAAAAAACGTATTCGTAAGGATTTTGGTAAACGTCCACAAGTGCTGGACATACCATATCTCCTTTCTATCCAGCTTGACTCGTTCCAGAAGTTTATCGAGCAAGATCCAGAAGGGCAGTACGGCCTTGAAGCCGCATTCCGTTCTGTTTTCCCTATCCAGAGCTACAGTGGCAATTCGGAGCTGCAATACGTTAGCTACCGTCTTGGTGAGCCGGTCTTCGACGTCAAAGAGTGCCAGATCCGTGGTGTGACGTTCTCTGCACCGCTGCGCGTAAAACTGCGCCTGGTTATCTATGAGCGCGAAGCGCCTGAAGGTACGGTCAAAGACATCAAGGAACAAGAAGTCTACATGGGCGAAATTCCGCTCATGACCGAAAACGGCACCTTTGTGATCAACGGTACTGAGAGGGTTATCGTATCTCAGTTGCACCGTAGTCCTGGCGTATTCTTCGACAGCGATAAGGGCAAAACCCACTCCTCGGGTAAAGTGCTGTACAACGCACGCATCATCCCTTACCGCGGTTCATGGTTGGACTTCGAGTTCGATCCGAAGGACAACCTGTTCGTGCGTATTGACCGTCGCCGCAAACTGCCTGCGACCATCATTCTGCGCGCGCTGAACTACACCACTGAACAGATCCTCGACCTGTTCTTTGACAAGATCGTCTTCGAAATCCGTGACAACAAGCTGCAGATGGAGCTGGTGCCAGAGCGCCTGCGTGGTGAGACCGCTTCGTTCGACATCGAAGCCAACGGCAAGATCTACGTAGAGAAAGGCCGCCGCATCACCGCTCGTCATATCCGTCAGCTGGAAAAAGACGACATTCAGAGCATTGAAGTACCGGTAGAGTACATCGCGGGCAAAGTGGTCGCGAAAGACTATATCGATACCAATACCGGCGAACTGATCTGCGCAGCCAACATGGAGCTGTCGCTGGATCTGCTGGCCAAGCTGAGCCAGTCCGGCCACAAGCGCATCGAAACGCTGTTCACCAACGATCTGGATCACGGCGCGTATATCTCTGAAACGCTGCGCGTCGATCCGACCACCGATCGTCTGAGCTCGTTGGTAGAAATCTACCGCATGATGCGCCCTGGTGAGCCGCCAACGCGCGAAGCTGCCGAAAGCCTGTTCGAGAACCTGTTCTTCTCCGAAGACCGCTACGATCTGTCCGCGGTTGGCCGTATGAAGTTCAACCGTTCTCTGCTGCGCGACGAGATCGAAGGTTCGGGCATCCTGAGCAAAGACGACATCATCGAAGTGATGAAGAAGCTCATCGATATCCGTAACGGCAAGGGCGAAGTGGACGATATCGACCACTTGGGCAACCGTCGTATCCGTTCCGTCGGCGAGATGGCCGAGAACCAGTTCCGCGTAGGTCTGGTGCGTGTTGAGCGTGCGGTGAAAGAGCGTCTGTCTCTGGGCGATCTGGATACCCTGATGCCTCAGGACATGATCAACGCCAAGCCGATTTCGGCGGCGGTGAAAGAGTTCTTCGGCTCCAGCCAGCTGTCCCAGTTCATGGACCAGAACAACCCGCTGTCCGAGATCACGCACAAGCGTCGTATCTCCGCACTGGGCCCGGGCGGTCTGACTCGTGAGCGCGCCGGCTTTGAAGTTCGAGACGTACACCCGACCCACTACGGCCGCGTGTGCCCAATCGAAACGCCGGAAGGTCCAAACATCGGTCTGATCAACTCCCTGTCCGTGTACGCACAGACTAACGAGTATGGCTTCCTGGAAACCCCGTACCGCCGCGTGCGTGACGGCGTGGTGACCGATGAAATCAACTACCTGTCTGCTATTGAAGAAGGCAACTTCGTTATCGCCCAGGCGAACTCCAACCTGGATGAAGAAGGCCGCTTCGTAGAAGACCTGGTCACCTGCCGCAGCAAAGGCGAATCAAGCCTGTTCAGCCGCGACCAGGTTGACTACATGGACGTATCCACCCAGCAGGTTGTTTCCGTTGGTGCTTCACTGATTCCATTCCTGGAACACGATGACGCCAACCGTGCATTGATGGGTGCGAACATGCAACGTCAGGCCGTACCTACCCTGCGCGCTGACAAGCCGCTGGTTGGTACCGGTATGGAACGCGCCGTAGCGGTTGACTCCGGCGTAACCGCCGTTGCCAAACGCGGCGGTGTTATCCAGTACGTGGATGCTTCCCGTATCGTTATCAAAGTTAACGAAGACGAGATGTACCCGGGCGAAGCAGGTATCGATATTTACAACCTGACCAAGTACACCCGTTCTAACCAGAACACCTGCATCAACCAGATGCCGTGTGTGAATCTGGGTGAGCCAATCGAGCGCGGCGACGTGCTGGCGGATGGCCCATCGACAGACCTGGGCGAACTGGCACTGGGCCAGAACATGCGCGTAGCGTTCATGCCTTGGAACGGCTACAACTTCGAAGACTCCATCTTGGTCTCCGAGCGCGTGGTGCAGGAAGATCGCTTCACCACCATCCACATCCAGGAACTGGCGTGCGTGTCTCGCGACACCAAGCTGGGGCCTGAAGAGATCACTGCCGACATCCCTAACGTGGGTGAAGCTGCGCTCTCCAAGCTGGATGAATCCGGTATCGTGTATATCGGTGCTGAAGTGACCGGCGGTGACATTCTGGTCGGTAAGGTAACGCCTAAAGGCGAAACCCAGCTGACGCCGGAAGAGAAACTGCTGCGTGCGATCTTCGGTGAGAAAGCGTCTGACGTTAAAGACTCTTCTCTGCGTGTACCGAACGGCGTTTCCGGTACGGTTATCGATGTGCAGGTCTTCACCCGCGATGGCGTGGAAAAAGACAAGCGCGCGTTGGAAATCGAAGAGATGCAGCTGAAGCAGGCGAAGAAAGACCTGACTGAAGAACTGCAGATCCTGGAAGCCGGCCTGTTTGCGCGTATCCACGCGGTGCTGGTTGCCGGTGGCATCGAAGCCGACAAGCTGAGCAAGCTGCCGCGCGATCGCTGGCTGGAACTGGGCCTGACCGACGAAGAGAAGCAAAACCAGCTGGAGCAGCTGGCTGAGCAGTACGACGAACTGAAATCCGACTTCGAGAAGAAGCTGGAAGCCAAGCGTCGTAAGATCACTCAGGGCGACGATCTGGCGCCGGGCGTGCTGAAAATCGTCAAGGTTTATCTGGCCGTTAAACGTCAGATCCAACCGGGTGACAAGATGGCGGGCCGCCACGGTAACAAGGGTGTTATCTCCAAGATCAACCCGATCGAAGATATGCCTTACGATGAAAACGGCACGCCGGTAGACATCGTACTGAACCCGCTGGGCGTACCATCACGTATGAACATCGGTCAGATCCTGGAAACCCACCTGGGTATGGCTGCGAAAGGCATCGGTGAGAAGATCAACCAAATGCTGAAGCAGCAGCAGGAAGTGGCCAAGCTGCGTGAGTTCATCCAGAAGGCCTACGATCTGGGCGACGACGTTTGCCAGAAAGTTGACCTGAACACCTTCAGCGACGACGAAGTGCTGCGTCTGGCAGAGAACCTGAAAAAAGGTATGCCGATCGCAACGCCGGTGTTTGACGGTGCGAAAGAGACTGAAATCAAGCAACTGCTGGAAATGGGCGGTATCCCGACCTCCGGTCAGATCACGCTGTTCGATGGCCGTACCGGTGAGCAATTCGAGCGCCAGGTTACTGTCGGCTATATGTACATGCTGAAACTGAACCACTTGGTTGACGATAAAATGCACGCCCGTTCAACCGGTTCTTACAGCTTGGTGACTCAGCAACCTCTGGGTGGTAAAGCGCAGTTCGGTGGTCAACGCTTCGGTGAGATGGAAGTGTGGGCACTGGAAGCATACGGCGCGGCTTATACCCTGCAGGAAATGCTCACCGTTAAGTCGGATGACGTTAACGGCCGTACCAAGATGTACAAAAACATCGTGGATGGCGACCACCGGATGGAGCCAGGCATGCCGGAATCCTTCAACGTACTGTTGAAAGAAATCCGCTCGCTCGGCATCAACATCGAACTGGAAGACGAGTAATCGTCATACCGGCTCAGGCTCCCCGCCTAAGGGAGCCTGAGGGTGGTTGTTCAGGTCACACGGGTACCTACTGCGGTTGTGGGTACCCAACAGGTTTAACTCCGACAGGAGCCAATCCGTGAAAGACTTATTGAAGTTTCTGAAAGCGCAAACTAAGACCGAAGAGTTTGATGCGATCAAGATTGCTCTGGCCTCGCCAGACATGATCCGTTCGTGGTCGTTCGGTGAAGTTAAGAAGCCGGAAACCATTAACTACCGTACGTTCAAACCAGAGCGTGACGGCCTTTTCTGCGCCCGTATCTTCGGGCCGGTAAAAGATTACGAGTGCCTGTGCGGTAAGTACAAGCGCTTGAAACACCGCGGCGTGATCTGTGAGAAGTGCGGCGTTGAAGTGACCCAGACCAAAGTGCGTCGTGAGCGCATGGGCCACATCGAGCTGGCTTCGCCGACCGCGCACATCTGGTTCCTGAAATCGCTGCCATCCCGCATCGGTTTGCTGCTGGATATGCCGCTGCGTGACATCGAACGCGTACTGTACTTCGAATCCTATGTGGTGGTCGAAGGCGGTATGACCAACCTCGAACGTCGTCAGATCCTGACCGAAGAGCAGTATCTGGACGCGTTGGAAGAGTTCGGTGACGAATTCGACGCCAAGATGGGTGCGGAAGCTATTCAGGCCCTGTTGAAAAACATGGATCTGGAAGCCGAGTGCGAGCAGCTGCGTGAAGAGCTGAACGAAACCAACTCCGAAACCAAGCGCAAGAAGCTGACCAAGCGTATCAAGCTGCTGGAAGCGTTCGTGCAGTCCGGTAACAAACCGGAGTGGATGATCCTGACCGTGCTGCCGGTACTGCCGCCGGATCTGCGTCCTCTGGTTCCGCTGGATGGCGGTCGTTTCGCGACCTCGGATCTGAACGATCTGTACCGCCGCGTGATCAACCGTAACAACCGTCTGAAACGCCTGCTGGATCTGGCTGCGCCGGACATCATCGTGCGCAACGAAAAGCGTATGCTGCAAGAAGCGGTAGACGCCCTGCTGGATAACGGCCGTCGCGGTCGTGCCATCACCGGTTCCAACAAGCGTCCTCTGAAATCTTTGGCCGATATGATCAAAGGTAAGCAGGGTCGTTTCCGTCAGAACCTGCTCGGTAAACGCGTTGACTACTCCGGCCGTTCCGTAATCACCGTAGGTCCATACCTGCGTCTGCATCAGTGCGGTCTGCCTAAAAAGATGGCGCTGGAGCTGTTCAAACCGTTCATCTACGGCAAGTTGGAGCTGCGTGGCCTGGCCACCACCATCAAAGCCGCCAAGAAAATGGTTGAGCGTGAAGAAGCCGTCGTTTGGGATATCCTGGACGAAGTGATCCGCGAACACCCGGTACTGCTGAACCGTGCACCAACCCTGCACCGTTTGGGTATCCAGGCGTTTGAACCGGTTCTGATCGAAGGTAAAGCGATCCAGCTGCACCCGCTGGTTTGTGCGGCCTATAACGCCGACTTCGATGGTGACCAGATGGCCGTTCACGTACCGCTGACGCTGGAAGCCCAGCTGGAAGCGCGTGCGCTGATGATGTCCACCAACAACATCCTGTCCCCTGCGAACGGCGAGCCAATCATCGTTCCTTCTCAGGACGTTGTACTGGGTCTGTACTACATGACCCGCGACTGTGTTAACGCCAAGGGCGAAGGCATGGTGCTGAACGGTTCCAAAGAAGCTGAGCGTGTTTACCGCGCCGGCCTGGCGTCTCTGCATGCGCGCGTTAAAGTGCGTATCACCGAAGACGTCAAAAACGCCGAAGGCGAATGGACTTCTCAGACCAGCATCATCGACACCACCATCGGCCGCGCCATCCTGTGGATGATCGTACCGAAAGGTCTGCCGTACTCGATCGTTAACCAGCCTTTGGGCAAGAAAGCGATCTCCAAGATGCTGAACACCTGTTACCGCATCCTGGGCCTGAAGCCGACCGTTATCTTTGCTGACCAGATCATGTACACCGGTTTTGCTTACGCAGCCCGTTCCGGCGCTTCCGTAGGTATCGACGACATGGTTATCCCGGCCAAGAAAGCGGAGATCATCGAAGAAGCGGAAACCGAAGTTGCCGAGATCCAGGAGCAGTTCCAGTCTGGTCTGGTTACCGCCGGCGAACGCTACAACAAAGTGATCGATATCTGGGCTGCAGCGAACGAACGCGTTGCGAAAGCGATGATGGAAAACCTGTCGGTAGAAGACGTGGTTAACCGTGACGGCGAAGTGGAACAGCAAGTTTCCTTCAACAGCATCTTTATGATGGCCGACTCCGGTGCGCGTGGTTCCGCCGCTCAGATTCGTCAGCTGGCCGGTATGCGTGGTCTGATGGCGAAGCCGGACGGCTCCATCATCGAAACGCCAATCACCGCGAACTTCCGTGAAGGTCTGAACGTACTCCAGTACTTCATCTCCACCCACGGTGCTCGTAAAGGTCTGGCGGATACCGCACTGAAAACCGCGAACTCCGGTTATCTGACCCGTCGTCTGGTTGACGTGGCGCAGGATCTGGTTGTGACCGAAGACGACTGTGGCACCCACGACGGCATCCTGATGACTCCGGTTATCGAAGGTGGCGACGTGAAAGAGCCGCTGCGTGAACGCGTTCTGGGCCGTGTGACGGCAGAAGACGTCCTCAAGCCGGGTACGGCGGACATTCTGGTGCCACGCAACACCCTGCTGAACGAGAAGGCGTGTGACCTGTTGGAAGAGAACTCTGTCGACAGCGTTAAAGTCCGTTCCGTGGTGAGCTGTGAAACCGACTTTGGTGTGTGTGCAAACTGCTACGGTCGCGACCTGGCACGTGGCCACATCATCAACAAAGGTGAAGCCATCGGCGTTATCGCGGCACAGTCCATCGGTGAGCCGGGTACACAGCTGACGATGCGTACGTTCCACATCGGTGGTGCGGCATCTCGTGCGGCTGCTGAATCCAGCATCCAGGTGAAAAACAAGGGTAGCATCAAGCTGAGCAACGCGAAGTTCGTTATGAACGCCGCGGGCAAGCTGGTGATCACCTCGCGTAACACCGAACTGAAACTGATCGACGAATTCGGCCGTACCAAAGAAAGCTACAAGGTGCCTTACGGTGCCGTGATGGGCAAAGGCGACGGTGAAGAAGTTAACGGCGGCGAAACCGTTGCTAACTGGGATCCGCACACCATGCCGGTCATCAGTGAAGTCAGCGGCTTCATTCGCTTCGCGGACATGGTCGACGGCCAGACCATTACTCGCCAGACCGACGAACTGACCGGTTTGTCTTCTCTGGTAGTTCTGGACAGCGCAGAGCGTACCGGTAGCGGTAAAGACCTGCGTCCGGCACTGAAAATCGTTGACGCTCAGGGCGAAGACGTATTGATCCCAGGCACCGATATGCCTGCTCAATACTTCCTGCCGGGCAAAGCGATCGTTCAGCTGGAAGACGGCATTCAGATCGGTGCGGGTGATACCCTGGCGCGTATTCCTCAGGAATCCGGCGGTACCAAGGATATTACCGGTGGTCTGCCGCGCGTTGCCGACCTGTTCGAAGCACGTCGTCCGAAAGAGCCGGCAATCCTGGCTGAAATCAGCGGGATTATCTCGTTCGGTAAAGAGACCAAAGGCAAACGTCGCCTGGTGATCTCTCCGCTGGACGGCAGCGACGCTTACGAAGAGATGATTCCGAAATGGCGTCAGCTTAACGTGTTCGAAGGCGAAGTGGTGGAACGTGGCGACGTCGTTTCCGACGGCCCAGAGTCTCCGCACGACATTCTGCGTCTGCGTGGCGTGCATGCGGTTACCCGCTACATCACCAACGAAGTGCAGGAAGTTTACCGTCTGCAAGGCGTTAAGATTAACGATAAGCACATCGAAGTTATCGTTCGTCAGATGCTGCGTAAAGGCACTATCGTTAGCGCTGGTGGCTCCGAGTTCCTGGAAGGCGAGCAGGCTGAAGTGTCTCGCGTCAAGATTGCCAACCGTCAGCTGGAAGCTGAAGGTAAGATCCCGGCAACCTTCTCGCGCGATCTGCTGGGTATCACCAAGGCTTCCTTGGCGACCGAGTCCTTCATCTCCGCTGCATCGTTCCAGGAAACGACGCGCGTTCTGACCGAAGCTGCCGTAGCCGGCAAGCGTGATGAACTGCGTGGCCTGAAAGAGAACGTCATCGTGGGCCGTCTGATCCCAGCCGGTACCGGTTACGCTTATCATCAGGATCGCATGCGTCGCCGTGCTCAGGGTGAAGCGCCGGTTGTTCCGCAAGTCAGCGCGGAAGAAGCGACGGCTAACCTGGCCGAGCTGCTCAACGCAGGCCTGGGCGGCAGCGACGACGAGTAATCGTCATCCGCGCCGCGGGCCTGGCATGCCGGGCCCATCGCCAGATAAACCGCTCCCTCGGGGGCGGTTTTTTTTCGCCTCATGCCGGGGCAGAGCAAACTTTGCTACTATGGTTACAGCAGAAATTGACCGGCGCTTTTTACCTGACAACCAAGGACAGTGCGAACATGGACAGCCTCATTACCTTCGAAAAATTGACGGCGCAACACCTGCCTTACCTGTATGAGATCCGCTTTTCCGTTGAGGAAAACCTGCTGCATCCGCATCAGATCCAGTATCTGCAGCGCAAACAGGCGCTGGAGGACATCAACCAGGGCGGCGGCTGGATCTGCAAGCATGGCGACGACTATGCCGGCGTTGGCTTCGGGTTATTCATCCCTGAACCGCTGATCGGCGGCCTGTTCGTGAAGCCGGAATACCAGTCGAAGGGGATCGGCTCCGCCTTGCTGGCACGGATCACTCACTGGATGTTTGAGCATGGTGCCGAAGCGATCCACTTAACCACCGATCCCGGCTCCAAAGCCGAAGGATTTTATCAATATAACGGTTGGGCCGTGGTCGGGCAGGATGAATTCGGCCAGGTCGAACTGGTGAAACGCCAAGAGGGTGACTGATGAAAATCAATGGATTGATGACGTTACTGCTGCTTTCGCTGTTCAGCGCGCCGCTGTATGCGGCCGTTGACTACTTTTACCTGAAGCCGCTCGACGGCGAGAAGATCAAGATAACCCGGCAGATGCTGGAGGCGATGCCGTCGCACACGATTAAAACCTCGACCAATTTCACCCCGGAAGATACGTTCACCGGCGTTGAGTTTGCGGAGCTGGTGAAAGCCTATCATCTGAAAGGCCAGTCGGTGCGCGCTTTCGCCTGGGATGATTACTCCTATTCGATGCCGATTGACGAGATGACTAAATACCGCGTGATCGTCGCCTATCAGCGCGGCGGCAAGCCGATCGACGTGGGGGAACTGGGGCCGTTCGCCATTATTTATCCGCGCGATAGCTACGCCGAGCTGAATAACCTGGATGTGAACGCGAAAACCGTCTGGCAAGTTAAACGGTTGGAGCTGAAATAAGATGAGCAAAAAACTGATCGGTACTCTTATCGCGTTGGTTGCCATCTTCTCCTTATTGATTTTGTTGATTGCCATTAACTTCGGCGGCGTAAAAGAACGCTATAAGCAGATCGAGCCCAATCTGGACAACTACTCGGTGGCCGAGATCCTCTTTCTGGCGTTTGAAAGAACCAAAACCGCGCTGCTGCTCAGTGAAAATAACGACTACGACGCCTTCCAGATCAAAAAGAAAATCTTCTACTCGAAGATTCAGATCCTGGAGAGCCGTTCTACCTTCAGCGACTCTTTTTATTACGACGACGAGTTCATCAAGAATGTTGCGCTGTTGAAGCAGCAGTACCGCACGTTGGACGATCTCTCCGCCGGCTTGCTGGTGGGGCAGAAAAACAAGGCGGACATTCTCTCTTATATGGATGATATCGAGGGCACGCTGGTCGATATCCAGGAAATTATTTATCGGATACAGATTAAAAACTTTACCGAAGTGAAAGGCATCATCCAGGAGAATTCGAGTAAAGCCGAGATGTTCGCCCTCTTTTCGTTGATTTTGGTGTTTCTGATGATGTTCCTGGTGCTGAGAAATGCCTTCTCGTTAAAAGAGATCATCAAGAACAAGAACATCTTTATCTCTTCCATCTACCACGAGATCGCCGGCTCGACTCAGGCCATCGTCATTGCCGCGGATATCATGGAGCACGAGCTGGCGCAGGAAGAGTTGAAAAAAGAAGCCCGCCTGATCTCCTATCACGGCAATAAGATCGCCGAACAAACGCGCGAGGTAATGGATTATTCGCGGCTTGAGATGGGGGAAGTCAAAATCAATATTTCCACCTTCCGGCTGAATGAGGTGGTGGACGATGCCGTAACCGGCATCGGCGCCGGGCGCGGCAATCGCCTCGTGATTCACCGTTCGTCTTATGCCGGGCTGATTGGTTCTGATAAATACAAGCTCTACCGAATATTGGCCAACCTGCTCAGCAACGCGGACAAATTTACCCACCGCGGCGCGATAACCCTTAACGTGAAGGTATGTCACGGCAATCTGTATTTGCGGGTAAAAGACACCGGCATCGGGTTTAACGTCAAAAATCTGGATCGGTTGTATAAGGCGTTCAATCAGGGGGTGGAAAGGGAAACGCGGCAGGGGTTGGGGCTGGGGCTGACCATTATCAAAAATTACGTCACGACGATGAAAGGTACCATTAAAGCCAAATCCGTCGAAGGGGTGGGCTCATCGTTTTTGATCCGCATCCCGGTCAAACTAATTAAAGAATAGGTTCGACAGCAGCAGCGAGGAGATAATCAGCGGCTTGGTCGGTTTTTCCACCAGATGTACGTCATAGTGCAGGATCATATCGCCGATGTTTTTCTCGTAGTGATTCAGCTGGCCGGTCAGAATGATGATGCGGGCGTGCGGATCGAGGGCGTCTTTAATTTTCTTCACGACGCGTTCGGAGGTCTCGCCGAAATCCAACAGCCAGTCCAGAATAAACGCCTCAAAGGACTGCTGTTCCAGCGCGGCCAGCATGGCGTCCGCCGTCTGAAAGGTCTCAGTCTCGATGCCGTATCGGCTGGCGATCTTCTTCAACAGTTCGAGAATATCCCCATCATTGTCCAGGATCGCGATACGCGGGGCCGGCAGAAAGTCTATCTTGTTGACTTTGTACAGCGGAGCCTCGGCGGCATGTTCCCGATTGGTGTTGATGATGAAAAGATCGTCTTTTTTGCAGGCGTAGGTTTCGTCGTTGTCCGCTTGCGTGACCGGGCGCTCGTCAACCTCAATATTGCAGCGCTTGTGAATGCTGTTCATGATAAAGACGGCGTTATGCGTCCTTTGGCCGGCAAACGGCTCGTTGAAGTACTGAAATACCTTTTTGACTTCATCGAGGGTGATGCCTCTTTTGCCATCCAGCTTCTGTTTGGCGCTGTTGTACTGAAGGTTCAGTATGTTGGCCATCGTGGAGGCATGCTTTCTGTCGCCAACTCCTTTCAGAGTGAGCAACGCGCTGATTGCATCGATGTAATTTGGCGTTTTCTTCATGACAACCTTGGCTTTTTTTGATGTTGACCGCGAGCGCTGAAAAACCTGCGCGAGGACCCGTGCTGGATTATAGATGATGACTGGGGGTTGCAGCGATATCAGTTTGATTTTGCTTGTCAAACTCAAAATACACTCGGTGCTAAATAAAAAAACACTCAAAAGACATTCACATTTAATCGTTTGTATGGTTAATTAGCGCACATACTGTGTGATTCGCGTCCTGGGGGGGTGCCAGTCTCACAAAATAAACCGCCTGCTCTTGTCCGTAAGCAGGGAGCAGGCGGCAAAAAGATCCGCGGCCAACACCAGGGCCAATGGCAGCACCGGGGATGACCACTCGAATCTCTCTTCGTCGCTGTACCTTCTTATCCTCGTTCCCACTTTTCTGCCGCCACAGCGCTCTATGAGTATCACTCCTGAGTGAGTGCCGCACATCGTTATGCCATCTTTCTGACTGCCCATTAGCCGACAAGGCAATCTGCCCGTACGCCCTTACCGGCCGCGATACGCCATATGCGCGTTGCCGCGGACGAGGGCCCGGCGTCGCGCAAGAGAAGCTCCGGCGCGATCCGGGATGGGATAAGGCGGGGCCATCGAGAGGGTGACGGCCCCGGCCGACGCCGGGTTTGGCGGTCGGCAAGGTCACTATAGCCGGGGAGGTTACCGGCGCCAGCGCCGGCGTTCGGCATTGCGCGGCCGCTCCAGCGTTTTCTTCACGCGGCGGTAAACGTTGCCGCTTATTGCGTGCTGCGTCCCAGATAACCGTCCCAGTCTTTCCACACCGGCTGCAGCCCGGCGTTGCTGATGGCCTCGGCGACCTGCTGTGGCGTGCGGCCGTCGTGCGGCTCGAACTGTTCCAACTCCGGCGGCACGTCGTCGGCATAGCCGCCGGGCTGCGTCTTGGATCCGGCGCTGACGCTGTTGATCGCCACCGGGATCATGTGATCGCGGAAGTACGGCGATTCACGCGTAGACAGCGACAGCTCAACGTCCGGCGCGAACAGCCGGAAGGCGCAGATCAGCTGCACCAACTGAGGCTCGCTCATGATCGACGCCGGCTCAATGCCGCCGGCGCAGGGGCGCAGACGCGGGAACGAGATCGAGTAGCGGCTCTGCCAGTAGGTTTGCTGCAGGTAGAACAGATGTTCCGCCAGCAGGTAGCAGTCGGTGCGCCAGCTGTTGGACAGGCCGATCAACGCGCCGAGGCCGATCTTGTCGATCCCGGCGCGCCCCAGGCGATCCGGCGTGGCCAGGCGCCAATGAAAATCCTGCTTCTGCCCGCGCAGATGGTGCTGCAGATAGGTGGCCGGATGGTAGGTTTCCTGATACACCAGCACGCCGTCCAGGCCCAGCGCTTTCAGTTCGGCGTACTCGTCCTGCGCCAGCGGCTGCACTTCCATCATCAGCGAGCTGAAGTGGCGGCGGATCGCCGGAATGTGCTGACGGAAATAGTCCATGCCAACCTTGCTCTGATGTTCGCCGGTGACCAGCAACAGGTGATCGAACCCCAGCGCCTTGATGGCTTCGCACTCGCGTGCGATCTCCGCCGCGTCCAGCGTTTTGCGCTTGATGCGGTTGCTCATCGAAAAGCCGCAATAGGTGCAGTCGTTGGCGCACAGGTTAGAAAGATACAGCGGCACATAGAAGCTGACGACGTTGCCGAAGCGCTGACGGGTCAGCTGCTGCGCGCGCTGCGCCAGCGGTTCCAGATACGGCGCGGCGGCGGGGGAGATCAGCGCCATAAAGTCGTCGCGCGTCAGCTTGTCGGCGTTCAACGCGCGTTCCACGTCGCGTGCGGTTTTGCCGTTGATGCGCAGCGTAATGTCGTCCCAATCCAGCTGTTGCCAGCGGCTACTGAAATCGTCGCCCATCACTGCGCCTCCTCTGGTTGGCTGAGGAAGGCGGTCAGCGGGCTGGAGGCGGCCGCATCGCGCTGGCTGGCACCCAATCCGGCGCTGCACGCCAGCTCGCCGGCCTCCAGCGCCAGGCGAAACGCCCGTGCCATTTGCACCGGGTCGCGCGCCACGGCGATGGCGGTATTCACCAGCACCGCGTCGGCGCCCAGCTCCATCGCTTCCAGCGCGTGGCTCGGCGCGCCGATGCCGGCGTCGATCACCACCGGCACCTTGGCCTGCTCGATGATGATCTCGAGGAAGTCACGGGTGCGCAGACCGCGGTTGGAGCCGATAGGGGCGCCGAGCGGCATCACCGCCGCGCAACCCACCTCTTCCAGCCGTTTGCACAGCACCGGATCGGCACCGCAGTAGGGCAGCACCACAAAACCGTCTTTCACCAGCGTTTCCGCCGCCTTCAACGTTTCTATCGGATCCGGCAGCAGGTATTTCACATCGGGATGGATCTCCAGCTTCACCCAGTGGGTGCCGAGCGCTTCGCGCGCCAGCCGGGCGGCGAACACCGCTTCGGCGGCCGTTTTGGCGCCGGAGGTGTTGGGCAATAGCCTTACGCCCAGCTGCTGCAGCGGCGCCAAAATGGCGTCGTTGCCGCCGCGCAGATCGACGCGCTTCATGGCCATGGTCACCAGCTGTGAGCCGGAGGCCGCCAGTGCCTCCAGCATCAACGCCGGGGTGGCGAACTTGCCGGTGCCGGTGAACAGGCGCGAGGTAAAAGTGGTATCGGCGATTTTCAGCATGTCAGCCTCCGGCGATCGCTTGAAACAGCAAAATGTCGTCACCGTCCTGCACCTGATGGTCGGCCCAGTCGGCGCGCGGGATGATGGTTTGGTTGATCGCCAGCGCGGTGCCCGGCTGGTGGCGTTCCAGCTGGGTCAGCAGGGCGGCGACGCTGAGCGGCTGCGCCAGCTCCAGCGGTTGGTCGTTCAGACGGATCTTCATGCCGCGCCTCCGCATACCGGGCAGGCGCGGGCCTGGCTCAGTTGCAGCGTGCTCCAGCTCTGCTGCTTGCCGTCGAACAGCCGCAGCTTGCCGCTGAGGGAGGAAGGCATACCGGCCAGCATCTTGATGGCTTCCAGCGCTTGCAGAGTGCCGATCACGCCCACCACCGGGCCGAGCACCCCGGCGGTGCGGCAGTTGCGCTGCGGCTCTTCCTGCTCCGGGTACAGGCAGGCGTAGCAGCCGTGCGCATAGGGCGGCTCGAGCACCAGCAACTGGCCGCTGAAACCGACCGCGCTGCCGCTGATCAGCGGCTTGGCGGCGGCGATGCAGGCGGCATTGACCTCATGACGGGTCGCCATATTGTCGCAGCAGTCCAGCACCAGATCGGCGCGGGCGACCGCGTCGCGCAGCGCTTGCCCCTGTAGCCGCTGCGCCAGCGGGATGGATTCCACCAACGGGTTCAGCGCCTGCAGGTGGCGTTGCGCCAGCGCCGCCTTGCCGGTGGCGATATCGGCGCTGCGGTAGAGGATTTGCCGCTGCAGGTTGGTGACATGCAGCTGGTCGTCGTCGGCCAGCAGCAACGTGCCGACGCCGGCGGCGGCCAGATACAGCGAAGCCGGGGAACCGAGCCCGCCCAAACCGACGATCAGCACCGTGGCGCGCTTGAGTCTCTCCTGGCCTTCCGGGCCGACGTCCTCCAGCAGCAGCTGGCGGCTGTAGCGCAGGAATTCCTGATCGTTAAGCATCGTTCGGATCCTCGCCTTCGATCAGCCGCAATAGCTCGGCCGTCGCCGCGCGCCAGTCCGGCGCCTGGGTGATGGCGCTGACCACCGCCACGCTGCCGACGCCGCACGCCAGCACTGCCGGTACGCGATCGATGCTGATCCCGCCGATCGCCACCGTCGGGTAATCCGCCAGGCCGGCGATGTGGCGTTTCAACTCCGCCAGCCCCTGCGGCGCCGAAGGCATGTCTTTGGTTTGGGTGGGGAAGATGTGCCCCAGCGCGATGTAGGAAGGTTTCACCGCCAGCGCGCGCGCCAGCTCCGCGTCGTCATGGGTGGACACGCCCAGCCGCAGCCCGGCGCGGTGAATGGCCGCCAGATCGGTAGTATCGAGATCCTCCTGGCCCAGATGCACGCCGTAAGCGCCGTGCTTGATCGCCAGCCGCCAGTAGTCGTTGATGAACAGCCGCGCCTGATAACGCTGGCCCAGCGCGATGGCAGCGGCGATATCCGCTTCGACCTGCTCGTCAGGCAGGTCCTTGATGCGCAGCTGGATGGTGGTGACGCCGGCCTCCAGCAGGCGAGCGATCCATTCCACGCTGTCGACGACCGGGTAAAGCCCCAGCTTGTGGGGCGTAGCCGGGAAGGGGGTCGTGATATCAGTCATTGCTTGTCTCCTCTTGCAGGGTGCCGGCGCTGTGATACAGCTCGCTGCCGCGGGCGAGGAACTCGGCGGACATTTTCTCCATGCCGGTCAGCTGCACTTCGATCGGCTTGGCGGCCTCCTGGGCCGCGGCGTAGTCGCGCACCTCCTGCGAAATTTTCATCGAGCAGAATTTCGGCCCGCACATCGAGCAGAAGTGGGCGACCTTGCCGGACTCCTGCGGCAGGGTTTCGTCGTGATAGGCGCGGGCGGTGGCCGGATCGAGCGCCAGATTGAACTGATCTTCCCAGCGGAATTCGAAACGCGCCTTGGACATGGCGTTATCGCGGATCTGCGCACCCGGATGGCCTTTGGCCAGATCGGCGGCGTGAGCGGCGATCTTGTAGGTGATCAGGCCCTGCTTGACGTCCTCTTTGTTCGGCAGGCCGAGGTGTTCTTTCGGCGTGACGTAACACAACATGGCGCAGCCGAACCAGCCGATCATTGCCGCGCCGATGCCGGAGGTGAAATGGTCATAGCCCGGGGCGATATCGGTGGTCAGCGGGCCGAGGGTGTAGAACGGCGCTTCGTGGCAGTGTTCCAGCTCTTCGGTCATGTTGCGGCGGATCATCTGCATCGGCACGTGGCCCGGGCCTTCGATCATCACCTGCACGTCGTATTCCCAGGCGATTTTGGTCAGCTCGCCCAGCGTATGCAGCTCGGCGAACTGGGCTTCGTCGTTGGCGTCCTGAATCGAGCCGGGGCGCAGGCCGTCGCCGAGCGACAGCGAAACGTCGTAGGCGGCGCAGATCTCACAGATTTCACGGAAATGCTGATAGAGGAAGTTTTCCTGATGGTGCGACAGACACCATTTGGCCATGATCGAGCCGCCGCGCGACACGATGCCGGTCAGGCGTTTGGCGGTCATTGGCACGTAGCGCAGCAGCACGCCGGCGTGGATGGTGAAGTAGTCGACCCCTTGCTCCGCCTGTTCCAGCAGCGTATCGCGGAACATCTCCCAGGTGAGGTTTTCCGCCACGCCGTTGACCTTCTCCAGCGCCTGGTAGATCGGCACGGTGCCGATGGGCACCGGGCTGTTGCGCAGGATCCACTCGCGGGTTTCGTGAATATAGCGGCCGGTAGAGAGATCCATCACGGTGTCCGCGCCCCAGCGGGTGGACCACACCAGCTTCTCCACCTCTTCTTCGATCGACGACGTGACCGCCGAGTTGCCGATATTGGCGTTCACCTTCACCAGGAAATTGCGGCCGATGATCATCGGCTCCGCCTCCGGGTGATTGATGTTGGCGGGAATGATGGCGCGGCCGGCGGCCACTTCCTGGCGCACGAACTCCGGCGTGATGTTGTTCGGCAGGTTGACGCCCCAGCTCTGGCCCGGGTGCTGGTGGCGCAGCACTTCGCCGCGAATGCGCTCGCGCCCCATGTTTTCACGGATGGCGATGAACTCCATCTCCGGGGTGACGATACCGGCGCGGGCATAGTGCAGCTGGGTCACGCACCTGCCCGGCAGCGCCTTGCGCGGCAGCGGCAGATGTTCGAAGCGCAGATGATCCAGCCCCTCGTCCGCCAGCCGCTGTTGGGTGAAGCCGGAGCTGGCGCCGCTGAGGGTGGCGGTATCGCCGCGCGCGTCGATCCAGCCGGCGCGCAGTTTGGCCAGGCCGGCGTGCACGTCGAGCTTGGCCTGCGGATCGCCGTAGGGGCCGGCGGTGTCATACACCGGGATCGCCTCGTTGGGTTCATACTGCGGGTTGTCTTTGCTGCCGCCGAGCAGGGTCGGGCTGAGCTGAATTTCGCGCATCGGCACCTGGATATCGCTGCGCGAGCCTTGCAGATAGATACGGCGTGAGTTCGGGAAAGCCATGCCTTGCAGGGTGTCGATAAACTGCTGGGCGGCTTCGCGTTGCGCTTTACGGGCGCGCGGTGGATTAACGTTAGACATAGCAAGTTCCTACCAGTGTGTTGGGTTGGGAAAGTTGCTTGTCTGGAGCTCGGAGGGAGTAATGATGGTGGCCGATAAGGCAGGGGGCCCGCAAGGGGAAGGCCGTGCCTGTGGCGATAGATTACTCTTGTTCCCTTCGCGGGTATTAACCCGATCAGGTTCCGCGGATCCCGAATTAACGGTCTCAGCCTGGCTGATTCGATGAACAAATCAGGCGCTAGGCACTCCGACAAGATGCCCCCCAGTATAGGAGGGATAAGAAAAAAAACTATAAAATTTTAACGCGCCGGATCCAGCGCCTGTTCCGGCAGCGTTTGCTGCGCGGCTTCCGCCTCCAGCAGGATCAGCTTATCTTCCAGCGCAAAGCGCGCCGCCAGCGTTTCGCCGATATCCGACAAGGCCTGGTGGAATTCCAGACAAACCTCCTGATCGATATCCACTTCGGTATAGCGATCGTGGAACGCCATGATCTGTTCGGTATTGGCCCACAGCTTGGGGTAGATGTTCACCGCCAGCGACATTTTCGGACTGGCTGCGCCTTCCACTTGTTTGATAATTCTGTCATAGATATGAAAATGCCCTGCGGAGAGGTAATCCACCAGGTTGTGGCAAAAGTTCTCCAGCGCTTTTTCATTCAGCGGCGTATGCTTTTCTTTATTCGGTTTGAGGCCTACCAGCGTGCAGTAGGCGACCAGCAACTGCTTGCGGGCCTGAAGCCATTGATCAACTAATTCATTACTACCGCCAACGCGCTGAGTCAGCCTTTCCAAACGGTTGAGCATGTTTGACTCCGTGTAAGTAATAAAAGTAACCGGTAAGTTATTAAAATGTAACAAAGCCGATTCGTAGAGTGCCAGTGAAGCTGAGGTTGTGCAACAACGATATGGAACTTGCATTAACGGGCAATGAAAACGGCTGGTGGATCGTCAGCCATGAAAGCAAACTTTGGTTACCGAACGGTGAATTGCCGTCGGGGACGGCCGCCACCCTCGGGCTACAGGGCCGTATGGCGCGCACCATCGGTGAGTGGGCGGGTGCGCCGGTTTGGCTGGTGCGCCAGGCGATGCCGCGGGAGATGGGCTCGGTGCGTCAGCTGTTGGATCTGGATCGTGGTCTGTTTCAGCTTGCCGGGCGCGGCGTGCAGCTGGCGGATTTCTACCGTTCACATCGCTATTGCGGCTACTGCGGCCATGAGATGCACCTCAGCCGCAGCGAGAGCGCCTGCCTGTGTGGCCACTGCAAAGAGCGCTACTATCCGCAGATTGCACCCTGCGTGATCGTCGCCATTCGGCGCGAGGATCAGATCCTGCTGGCGCAACACGTGCGCCATCGCGGCGGTATCCACACGGTGCTGGCCGGCTTCGTCGAAGTGGGCGAAACGCTGGAGCAGGCGGTAGCGCGCGAAGTGATGGAAGAGAGCAATATCGAAATCAAGAACCTGCGCTACGTCACTTCACAACCCTGGCCGTTCCCGCACTCGCTGATGATGGCCTTTATGGCCGATTACCATCAGGGGGAAATTCGTCACGATCCCAAGGAGCTGCTCAACGCCGGCTGGTATCGCTACGACCAATTGCCGCTGTTGCCGCCGCCCGGCACCGTGGCGCGCCGGTTGATTGAGGACACCGTGGCGCTGTGCCGGGCAGAATAATGTACAATGGCCGGCAGATTATTAAGGGAGCCCCATAAATGACTGAGTTGAAGAACGATCGCTACCTGCGCGCGCTGTTGCGCCAGCCGGTGGATGTGACCCCCGTATGGATGATGCGCCAGGCCGGTCGTTATTTACCGGAGTACAAGGCGACCCGCGCCCAGGCCGGTGATTTCATGTCGCTGTGCAAGAACGCGGAGCTGGCCTGCGAGGTCACGCTGCAGCCGCTGCGCCGCTATGCGCTGGACGCCGCCATCCTGTTCTCCGACATTCTCACCATTCCCGACGCCATGGGGCTCGGCCTGTACTTTGAAGCCGGCGAAGGCCCGCGTTTCAGCTCCCCCATAACCTGCCGCGCCGACGTCGACAAGCTGCCGGTGTTCGATCCGGAAGTGGAACTGGGCTATGTGATGAACGCGGTGCGCACCATTCGCCGCGAGCTGAAGGGCGAAGTGCCGCTGATCGGCTTCTCCGGCAGCCCGTGGACGCTGGCGACTTATATGGTCGAAGGCGGCAGCAGCAAAGCCTTCACCAAGCTGAAGAAGATGATGTATGCCGAACCGGCCACGCTGCACCTGTTGCTGGACAAGCTGGCGGACAGCGTGATCCTGTACCTCAATGCCCAGCTCAAGGCCGGCGCGCAGTCGGTGATGGTGTTCGACACCTGGGGCGGCGTGCTGACCGGGCGCGATTACCGCGAGTTCTCTTTGCACTACATGCACAAGATCGTCGACGGGCTGCTGCGTGAAAACGACGGCCGCCGCGTGCCGGTGACGCTGTTCACCAAAGGCGGCGGGCAGTGGCTGGAGGCGATGGCCGCCACCGGCTGCGATGCGCTGGGGCTGGATTGGACCACCGACATCGCCGACGCGCGTCGGCGCGTCGGCGACAAAGTGGCGCTGCAGGGCAATATGGATCCGTCGATGCTTTATGCCTCTCCGGCGCGCATCGCGGAAGAAGTGGAGACCATTCTGGCCGGTTTCGGCCACGGCAACGGCCATGTGTTCAACCTGGGCCACGGCATCCATCAGGATGTGCCGCCGGAGCACGCCGGCGCCTTCGTCGAGGCGGTGCACGCGCACTCGGCGAAATACCACCGTTAAGGATTCGATGTGACCGATATGGCGGCCCTGCGCGCCGAACAGCTGCGGCGCGCGGCTGAAGTCATTCGCTACGACGATCTGCCGGCCGAACCGCCGGCCTTCATCGCCGGCGCCGACGTGGGCTTCGAGCAGGAGGGGGCGGTGACGCGCGCCGCCATCGCCATCCTGCGCTATCCGTCGCTGGAACTGGTGGAGTATCAGGTGGCGCGCATCGCCACCGTCATGCCCTACATCCCGGGCTTCCTGTCGTTTCGCGAATACCCGGCGCTGTTGGCCGCCTGGGGGCAGTTGCAGCAGAAACCGGGGCTGATCTTCGTCGATGGGCATGGCATTTCGCATCCGCGGCGTCTCGGCGTCGCCAGCCATTTCGGCCTGCTGGTCGATGTGCCGACCATCGGCGTGGCCAAGAAGCGCCTGTGCGGCAAATTTGCGCCGCTGGACGCCGCCGTCGGCGCGCTGGCGCCGTTGGAAGATAAGGGGGAACAGCTGGGCTGGGTGTGGCGCAGCAAGGCGCGTTGCAACCCGCTGTTCATCTCTACCGGCCATCGCGTGAGCGCCGACAGCGCGCTGGCGTGGGTGCAACGCTGTATGGCGGGCTACCGTTTACCGGAGCCGACCCGTTGGGCCGACGCCATCGCATCGCGCCGTCCGGCGTTTCAGCGTTGGTTGCAGCAGCATCCGGAGGTGTCGCCATGAGCGATTTCGGGTACACTGCGCCGCAGATAACGCGTAAGAGAGTAAAGCATGCTACGTAACCCGATTCATTTACGTCTGGAACGGCTCGAGGCCTGGCAACATTTGACCTTTATGGCCAGTTTGTGCGAGCGTATGTACCCGAATTACCAGATGTTCTGCAAACAGACCGAGTTCGGCGATCCGGCGGTTTATCGCCGCATTCTGGATTTGGTGTGGGAAACGCTGGTGGTGAAGGACGCCAAGGTCAACTTCGACAGCCAGCTCGAGAAGTTGGAAGAGGCGATTCCGTCGGCGGAAGATTACGATCTTTACGGCGTTTACCCGGCAATTGATGCCTGTATCGCATTAGGGGAACTGATCCATTCGCGGCTCGGCGGGGAGACGCTGGAGCACGCCATCGCCATCAGCGAAACATCGATTCGCACCGTGGCGATGTTGGAAATGACCCAAGCTGGTAAGGAAATGACCGACGAAGAGTTGGAAAGTTTGCCTGCGGTAGAGGAAGAATGGGACATTCAATGGGAAATTTTCCGCCTGTTGGACGCCTGTGAAGAGCGCGATATAGACCTGATCAAGGGGCTGCGATCCGACCTGCGAGAGGCCGGTGTCAGCAACATCGGGATAAATTTAGCGCAATAAGGCAACAAAACGTGATTTAACGCCTGATTTGTCATGCCTTAAGGCTTCACATCCGCACCCTGTCTGGTCTACATTTGGGGGGCGTAAAAAAAGTGGCTATCGGTGCGTGTATGCAGGAGAGTGCTGTCAATCGGCATATCCGTCGCACTCGATGCTTTGCAAACGATAAACACACTGTAAGGATAACTTATGAACAAGACTCAACTGATTGATGTAATCGCGGACAAGGCTGACCTTTCCAAAGCACAAGCTAAACTGGCTCTGGAATCCACCCTGGCTGCTATTACTGAGTCTCTGAAAGAAGGTGATGCAGTACAATTGGTTGGCTTCGGTACTTTCAAAGTAAACCATCGTAGCGAGCGCACTGGCCGCAACCCACAGACTGGCAAAGAAATCAAAATCGCAGCAGCCAACGTGCCTGCGTTCGTTTCTGGCAAAGCACTGAAAGACGCTGTTAAATAAGACCGCGCCTCGGTGAAAAGAATAAACAGGGGGGCGATGGCGCCCCTTTTGTTTGCTCGTCGGGCGCTCATGGCCGTTGGCATCGCCGTCGGCCTGAGTGCCTGCAGTTTCCATTCCGATATCCCCAGCTTTACCGCCAGCGGCTTCGTGGCCGATCAGGGTGTGATACGCCTGTGGCGTAAAGACGATGAGCAACATCGTCCGCAGGTGTTGGTCAGCGTCTACAGCCCTTACCGTGGTCCGGGTACCATCACCACGCTGTACACCTATCAGGGCGACGTGCTGCGCCAAATCAAACGCAACGATGCCGACGGCGATCGAGATTCCATTCAGCTGCGCTTTGCCGACGACGGCACGGTGAGCTTTATGCAGCGCCAGCTGGCGACACGCCGCGAACCGCTGACCAGCGATGAAATTGCTCTGTACCAATATCAGGCGCGGCGTATCCTTGAAGTGAGCAATGCGCTGCGCGCCGGCAAGGTGAAATTGCTGCAGGGGCACTGGATGCAGGGCGAGGTGCAAACCTGCGACGGCCAACGCATGAAACCGGGGCTGGATGCCGCCTCCATCGTTTGGATCGAGAAACGCGCCCGCAGCAGTAGCCGGCCGGTGAGCGTCGCCTGGCTGGAAGCGCCCGAAGGCAGCGAACTGCTGCTGGTGGCGAACGACGACTTCTGCAGCTGGGAACCGAAAGAAGAGCAGCTGTAAAAAAGGCCCCGCGCTGCGGAGCCTCCCATCATGACCTTAGACGGCCAAATCACTTGCCGCGCGCAATCGCGCGATAACCGATATCTTTGCGGCAGAAGCTGCCCGGCCACTGAATGCCTTCCGCCAGCTGGTAGGCGCGTTGCTGCGCCTGCGCCACGGTGTCGCCCAGCGCCGTTACGCACAGCACGCGGCCGCCGCTGGTGACGACATCATCGCCCTGCAGGCGTGTACCGGCGTGGAAGACCTTGCCGTCGGCGCTTTCCTGCTGCGGCAATCCCTGGATCACTTCGCCGTTGCGATAGTCGCCCGGATAACCGCCGGCCGCCAGCACCACGCCGAGCGCAGGGCGTTCGTCCCAGTCGGAGCTTTTCTCGTTCAGGCGGCCTTCGGCACCCGCCAGGCACAGTTCCACCAGATCGGAGCGCAGGCGCAGCATGATCGGCTGGGTTTCGGGATCGCCAAAACGACAGTTGAATTCGATCACCTTCGGCTGGCCATCGGCGGCGATCATCAGGCCGGCGTACAGGAAGCCGACGTAGGTGTTGCCTTCCGCCGCCATGCCGCGCACCGTCGGCCAGATCACCTGATCCATGGCGCGCCGGTGGATTTCGTCGGTCACGACCGGCGCCGGGGAGTAAGCCCCCATGCCGCCGGTGTTCGGGCCGGTATCGCCGTCGCCGACGCGCTTGTGGTCTTGGCTGGTGGCCATCGGCACCACGTTCTCGCCGTCGACCATCACGATGAAGCTGGCTTCTTCGCCGTCGAGGAACTCTTCCACCACGATGCGATGACCGGCGTCGCCGAACGCGTTGCCGGCCAGCATGTCACGCACGGCTTCTTCCGCTTCCTGCAGCGTCATCGCGACGATCACGCCTTTACCGGCCGCCAGGCCATCGGCCTTGATGACGATCGGTGCGCCTTTGCGGCGCACATAGGCCAGTGCCGGCTCTACCTCGGTGAAGTTTTCATATTCGGCGGTCGGGATGCGGTGGCGCGCCAGGAAATCCTTGGTGAAGGCTTTGGAGCCTTCGAGTTGCGCGGCGGCCTGCGACGGGCCGAAGATTTTCAGGCCGGCGGCCTGGAAGGCGTCGACCACGCCGATCACCAGCGGCGCTTCCGGCCCGACGATGGTCAGACCGATGTCATGGCTCTGGGCGAAAGCGACCAGGGCAGGGATGTCGGTGGCGGCGATCGCCACGTTTTCCAGATTGGCTTCCAGCGCGGTGCCGGCATTGCCAGGCGCAACGTAGACTTTGTCCGCCAGCGGAGACTGGGCGGCTTTCCAGGCCAGCGCGTGTTCGCGCCCGCCGTTGCCGATAATCAAAATGTTCATCAGGGGCTCCACGAATGGCGTGCGCCGGAGCGCACGCGGCAAAAGGAATTAATGGCGGAAGTGACGCATGTCGGTAAAGATCATGGCGATGCCGTGTTCGTTGGCGGCGGCGATCACTTCGTCGTCGCGGATAGAGCCGCCCGGCTGGATCACGCAGGTAATGCCGACCGCCGCCGCGGCATCGATGCCGTCGCGGAACGGGAAGAAGGCGTCGGAGGCCATGGCGGACCCTTTCACTTCCAGCCCTTCGTCGCCTGCTTTGATGCCGGCGATCTTGGCGGAGTAAACGCGGCTCATCTGGCCGGCACCTATGCCGATGGTCATGTTGTCACGTGCATAAACGATGGCGTTGGATTTCACGAACTTGGCCACTTTCCAGCAGAACAGCGCGTCGCGCAGTTCCTGCTCGGTCGGCTGGCGCTCGGATACCACACGCAGATCGGCGGCGGTCACCATGCCCAGATCGCGATCCTGCACCAGCAGGCCGCCGTTGACGCGCTTGAAGTCCAGCCCCGCCACGCGTTGCTGCCACTGGCCGCAGGCCAGCACGCGCACGTTCTGCTTGGCGGCCAGCAGGGAGCGCGCTTCCTGGGTGACGTTTGGCGCGATGATCACTTCCACGAATTGGCGGCTGATGATCGCCTGCGCGGTGGCGGCATCCAGCTCGCGGTTAAAGGCAATGATGCCGCCGAAGGCGGAGGTCGGGTCGGTTTGGTAAGCGCGCTCGTAGGCGGCCAGGATGTCGTCGCCGATCGCCACGCCGCAAGGGTTGGCGTGTTTGACGATCACGCAGGCCGGCTCGGCGAACTCTTTCACGCATTCCAGCGCGGCGTCGGTATCGGCGATGTTGTTATACGACAGCGCCTTGCCCTGCAGCTGTTCGGCGGTCGCGACGGACGCTTCCTTTACCTCTTCTTCTATATAGAAGGCGGCCTGCTGGTGGCTGTTCTCACCGTAGCGCATATCCTGCTTCTTGATGTAGTTGAGGTTCAGGGTGCGCGGGAAGCGGCCGGACGGCTGCTCGGTCTCGCCGTGGTACGCCGGCACCAGCGCGCCGAAGTAGTTGGCGATCATGCTGTCGTAGGCGGCGGTGTGCTCGAAGGCCTTGATGGCGAGATCGAAGCGGGTGGCATAGCGCAGCGAGCCGTCGTTGTTGTCCATCTCGGTAATGATGGCGGCGTAGTCGCTGCTCTTCACTACGATGGCGACGTCTTTATGGTTCTTGGCGGCGGAGCGCACCATGGTTGGGCCGCCGATATCGATATTCTCGACCGCGTCTTCCTGCGAGCAATCCGGGCGCGCCACGGTTTGGGCGAACGGGTACAGATTGACGACCACCATGTCGATAGGCTGGATGTCATGCTGAGTCATGACGGCGTCGTCCTGCCCGCGGCGGCCGAGAATACCGCCGTGAACTTTCGGGTGCAGGGTCTTTACTCGTCCGTCCATCATCTCCGGGAAGCCGGTGTAGTCGGAAACTTCGGTAACGGGCAGACCGGCGTCTGCCAGCAGGCGAGCGGTGCCGCCGGTGGAGAGCAGTTCAACGCCGCGCTGGGAAAGCGCTTCGGCGAATTCAACGATACCGGCTTTGTCAGACACGCTGAGCAGGGCCCGGCGGATTGGACGAGGTTGTTGCATGGTTTTATCCCTTGGCTTTGAGTCGCAATTAAAGAGCGTTACGTGAATGTCCACCTCGTTCTCTCTATAAGGAAAGGTTTTTGCCTTATAAGGGAGGGGCAGGCGCATATTCAGGTAACGCCCCCATAAAAAGGGGGATCGTTTCGTCGCGGGGAATTGTAGCGAAAACGTTTGCGTGGCGCTCGTAAATTTTCCGTGCAAATCGCATCTGTGGATAACACTGTGTGCAAGTGGGTATAAGGCGGGGTTTTGCTGTGGAATGCAGCGAACGATCGTTTTTGCGGAAAATACCTGTTGCGGCCTGCGAGGAACTCCCTATAATGCGCCTCCATCGACACGGAACATGTGAACAACTTCACAGAGTATCCGGGTGTCGCAGAGAAAAAATCCTGAAAATTAGGGTTGACTCTGAAAGAGGAAAGCGTAATATACGCCACCTCGAGTTAGCAAGCGAAAGCGCCTAACTCACTGCTCTTTAACAATTTATCAGA
>NZ_JBJNLG010000033.1:0-25813 GCF_052169175.1 Serratia sp. CY31944
GATTGTCTGATAAATTGTTAAAGAGCAGTGAGTTAGGCGCTTTCGCTTGCTAACTCGAGGTGGCGTATATTACGCTTTCCTCTTTCAGAGTCAACCCTAATTTTCAGGATTTTTTCTCTTTCTTCCCGGCCGCTGTGTGAAGTGAATCACTTGCGCCGTGTCGATGGAGGCGCATTATAGGGATCCGAGTTTTTTGCACAACCCCTTTTTTGATCTTTTCTTTCTGTTTGCACACTTTTCAGCCCTTCCGTGTGGATCTTGTGCGATCAGGGCCATTTTCAGCAGGATCCGGCGCTGCCGTTGGTTGTAATTCCATCGCCAGGGTCTAGTATTGCCGGTAAATATGATCCCGACGTGAGGCAGCACTATGTCCGATGCAGTACGTTCTTATCTTCAATACACCCCCAAACTCGGTCAGCGTGTCTTGATCGATCCTTCCAGCGTCGTGATCGGCGACGTCGATCTGGCGGATGACGTCAGTATCTGGCCGCTGGTCGCTATCCGCGGTGACGTCAATGCGGTAAAGATCGGCGCGCGCAGCAATATTCAAGACGGCAGCGTACTGCATGTGACTCACCGTTCCGAACACAACCCCGACGGTTATCCCCTGCTGATTGGGGAAGACGTGACCGTGGGTCATAAAGCCATGCTGCACGGCTGCGTCATCGGCAACCGGGTGCTGGTCGGTATGGGCTCGATCCTGTTGGACGGTGTAGTAGTAGAAGACGACGTAATGATTGGCGCCGGCAGTTTGGTGGCGCCGGGCAAACGGCTGGCCAGCGGCTATCTCTATATGGGGAGCCCGGCACGCCAGGTTCGGCCGTTGACCGCCGCCGAGTTGGAAGGATTGCTTTATTCTTCTAACAACTATGTGCGTTGGAAAGATGAATATCTGTCGGAAGACATCTGACGGCCACCCCGTTCCCTATATAGAGAACGGGGTGGGAATTATGCCGCCAGTTCGCTGCGCAGCTGGCGCAATACCGGCTCGATCTCTGGCATCACTCCGTGCCAAAGCAGGAAAGCATGCGCCGCCTGCCCCACCAGCATGCCCAGCCCATCGGCATATTCCGTTGCCCCTTGCTGCTGCGCCCAGGCCAGGAACGGCGTGACGCCCTGCTGATAGAACATGTCATAGCAACGGGTTTGCGCGTTCACCACGTCTGAGGGCAAGGCCGGGATCTCCCCGCTGATGCCGGACGCCGTCGCGTTGATCACCAGATCGAACGCTTGCTGATTCAGTTGATCCATCGGCGCCGCCGAGATCTCTCCCAGATGCCGGAAAGCGTCGGCCAACTCCTCGGCGCGGCTGAAGGTGCGGTTGGTGATCGTGAGCCGGCAGCCGAAAGACAGCAGCGGCAGAATCACGCCGCGCGCCGCGCCGCCGGCCCCCACCAGCAAGATGCGATCCTGCGGTCGGATCAATTGCTGACGCTGCAGATCGGTCAGCAAACCGATGCCGTCGGTGTTGTCCCCCAGCAGACCGCCATTCGGCAATACCTTCAGGGTATTGACCGCGCCGGCCATCGCTGCGCGCTCGCTCAGCTTGGAGGCGGCCTCATAAGCGCGCTCTTTGAAAGGCACCGTGACGTTCGCCCCCAGCCCTCCGGCGTGGATAAACGCCTGCAGGCTGGTTTCAAAACCGTCCAACGGCGCCAACACCGCTCCATAAGGATGCTCAATGCCAGTCTGGGCAGCGAACAGCGCATGAATTCGCGGCGACTTGCTGTGACCAATAGGGTTGCCAAATACCGCAAACTTCTCCATGCCCATTACCTCTAGCCCTGACGGATCTGTTCGCCGGTCAGAGCATCTCTGATTTCGGAAGGGTTAAGACGGCCACCCACCTCGCCGGCCAATACCGGGAAAGCCTCGCCGAATTGCCGCGCGACTTCATCCGCACTGCGGCACGGCTCCTGCCCACTGAGATTGGCACTGGTCGATACCAGTGGCTTGCCGTACTGCCGACACAGCCGCTGCACCAACGGGTGATCGCTAACGCGCACCGCCAGCGAGCTGAAACGCCCGGTCAGCAAACGCGGCGTCTCCGGCCGGGCAGGCAACACCCAGGTTACCGGCCCAGGCCAGCTGGCGAACATCGTCACGCGCTGCTGTTCGCTGAGCGCGCTGTCGTCGATATAGGGCTTAAGCTGCGTATAGTCGGCGGCGATCAGAATCAGCCCCTTTTCCCACGGCCGCTGTTTCAATGCCAGCAAAGCATTGACCGCCTGTTCGCTGTCGGGATCGCACCCCAGGCCGAATACTGCTTCGGTGGGATAGGCAATCACCTGCTGTTGATGCAAAGCATCGATGATAGATAAAAGGTTCGGGCTTAATTCTGAGTTCATGATGTGATTATTCTGTAGTCGCCACGGGTTTTCCGCACAGCTTGCTGGCACAGCACAGGACGGGGCCTTTTGCCGTACGTTTTTCCATCAGCAGCGGGTAATGGCAATAGGCGCATTCACCGGCGACGGGTTTAACATTGAGGGCGAATTGGCATCCCGGATAACGATCGCAGGAATGAAAAACCTTGCCGTAGCGCGATTTACGCTGCAACAGCTTGCCCTGACCGCACTGCGGACAGGTAATGGCGGTTTCATCAGGCTTATCGATCACTTCAGTGTGATCGCACTGCGGATAATCGCTGCAACCGATAAACATGCCATAGCGCCCCTGGCGCAGCACCAACGTCGCCTGACACTTCGGGCACTGCTGCCCATCCAGCACCTTGACGACATGCCCGTCGGCCTGCGCTTTCAGCGGCCGAATATATTGGCATTCAGGGTACTGGGAACAGCCGAGGAAGGGGCCGTGGCGACCGCTACGGATCACCAGCTCGGCCCCGCATTCCGGACAGGGTTCATTTTGCCTGGCGGCAAAAATCGCGTTTTTTGTCATAACGTCTTCTATGCGCGTTATCGGCTCAATGCAGATAACCTTCGTTCACTTCAAACAACAGTTCTTCCATTTGCTGATAGGCGCTTTCATATCCGGGAATATTAAACAGCACCATCAACACGACCCATTTCAGATCTTCGAGATCGAATTCCGCATTATCCAAAGCCATAACGCGGTCGATAACCATTTCACGGGTTTCGAGGTTCAATACCTGAATCTGTTCCAGGAACAGGAGAAAACCACGGCAGCCGGCGTCCAAACGCGCGCTTTCCTCTTCGGTGTAGATCCGCATTGCCAGCGGATCGGCATCCATAAAGTAAGGCGCATTTTGACCTTCTTGCAGGTCAGCCAGCTTCTCAAGCCAATTCAACGCGTTGTAGATATCATCCCGATGAAACCCCGCTTGGGCGAGATCATCGGTCAGTTGATCCTGATCGACGCGCATCTCTGGTTCATTGTGGATATAAGTTTCAAACAAGTACATGAGTACGTCGAACATGGCTTGCCCTCCTTATTCGGACATAGCCGCCGGGTACAGCTGCGATCCACCCTGCTAACTCCAGTTCGAGTAACTTGATTACCACCACTGGCACAGGTTGGCCGGCACGTTCAGCGACGACGTCAACAGGTGTCACCTCATCTCCTACGTTAGCCAACACATCAGCAAATGGCAATTCAACTTCAGCCTGCGACGCACAAATAGTTGTATTTTCGTTCAGTGGCAGCCATTGAAGGCCGCTTCCCAGCAATTCTGCGATATCTTTCGGCCCGGTAACCAGATGCGCGCCCTGCTGAATTAGCCAGTGCGTGCCTTCGCTCATCGGGTTCCCTAACGGCCCCGGCAAGGCGAATACCTCACGCCCCTGCTCCAGCGCATAGCGGGCCGTCACCAGGGTACCGCTGCGCAACGAGGCTTCTATGACCAGAACGCCCTGGCTCAGTCCGCTGATAATGCGGTTGCGGCGCGGAAAATGGTCGGCCAGAGGCAAATCGGTGACCAAATGATCCGAAATCACCGCGCCGCCCTGCTCGACAATCTGCTCCGCGAGCCTGCGGTGCCGGCGTGGGTAAACATTGGCCAACCCGCTGCCCAATACCGCTACCGTGCAACCGCCGGCCGCCAGCGCTGCGCGATGGCAAATGCCGTCGATGCCGATCGCCAAACCGCTGGTGATGGTGAAACCGCAACGCGCCAATTCCGCGGCGAAATAATTGGCCCAACGCTCGCCGTAGTGGCTGAACTGCCGGCTGCCAACCATGGCGAGCTGCGGGCGCAGCAACGCTTGAGGATCGCCCTCGCTCAGCAAAAACAGCGGCGCATCGTCGATCTGGGCCAGGCGTTCCGGATAGCCGGCCGCCCCATAGTTCAGCATACGGTGCGCCGGCAGTTCCAGCCAACGCAAGCTAGTCGCCAGATAAGCGGGATCCGCTTGGTTGAACTGCGCCCGCTGCCGCTCGTTCAATCCCAGTTCACGCAACGCGCTGCGAGGCTCGCGCCCCATTTGCGATAGCTGCCGCACGATCCGGCTGGCCACGACGGTCTGCAGCCCCGTTACCCCTCGCATCCGTAAAGCGATCTCTTCCGGCCGCATCGTCTGTTCCCTCAGCAAAAACGGTGGTATTACCAATCTGAGCAATTGGTGCGCAATGCTGTCAATCAGGCCGGGAAATGTCTAGAATAGAGGTTAAACCTCGTTCATTACTCGGATACAGATCTAAAGATATATGTCAGTCTTGCAGGTATTACATTTCCCAGACGAGCGTCTGCGCAAAGTCGCAGCGCCGGTAAAAGAAGTCAATGCAGATATCCAGCGCATCGTGGATGATATGTTTGAAACCATGTACGCAGAGGAAGGCATTGGCCTGGCTGCGACTCAGGTGGATATCCATCAGCGCATTATCGTGATCGACGTCTCCGAGAATCGCGATCAGCGCCTGGTGCTGATCAACCCCGAGCTGCTGGAAAAGAGCGGCGAAACCGGCATCGAGGAAGGCTGTCTTTCCATTCCCGAGCAGCGTGCGTTGGTACCACGTGCCGCGCAGGTGAAGATCCGCGCGCTGGATCGCGAAGGCAAACCTTTCGAACTGGAAGCGGACGATCTGCTGGCGATCTGCATCCAGCACGAGATGGATCACCTGATGGGTAAACTGTTCGTCGATTACCTGTCGCCGCTCAAGCGTCAGCGCATTCGTCAGAAACTGGAAAAAATGGCCAAGCTTCAAGCCCGCGCCTAACCGATCAGGAAATCAACGTGTCTGACTCTTTACGGATTATTTTCGCCGGAACACCAGACTTCGCAGCGCGTCATCTTGACGCGCTGTTGTCATCTGAGCACCAGATTGTCGGCGTTTTTACCCAGCCCGACCGCCCGGCAGGCCGCGGCAACAAGCTGACGCCTAGCCCGGTAAAAGTGCTGGCTGAGCAACACCAACTGCCGGTATTTCAGCCCAAATCGCTGCGCCCCGAAGAGAACCAGCGCCTGGTGGCCGATCTTAACGCCGACGTGATGGTGGTGGTTGCCTACGGGCTGATCCTGCCGCAGGCGGTGCTGGATATGCCGCGTCTCGGTTGCATCAACGTACATGGCTCGCTGCTGCCTCGCTGGCGCGGTGCGGCGCCGATCCAGCGCTCGCTCTGGGCCGGCGACAGCGAAACCGGCGTGACCATCATGCAGATGGACGTCGGTCTCGATACCGGCGACATGATGCACAAGATTGCCTGCCCGATTGAGAACAGCGATACCAGCGCCAGTCTCTACGACAAGCTGGCGCAGCTCGGCCCGCAGGGCATGCTGACGACGCTGCGCCAAATGGCCGACGGCAGCGCCACCCGCGAAGTGCAGGACGACGCGCTGGTCACCTACGCCGAGAAGCTGAGCAAAGAAGAAGCTCGCCTGGACTGGACACTTTCCGCCGAACAACTGGAGCGCTGCATCCGCGCCTTCAACCCTTGGCCGATCAGCTACTTCACTATCGACGAGCAACCGGTGAAAGTCTGGCAAGCCAGCGTACTGGCGCAAAGCGCCAATGCGGAGCCGGGCACCGTTGTCCATGCCGACAAGCACGGCATTCAGGTGGCGACCGCCGACGGCATCCTCAATCTGATCCAACTGCAGCCCGCCGGCAAGAAACCGATGTCGGCGCAGGACCTGTTAAATTCACGCCGTGAATGGTTTACCCCGGGTAACCGGCTGTAAGTCACCCCACTGCCCGGCCGTTCATCGCCGGGCCGTTATTTTCTTAATGCCGATCGTTATCAGCTTCAGCCTATGAAAAATAATTACAATCTCCGCAGCATCGCTGCCAAAGCCATCGGCCAGGTGCTGGATCAAGGGCAGTCGCTCAGCACTGTCCTGCCGGCGCTGCAAACCACCATCAGCGATAAGGACCGCGGGTTGCTGCAGGAACTGTGCTTCGGCACGTTGCGCGTGCTGCCGCAGCTCGAATGGTGCATTCAACAATTGATGGCCAAGCCGCTGACCGGCAAACAGCGTACGCTGCACTATCTGCTGATGGTCGGCCTGTATCAGCTGCTGTATACCCGTATCCCGCCGCACGCCGTATTGGCCGAAACCGTGGAAGGCGCGGTGGCGCTGAAACGCCCACAGTTGAAAGGCCTGATTAACGGCGTCTTGCGGCAATTCCAGCGCCAGCAGGAAGAGCTGCTGCAGCGCGCCGCCAACAATGACAGCCGCTATCTGCACCCGAGCTGGTTGCTGAAACGCATTCAACAGGCTTATCCCGCCAACTGGGAACAGATCGTCGACGCCAATAACCAGAAGCCACCGATGTGGCTGCGCGTCAACCGCCTGCATCACACCCGCGAAGCTTATCTGCAGTTGCTGACCGACGCAGGCATCGCCGCGGAGCCTCATTCAGACTATGCCGACGCGGTGCGTTTGCTGGCGCCTTGCGCCGTGACCGATCTGCCTGGGTTCGCCGACGGCTGGGTCACCGTGCAAGATGCCTCAGCCCAGGGCTGTGTCGATCTATTGGATCCGCAAGACGGTGAACAGATCCTCGATTTGTGCGCCGCGCCTGGCGGCAAAACCACGCATATTCTGGAAGCGGCGCCGAAAGCGCACGCCATGGCGGTCGATATCGACGAACAGCGCCTGGCGCGGGTGAAGGAAAACCTGCAGCGCCTGCGTTTGCACGCAGAGGTTAAGCTGGGCGATGGCCGCACCCCGCAGCAATGGTGCGGTGACAAGCTGTTCGACCGGATCCTGCTGGACGCGCCTTGTTCCGCCACCGGCGTGATCCGCCGTCACCCCGACATCAAATGGCTGCGCCGCGATCGCGACATCGCCGAACTCGCCGCGCTGCAGGCCGACATCCTGGAAGCCGTCTGGCCCCATCTGAAATCGGGCGGCGTGATGGTTTACGCTACCTGCTCTATCCTGCCAGATGAAAACAGCAGCCAGATCGCCGCGTTCTTGCAGCGCCACGCCGATGCCAAGCTGGTTGAAACCGGCGATGCGCAGCGGCCGGGGCGGCAGAATATCCCGCATCCCGAGGACGGCGATGGCTTCTTTTACGCTAAGCTGATTAAAATGTAATGCTTCGGGGCGTGCGTGCGCGCCCTAAGTCTTTCAGTGTGAAGCAGAGAACACGATGAAAATAATTATTCTTGGTGCCGGTCAGGTTGGCGGGACGCTGGCGGAAAACCTGGTGGGTGAAAACAACGATATCACCGTCGTCGATACCGATTCCGGCCGGCTGCGTCAGCTGCAGGATAAATTCGATCTGCGGGTGGTTCAGGGGCACGGCTCTCACCCTCGGGTGCTGCGCGAAGCCGGCGCAGAAGACGCCGACATGCTGGTCGCCGTCACCAACTCCGACGAAACCAACATGGTTGCCTGCCAGATCGCCTATTCTCTGTTCAATACCCCCAACCGCATCGCCCGTATCCGCGCGCCGGAATATATCCGCGAGTCGGAGAAACTGTTCCTGCCGGAAGCGGTGCCGATCGACCATCTGATTTCACCGGAGCAGCTGGTCATCGACTATATCTACAAGCTGATTGAATACCCGGGCGCGCTGCAGGTGGTCAACTTCGCCGAAGGCAAGGTCAGCATCGCTGCGGTTAAAGCCTATTACGGCGGCCCGCTGGTCGGCAATGCGCTCTCTTCGATGCGCGAACACATGCCGCATATCGACACCCGCGTCGCCGCTATTTTCCGCCAGGACAGACCAATACGTCCGCAAGGCTCGACCATTATCGAAGCCGGTGATGAAGTCTTCTTCGTCGCCGCATCACAGCACATCCGCGCGGTGATGAGCGAACTGCAGCGGCTGGAAAAACCCTATAAGCGCATCATGATCGTCGGCGGCGGCAACGTCGGCGCCGGCCTGGCCGCCAAGCTGGAAAAAGACTACAACGTCAAACTGATCGAGCGGAACCAGCAACGCGCCGCCGAACTGGCCGAGCAGCTGCACGATACCATCGTGTTCTACGGCGATGCCTCCGACCAGGAGCTGCTGGCCGAAGAGCACGTCGAACAGGTGGATGTCTTCATCGCCATCACCAACGACGATGAGGCCAACATCATGTCCGCCATGCTGGCCAAGCGCATGGGCGCCAAGAAGGTAATGGTCTTGATCCAGCGCCGCGCCTATGTCGATCTGGTGCAGGGCAGCGTGATCGATATCGCCATTTCACCGCAGCAGGCGACCATCTCCGCCCTGTTGGGGCACGTGCGCAAAGCGGATATCGTCAGCGTCTCGTCGCTGCGCCGCGGCGTGGCGGAAGCGATCGAAGCGATTGCCCACGGCGATGAAAGCACGTCCAAAGTGGTCGGCCGCATCGTCGAAGACATCAAGCTGCCACCGGGTACCACCATCGGCGCGATCGTACGTGGTGACGATGTGATCATCGCCAACGGCAATAGCAAAATCGAACAGGGCGATCACGTCATCATGTTTATTACCGACAAGAAATTCGTGCCGGACGTTGAACGCCTGTTCCAACCGAGCCCGTTCTTCTTGTAGAACAAATTTATTAGGCGATGGTCTATAATCGCGTAGTTGTTCTCTGCCTTGGGAGGAGATAAAACTTCTCTCCTTTTGTGGCAAAGGGAAATTGCTTTGTTAAACTTGAGTTATTAATTCTGCAAGGGGTGCGTTCTATGAGTATGTTGAAAGAGTTTCGCGAATTTGCCATGCGTGGCAACGTGGTCGATCTGGCCGTCGGTGTGATTATCGGTGCCGCATTCGGCAAGATTGTTTCGTCCTTCGTGGCCGATATCATCATGCCACCACTGGGGTTACTGATCGGCGGCGTCGACTTTAAACAATTCCATCTGGTATTACGTGAAGCTCAGGGCGCCGTACCGGCGGTGGTAATGAACTACGGTTCATTCATTCAAACCGTATTCGACTTCGTGATTGTCGCCTTCGCCATCTTCCTGGCAATTAAATTGATGAACAAAATGCGCCGCAAGCAGGAAGAAGCGCCGGCAGCGCCGCCAGCACCTACCGCAGAGGAGAAACTGCTGACGGAAATCCGTGACCTGCTGAGCCAGCAACAGCAGCCAAAACTGTAAAACAGCGTTTGGTTATGCCAATAAAAAGCCACCTGACGAAGGTGGCTTTTTTAATGCCTTAAAACCAGAAGGCCAGTGGTAAATTATCGCTTGATAGTTTACCACTGGCCTCCCAGTTACCGCCTTTGCTGTGTTTTTCTTTACGCCGATAGCTGCCTTTGCCTTTCACATTCTTTTCTACTCGTTGACGGAATAGCGGATCATGCAGCAGCGCCTCAATGGCGTTATCTTGAATCTGACCTTTAGTGTGACGATATTTCGTCATGATAATGCTCCTGTAAAAGGTGTGGTGATAAAACGGGGCGATAATACTGCCGGCGGTATAAAAATTAAAGTGCCGTCAGCAACCTTTTTTGCCTTTTTCATCGCTGGCGCCCTGTTCCAAGGCTTCCAGAATAGAACAATAATTGCTGGTATGGGCAGTACCGCAGCAGGCATCACTCAGCCGCTTCAGCGATTCGCGCATGCGAGTCAACTCCGCCAACTTGCTTTCCACTTCGCTCAGGCGCGCATCGACGATCGACTTCGACTCCTGGCAGGTATGATGTTCAGGATCGACGCGGATCGACAGCAGCTCAGCGATCGTTTCCAGAGTAAATCCCAGCTGCTTGGCATAGCGAATAAAGCGCAGCCGCTGCAGATCCTGCTCGGTGTAGAGCCGATAACCACCTTCGGTGCGGACATTGTGATCCATCATGCCCTGCTTTTCATAGTAACGCACGGTATCCGGCGTCACTTCGGCAAGCTTGGCCAACTGACCTATCTTGAACATTACTTCTCCTCCCGGGTGAATTTGCCGTCCAATGCACGCTGATATTCACCATGCAAGAAATCCGTACTCATCCCAGCCTGACGCAACCGGTGCTCCAGCAGCGCCATGCGTTTGCTGAGTTCGACATAGTCCTGATGCTCACTGTTAATCCCTTGCAGCAAACGAGCAACGGTCAACGCCTCTTTGCGATCTTCCAGCTCCGGCGGCAGGTAACCGGCATTTTTCAGCAAACGGTAACCGGCGCGCAGTTCAGCCGGCACCGCGCTGTCATCTTCCAGCGCCAACGGTTGGCCCTGGCCGGGCAGATTGTCAAACTCGCCTTTATCCTGGGCATCAAGGATATGACGTTCCGCCCATTGATCGAGCAGCCCCATGAAAGACAGCCTCGGTTAGCCTAATGATTAAACCTTAGCATAGCGGATAGGGGCGGGGATCTTAAGCGCAGCGGGGGAATTACGCACATTTGGCTGGGTTTGGACGTAAAAAAACCGGGCAAGCCCGGTTTTTTTACGCGTCTACAGATTACTCTGCAGTTGCTACTTCTGCTTGAGACTCAGCACGATCAACCAGCTCGATGTATGCCATCGGCGCGTTGTCGCCTGCGCGGAAGCCACACTTCAGAATGCGAGTGTAACCACCGGCACGGCTCGCGAAACGCGGGCCCAGCTCGTTAAACAGTTTTGCCACGATCTCGTTATCACGAGTACGGGCGAATGCCAGACGACGATTAGCTACGCTGTCGGTCTTGGCAAGAGTAATCAGCGGCTCAACAACGCGACGCAGCTCTTTTGCTTTTGGCAGGGTCGTCTTGATGATCTCATGACGAACCAAAGAGCCGGCCATGTTACGGAACATAGCCTGGCGATGGCTGCTGTTACGGTTCAGTTGACGACCACTCTTACGATGGCGCATGACCTTATCCTTCTCAGTAAAACCTTAACCTGTGATCCGGTTACTCGTCAGCAATGCTTGCCGGCGGCCAGTTTTCCAGGCGCATGCCCAGAGACAGACCACGTGAGGCCAGCACGTCTTTAATCTCGGTAAGAGATTTTTTACCCAGGTTTGGCGTTTTCAGCAACTCAACCTCGGTACGCTGTACCAGATCACCGATGTAGTGGATAGCTTCTGCCTTGAGGCAGTTAGCAGAGCGGACAGTCAATTCCAGATCGTCAACAGGGCGCAGCAAGATCGGATCGAATTCCGGTTTCTCTTCTTTAACTTCCGGCTGACGTACATCACGCAGGTCAACGAAAGCTTCAAGTTGTTCAGCCAGAATGGTGGCCGCACGGCGGATCGCCTCTTCAGGATCGATCGTGCCATTGGTCTCCATCTCGATGACCAGCTTATCCAAGTCAGTACGCTGTTCTACACGCGCAGCTTCAACATTGTAGGCGATACGCTCTACAGGGCTGTAGCAGGCGTCAACCAACAGACGACCGATTGGGCGCTCATCTTCTTCCGAATGAATTCGGGCAGAAGCCGGCACATAACCGCGACCGCGCTGAACTTTGATACGCATGCTGATAGCCGCGTTCTCATCAGTCAGGTGGCAGATCACGTGCTGAGGCTTGACGATTTCGACATCACCATCATGGGTGATGTCGGCAGCGGTCACAGGGCCAATGCCAGATTTATTCAGGGTAAGAATAACTTCGTCTTTGCCTTGAACTCTCACCGCCAGCCCTTTCAGGTTGAGCAGGATCTCCAGGATATCTTCCTGTACGCCTTCTTTGGTGCTGTACTCATGCAGTACACCATCAATCTCAACCTCGGTCACCGCGCAACCCGGCATAGATGAAAGCAGAATACGGCGCAGTGCGTTGCCAAGAGTATGGCCAAAGCCACGCTCTAAAGGCTCAAGGGTCACCTTGGCGTGCGTCGAACTGACTTGCTCGATATCTACCAGGCGCGGTTTTAGAAACTCTGTCACAGAACCCTGCATTGTGTCCTCTCTTTGGTACTAAGCTTTACTTGGAGTAAAGCTCGACGATCAGGTGTTCGTTAATGTCCGCAGACAGATCGGTACGTTCAGGCATACGCTTGAACACGCCTTCCATCTTAGCAGCATCAACTTCCAGCCAAGTCGGCTTTTCACGCTGCTCAGCCAGCTCCAGAGAAGCTTTAACACGAGACTGCTTTTTAGCTTTCTCGCGGATGCTGACTACGTCATTCGGAGATACCTGATAAGAAGCGATGTTAACAACGCGACCGTTTACCATAACTGCTTTGTGGCTAACCAGCTGACGTGACTCTGCACGAGTAGCGCCGAAGCCCATACGGTAAACAACGTTGTCCAGACGACCTTCCAGCAGCTGCAACAGGTTTTCACCGGTGTTGCCCTTCAGGCGGGTTGCTTCTTTGTAATAGTTACGGAATTGACGCTCCAGAATGCCGTACATACGGCGAACTTTCTGCTTCTCACGCAACTGAACACCGTAATCAGACAGACGCGGTTTACGCGCACCGTGCTGACCAGGTGCTTGTTCAATTTTACACTTGGAATCGATCGCGCGAACGCCAGACTTAAGGAACAGGTCTGTGCCCTCACGACGGCTCAGCTTGAGCTTAGGACCCAAATATCTTGCCATTTTCTTTCTCCAACAATCCTAAAAGCTGCGTTACACGCGGCGCTTTTTCGGCGGACGACAACCGTTATGAGGGATCGGAGTCACATCAGTAATGTTAGTGATGCGGAAACCAGCCGCGTTCAGAGCGCGGATAGTAGACTCACGACCAGGACCAGGTCCTTTAACCATAACTTCCAGGTTCTTGATACCGTATTCTTTTACTGCGTCAGCACAACGTTCTGCTGCAACCTGTGCTGCGAACGGAGTGGACTTACGAGAACCACGGAAACCGGAACCACCGGCTGTTGCCCAACCCAAAGCATTACCCTGACGATCAGTGATGGTAACGATGGTGTTGTTGAAAGAAGCATGGATATGAGCCACGCCGTCAGAGACTTGCTTTCTTACACGCTTACGTGTACGAACAGGTGCCTTTGCCATTATTCAATAACCCCGATTATTTCTTGATCGGCTTGCGCGGACCCTTACGGGTACGAGCGTTGGTCTTGGTGCGCTGACCGCGTACCGGCAGACCACGACGATGACGCAAACCACGATAGCAACCAAGGTCCATAAGACGCTTGATGCTCAGGGTAATTTCACGACGCAAATCACCCTCAACGGTGTATTTGGCAACTGCATCACGAAGCTTTTCGATTTGCTCTTCAGACAGCTCACTGATCTTAACATTTTCAGCAATACCCGTGGATGCACAGATAGCCTGTGAACGGGTTTTACCGATACCGAAGATCGACGTTAAGGCGATAACGGTATGTTTATGATCAGGAATGTTAATGCCTGCTATACGGGCCACTATGCACTCCTACTATTTTATACAGCAACACCATTCTGAAAAGCCCGTTTTCAGGATACTCAAATAGTGTTGCAGTGCGACATACAAAAGATTGGCTGGCTAATCTAGCCAGCTCAACCCAACTTTGCAAGAAAAATATGCGAGATAATCAGCCTTGACGCTGTTTATGCTTCGGCTCGGCGCTGCAAATCACACGAACGACACCGTTACGCTTAACGATTTTGCAGTTACGACATAATTTCTTGACGGAAGCACGAACTTTCATTTTTACTCTCCGTAACTTCTCAAACGAATCTGACTAGCGGTTATAGCCTTTCAGATTTGCTTTCTTCAATGCAGACTCGTACTGACTTGACATCATCAGAGTTTGCACTTGAGCCATAAAGTCCATGATGACGACAACCACGATCAGTAGCGAGGTACCACCAAAGTAGAATGGTACTTTCATTGCATCACGCATGAACTCCGGGATCAGGCAGATGAAAGTAATGTACATCGCGCCCACCAGGGTTAAACGCGTCATTACTTTATCGATATACTTCGCCGTTTGCTCTCCCGGACGAATTCCTGGTACGAAGGCACCGGACTTCTTCAGGTTATCTGCTGTCTCACGCGGGTTGAAGACCAACGCCGTGTAGAAGAAACAGAAGAAGATGATTGCAGACGCATAGAGTAACACATAAAGCGGTTGCCCTGGCTGCAAATACAGCGAAATCGTAGTCAGCCAGTTCCAACCGGTACCGCCCCCAAACCATGATGCAATCGTGGCCGGGAACAGAATAATGCTGGAAGCGAAAATCGCCGGGATAACACCCGCCATGTTCACTTTCAACGGTAAATGTGTGCTCTGTGCTGCATAAACACGACGACCTTGTTGACGCTTCGCATAGTTAACGACGATACGACGTTGACCACGCTCGATGAAAACAACGAAGAAGGTTACTGCAAACACCAATACTGCAACCAACAGCAGCAGGAGGAAGTGCAGGTCGCCTTGCCGCGCTTGCTCGATAGTATGGGCCACTGCCGGCGGGAGCCCCGCTACAATACCCGCGAAGATAATGATCGAGATACCGTTGCCGATACCGCGTTCAGTAATCTGCTCACCCAGCCACATCAGGAACATTGTCCCGGTTACCAGGCTCACAACCGCAGTAAAGTAGAATGCAAAGCCTGGATTTAACACCAGGCCCTGCATACCAGGCATATTCGGCAGACCGGTAGCAATACCGATCGACTGGAATATGGCCAATACCAGCGTACCGTAACGGGTGTACTGGCTAATCTTGCGACGGCCAGCCTCCCCTTCTTTCTTGATTTCCGCCAACGCTGGATGAACCACCGTCAGCAGCTGGATAATGATCGACGCCGAGATATACGGCATGATCCCCAGAGCAAAGATAGAAGCACGGCTGAGGGCACCACCAGAGAACATATTAAACATTTCAATGATAGTGCCTCTCTGCTGCTCAAGCAATTTGGCAAGCACAGTGGCATCGATACCAGGAATCGGAATGAAAGAGCCGATGCGGAAGACAATCAGCGCGCCGATGACAAACAAAAGTCTGCGCTTCAGCTCGCCGAGCCCGCCTTTAGCACTTTGAAAATCTAATCCTGGTTGCTTAGCCATCTGCTACTTATTCCTCAATTTTACCGCCAGCAGCCTCGATAGCAGCACGAGCGCCTTTGGTGACACGCAGACCACGCAGGGTTACCGGACGAGCGACTTCGCCAGAAAGTACAACTTTCGCGAATTCGATCTGGACACCAACTACGTTAGCGGCTTTCAGCGCGTTCAGGTCGATAACATCGCCTTCAACCAGAGCCAGTTCAGACAGACGAACTTCTGCCGTGATCATCGCTTTGCGTGAAGTGAAGCCGAATTTCGGCAGACGACGGTACAGAGGCATCTGACCACCTTCGAAACCACGACGTACGCCACCGCCAGAACGAGACTTCTGACCTTTGTGACCACGGCCGCCGGTTTTACCCAGGCCAGAACCAATACCACGACCTACACGCTTAGGCGCATGCTTGGCACCTTCAGCCGGAGACAGAGTATTTAAACGCATCTGTTACTCCTCAACTTTAACCATGTAGGAAACCAGGTTGACCATACCGCGAACAGCAGGAGTATCCTCGCGCTCTACGGTGTGACCAATACGACGCAGACCCAGACCGAGCAGAGTAGCTTTATGCTTCGGCAGACGGCCAATTGAGCTGCGAGTTTGTGTAACTTTAATAGTCTTAGCCATGGTCAATTACCCCAGAATGTCGGCAACGGATTTACCACGCTTAGCAGCGACCATTTCAGGAGACTTCATATTCGCCAGAGCGTCGATAGTTGCACGAACCACGTTGATCGGGTTGGTGGAACCATAAGCTTTAGCCAATACGTTGTGCACCCCAGCAACTTCGAGAACGGCGCGCATTGCACCGCCCGCGATGATACCGGTACCTTCATGAGCAGGCTGCATGAACACGCGAGAACCCGTGTGAGCGCCCTTAACAGGGTGCTGCAGGGTGCCGCTGTTCAGCGCGACGTTCATCATGTTGCGACGGGCTTTTTCCATCGCTTTCTGGATCGCTGCTGGAACTTCGCGTGCTTTGCCGTAGCCAAAACCAACGCGACCGTTACCATCACCAACTACAGTCAGTGCGGTAAAGCTGAAAATACGGCCACCTTTTACGGTTTTAGATACGCGGTTTACCGCGATCAGCTTTTCCTGCAGTTCGCCAGCTTGTTTTTCGATGTGAGCCATCTTAAACCTCTTCCTTAGAACTGAAGGCCAGCTTCACGGGCAGCATCTGCCAGTGCCTGGACTCGACCATGATATTGGAAACCGGAACGGTCAAAGGATACTTTCGCAATCCCTTTTTCCAACGCGCGCTCAGCCAGAGCTTTACCTACGGCTGCTGCTGCGTCTTTGTTACCGGAATACTTCAGTTGCTCCGCGATAGCTTTTTCTAAAGTAGAAGCGGCTACCAGTACTTCAGAACCGTTTGGAGCAATCACCTGTGCGTAAATGTGACGCGGGGTACGATGTACCACCAGGCGGGTTGCACCCAGCTCTTGGAGCTTGCGGCGTGCGCGGGTCGCACGACGGATACGAGCAGATTTCTTATCCATAGTGTTACCTTACTTCTTCTTAGCCTCTTTGGTACGCACGACTTCGTCGGCGTAACGAACACCTTTGCCTTTGTAAGGCTCAGGACGACGGTAAGCACGCAGATCTGCTGCTACCTGGCCAATTACCTGCTTATCAGCGCCTTTCAGCACGATTTCAGTTTGGCTTGGGCATTCAGCAGTGATACCTGCCGGCAGCTGGTGATCGATAGGGTGAGAGAAGCCCAGGGCCAAATTCACCACGTTGCCTTTAACGGCAGCACGATAACCAACACCTACCAGTTGAAGCTTTTTGGTGAAGCCTTCGGTAACACCAACAACCATTGCGTTCAGCAGAGCGCGCGTGGTACCCGCTTGAGCCCATGCGTTAGCAAAACCTTCGCGCGGAGCGAAAGTCAGTGCGTTAGCTTCTTGCTTCACTTCAACGGCGTCGTGGATAGTACGAGTCAACTCGCCGTTTTTACCCTTAATCGAAATAACCTGACCGTTGAGTTTTACCTCTACGCCGGCAGGAATGACGACGGGTGCTTTTGCAACACGAGACATTCTTTCCTCCCGAATTAAGCTACGTAGCAGATAATCTCGCCACCAAGACCAGCCTGGCGAGCTGCACGATCGGTCATAACACCTTTAGAGGTAGAAACAACAGCGATACCCAAACCGGCCATAACTTTTGGCAGCTCATCTTTTTTCTTGTAGATGCGCAGACCTGGACGGCTGATACGTTGAATGCTTTCTACCACAGCTTTGCCCTGGAAGTACTTCAGTACCAGTTCCAGAACAGGCTTGGCGTCGCCTTCGATTTTGAAATCTTCAATAAAACCTTCTTCCTTCAGCACGTTGGCAATTGCCACTTTCAGCTTGGAGGAAGGCATGGTGACCGCAACTTTGTTCGCGGCTTGACCGTTACGGATACGGGTCAGCATATCCGCGATCGGATCTTGCATGCTCATCTGTCTTTACTCCCGTGATTCAATTGGTAATTACCAGCTAGCCTTTTTCAAGCCTGGTACTTCACCGCGCATAGCGGCTTCACGAAGCTTAATACGGCTCAACCCGAATTTGCCCACATAACCATGTGGACGGCCAGTTTGGCGGCAGCGTTTACGCTGACGAGACGGGCTGGAATCACGCGGCAGAGTTTGCAGCTTGAGAACGGCATTCCAACGATCTTCATCGGATGCGTTCACATCAGAGATAATAGCTTTCAGTTCAGCGCGTTTTGCAAAGAACTTGTCAGCTAATTTCACGCGCTTGACTTCGCGTGCTTTCATTGATTGCTTAGCCATCAGTAACCCTGCCTTACTTGCGGAACGGGAAGTTAAAAGCAGCCAGCAGCGCGCGGCCTTCATCATCAGATTTCGCAGTAGTGGTAATGGTAATATCCAAACCACGAACGCGATCGACTTTGTCGTAGTCGATTTCTGGGAAGATGATTTGCTCACGCACGCCCATGCTGTAGTTGCCACGGCCATCGAATGACTTGGCGGACAGGCCACGGAAGTCACGGATACGTGGAACAGCAATGGAGATCAGGCGCTCAAGGAACTCCCACATGCGTTCGCCACGCAGAGTTACTTTACAGCCGATCGGATAGCCCTGACGGATTTTGAAGCCTGCAACAGATTTGCGGGCTTTGGTGATCAACGGTTTTTGACCGGAGATAGCTGTCAGGTCCGCTGCGGCGTTATCCAGCAGTTTCTTGTCAGCAATCGCTTCACCAACACCCATGTTCAGGGTGATCTTCTCGACCCGAGGGACTTGCATGACAGAGTTGTAATCAAACTGAGACATCAGTTGTTTGACTACCTCGTCTTTGTAGTAATCATGCAGTTTCGCCATCGTATTACTCCAAATTACTTGATAGTTTCGCTGTTAGATTTGAAGAAACGGACTTTTTTGCCGTCTTCGAATCTAAAGCCTACACGGTCAGCCTTGCCGGTAGCCGCGTTGAAGATAGCAATGTTAGAAACCTGAATTGCAGCTTCTTTTTCAACAATGCCGCCTGGTTGGTTCAGAGCCGGAACCGGCTTCTGGTGTTTCTTAACCAGGTTGATGCCTTCAACAATGACCTTGCCAGCAGACAGGACATTTTTTACTTTACCGCGCTTACCTTTGTCTTTCCCGGTAATCACGATAACTTCGTCATCACGACGGATCTTCGCTGCCATGTTCGCTCCTTAGAGTACTTCTGGTGCCAGAGAGATAATTTTCATGAACTTCTCATTACGCAGTTCACGAGTTACCGGCCCAAAAATACGCGTACCGATTGGCTGCTCGCTGTTATTGTTCAAAATAACGCATGCATTGCCATCGAAGCGAATGACAGAACCGTCCGGGCGACGTACACCCTTCTTGGTGCGCACCACTACCGCCTTCAGAACATCGCCTTTCTTCACCTTACCGCGAGGAATTGCTTCCTTGATGGTAATTTTGATGATGTCGCCGACGCCTGCGTAGCGACGGTGCGAGCCACCTAGAACCTTGATACACATTACGCGACGTGCACCGGAGTTGTCGGCGACGTTCAGCATAGTCTGTTCTTGGATCATTTTAGTGCTCCGCTAATGTCAACTACTACTTTAAAGACCCAAGTAAAAATTAGGCCGTTGAAAAGCCCCATAACCGAGGGCGCAGCATTATAACACCGCTTACTTGGTATGGGTAGAAAAAATAAACGGCTCATTTTCTGAGCCGTTTATTAAGTGAGAGCCAGCTACTCTATTACAGAATCGCTTTCTCTACAACGCGAACCAGCGTCCAGGACTTGGTCTTGGACAGTGGGCGGCATTCGCGGATTTCCACCACGTCGCCGGTACCACATTCGTTGTTCTCGTCATGTACGTGCAGCTTGGTCGTACGTTTGATGAATTTCCCGTAGATCGGGTGCTTCACAGTACGTTCGATAGCAACAACGATGGATTTCTCCATTTTATCGCTAACAACACGACCCTGCAGGGTACGGATAACTTCAGTCATTTACACACCCGCCTTTTGAGTCAGTAAAGTCTTAACGCGTGCGACGTCACGACGCACTTGTTTCAACAGGTGAGTTTGTTGCAGCTGGCCACTGGCCGCCTGCATGCGCAAGTTGAATTGCTCACGCAGCAGGTTGAGCAGCTCGGCATTCAGCTCTTCAACGCTTTTTTCACGCAGCTCTTGTGCTTTCATTACATCACCGTCTTAGTTACAAAGGTGGTTTTGATCGGCAGTTTCGCTGCTGCCAGTTTGAATGCCTCGCGGGCAACCTCTTCTGGCACGCCGTCCATTTCGTACAGGACCTTACCAGGCTGGATCAGGGCAACCCAATACTCCACGTTACCCTTACCTTTACCCATACGCACTTCCAGCGGCTTCTCGGTGATCGGTTTGTCCGGGAATACACGGATCCAGATCTTGCCTTGACGCTTAACTGCACGAGTCATTGCACGACGAGCTGCTTCGATTTGACGAGCAGTCAGACGGCCACGGCCAACAGCTTTCAGACCGAAAGTGCCGAAGCTAACATCCGTACCTTGCGCCAGACCACGGTTGCGGCCCTTGTGCACCTTACGGAATTTTGTACGCTTTGGTTGTAACATCAGCGACTCTCCTTACTTGCGGCCTTTACGCTGCTGCTTTTTAGGTTGAGCAGCCGGTTCCGGTTGTTCAACTGCAGCCATACCACCCAGGATCTCACCTTTGAAGATCCATACCTTAACGCCGATTACACCATAAGTGGTGTGCGCTTCAGATGTGTTGTAGTCGATGTCCGCACGCAGAGTGTGCAATGGAACACGACCTTCGCGGTACCATTCGGTACGTGCGATTTCAGCGCCGCCAAGACGGCCGCTTACTTCAACTTTGATACCTTTAGCGCCAAGACGCATTGCGTTCTGTACTGCACGCTTCATAGCACGACGGAACATCACGCGACGTTCCAGCTGAGAAGTGATGCTGTCAGCAACCAATTTAGCGTCGAGTTCCGGTTTACGGACTTCGGCGATGTTGATCTGTGCAGGAACGCCAGCGATGTCCGCTACGACCTTGCGCAGTTTTTCGACGTCTTCACCTTTCTTGCCGATAACGATGCCTGGGCGAGCAGTGTGAATGGTCACACGGATGCTCTTCGCAGGACGCTCGATAACGATGCGAGAAACGGAAGCTTTCGACAGTTCCTTAGTCAGGAATTGACGAACTTTAAAGTCGCTGTCCAGGTTGTCAGCGAATTCTTTGGTATTCGCATACCAAGTAGAGTTCCAAGGTTTGACAATACCCAGGCGAATACCATTAGGATGTACTTTCTGACCCATTGCTAGTCTCCAGAGTCTCAGCGATCGGACACAACCACAGTAATGTGGCTGGTGCGCTTCAGGATGCGATCTGCACGACCTTTTGCACGCGGCATAATGCGCTTCATGCTTGGGCCTTCGTCTACGAAGATTTTCGTAACTTTCAGATCATCGATGTCAGCGCCATCGTTGTGTTCTGCGTTAGCAATGGCAGACTCCAGCACTTTCTTAACCAGACCAGCAGCTTTCTTGTTGGTGTAGGTCAGAGTTTCCAGAGCTTGCGACACTTTCTTACCGCGAATCAGGTCAGCAACAAGGCGAACCTTCTGAGCAGAAGAACGAGCGTGGCGATGTTTAGCGATAGTTTCCATCTCTTCCTCCTACCTTAGCGCTTTTTAGCTTTTTTATCAGCCGCATGGCCGCGATAAGTACGAGTCGGCGCGAATTCACCCAGTTTGTGACCGACCATTTCATCGGAAACGAACACTGGTACGTGCTGACGACCATTATGGACAGCGATGGTCAAACCGATCATGTTAGGAAAGATCGTTGAACGACGGGACCAAGTGCGCAAAGGCTTCTTGTCACCGCTTTCCACCGCTTTCTCTACCTTCTTCAGCAAGTGCAGGTCAATAAAAGGACCTTTCTTGAGAGAACGTGGCATGGCTTATCCTCTAATTATTTTTTGCTACGGCGACGTACGATGAACTTATCAGTACGCTTGTTGCTACGGGTCTTCTTACCTTTGGTCTGAACGCCCCACGGAGTTACCGGGTGCTTACCAAAGTTACGACCTTCACCACCACCGTGCGGGTGATCTACCGGGTTCATCGCCGTACCGCGAACGGTAGGACGAACACCACGCCAACGTGCAGCACCTGCTTTACCCAGAACGCGAAGCATGTGTTCAGCGTTACCAACTTCACCCAGGGTGGCGCGGCAATCAGCTGGAACTTTACGCATTTCGCCGGAGCGCAGACGCAGAGTTACGTAGGAACCATCACGAGCAACGATCTGAACGTAGGCACCAGCGGAGCGAGCCATCTGGCCGCCTTTACCTGGTTTCATTTCTACGTTGTGAACCGTTGAACCAACTGGAATGTTGCGCATCGGCAGGGTGTTACCCGCTTTGATTGCAGCATCAACGCCAGATTGAATCTGGTCACCAGCTTTCAGGCCTTTTGGCGCCAGGATGTAACGGCGTTCGCCGTCTTTGTACAGAACCAGCGCGATGTTCGCGGAACGGTTCGGATCGTACTCCAGACGCTCAACCACAGCAGGGATACCGTCTTTGTTGCGCTTGAAGTCAACCAGACGATAATGTTGCTTGTGGCCACCACCGATATGACGGGTGGTGATACGGCCATTGTTGTTACGACCACCGCTTTTGCTCAGTTTTTCCAGCAGCGGGGCATAAGGTTTACCCTTGTGCAGCTCAGGGTTAACCACTTTAACAACGTGGCGACGACCCGGAGATGTAGGTTTACATTTAACAATTGCCATTGTTCTTACTCCTCCGACTTACTCTGCGCCGCCGATGAAGTCCAGATTCTGGCCTTCTTTCAGGGTGACGTAAGCTTTTTTCCAGTCGCTACGACGACCAACACGCTGACCGTGACGCTTCACTTTCCCTTTAACTACCAGGGTGTTCACGTCTTCGACTTCGACTTCAAACAGTTTCTGCACTGCAGCTTTGATTTCTGCTTTGGTCGCGTCTTTGGCAACTTTGAGAACGATGGTGTTGCTTTTTTCCATCGCAGCGGATGCTTTTTCAGATACGTGCGGTGCACGCAGCACTTTCAGCAAACGTTCTTCACGGATCATGCCAGCATCTCCTCAACTTGCTTCACAGCATCAGCAGTCATAACCACTTTGTCGAAGGCGATCAGGCTAACCGGATCGATACCTGCTACATCGCGCACGTCAACCTTGTACAGGTTGCGAGCTGCCAGGAACAGATTCTCATCCAGTTCACCGGTCACGATCAGCACGTCTTCCAGAGCCATATCTTTCAGTTTCTGTGCCAGCAGCTTAGTTTTAGGCGCTTCTACAGAGAACTTCTCGACAACGATCAGACGATCTTGACGTACCAGTTCGGACAGGATGCTTTTCAGCGCGCCGCGGTACATCTTTTTGTTTACTTTCTGACTGTGGTCCTGTGGCTTAGCAGCAAAGGTCACGCCGCCTGAACGCCAGATCGGGCTCTTTACAGAACCTGAACGCGCACGGCCGGTGCCTTTCTGACGCCATGGCTTTTTGCCGGAACCAGTTACTTCAGCACGGGTCTTCTGAGCACGGGTACCTTGACGGGCACCTGCTGCATAAGCAACAACAACCTGGTGTACCAGCGCTTCGTTGAAATCACGACCGAAGGTAGTTTCGGAAACAGTCAGCGCGCTTTGCGCGTCTTTCAATACTAATTCCATTGCTATCCCCTTACGCCTTCACAGCTGGTTTAACGATCAGGTTGCCACCGGTTGCGCCCGGTACAGCACCCTTAACCAGCAGCAGGTTGCGCTCAGCGTCAACACGTACTACGTCCAGGCTCTGAACGGTTACGCGCTCATCACCCAGGTGGCCAGCCATTTTCTTGCCTTTGAACACTTTGCCCGGAGTCTGGTTCTGACCGATAGAACCCGGAACGCGGTGAGACAAGGAGTTACCGTGGGTAGCGTCTTGGGTACGGAAGTTCCAGCGCTTAACAGTGCCAGCAAAACCTTTACCTTTAGAAGTACCGGTAACATCGACTTTTTTAACGTCAGCGAAGATTTCTACGCTAATTTCCTGACCTGCAGCGAATTCTTGACCTTCTTCCAGGCGGAATTCCCACAGACCACGGCCAGCTTCAACGCCAGCTTTAGCGAAATGGCCCGCTTCCGGCTTGGTTACACGGTTAGCTTTTTTGCTACCGGTGGTAACCTGAACGGCACGGTAACCGTCGGTGTCCAGGCTTTTAACCTGAGTCACGCGGTTCGCTTCAATTTCAATTACGGTTACTGGGATAGAAACGCCATCTTCAGTGAAGATACGGGTCATACCCACTTTTTTACCGACTAAACCAATCATTGTTTCAACCTCTCAATCGCTCAATGACCTGATTAACCCAGGCTGATCTGCACGTCTACACCGGCAGCCAGATCCAGACGCATCAGAGCATCAACGGTTTTCTCGGTTGGCTCAACGATGTCAACCAGACGCTTGTGAGTACGAATCTCGTACTGATCGCGCGCGTCTTTGTTGACGTGCGGAGAAATCAGAACGGTAAAGCGCTCTTTGCGAGTTGGCAGCGGGATCGGACCACGGACTTGCGCACCAGTGCGCTTTGCAGTCTCGACGATTTCCGCGGTTGATTGATCGATCAGACGATGATCAAACGCTTTCAGGCGGATACGGATTCTTTGGTTCTGCATGAGACCAGAGCTCCAATTATTTATAAACGTAAATAATTACTCCTCACACCCATTTCGATTGATGGGGGAGTGTAATCGTCAACATATAACCCCCATATCGGGAGTATTGTTCGAGAGGCAAAAAAGGCCTGCCAATCGACTGATTCGCTAAAATCAGGCTTACCAAGATTAGGTAAGCCCGCGCATTATACGCAAAATGGCCGAGGAAGCAAGCCGCAGTTGGAAATATGCTCAGGAAATCGTCATTTTTGCGCGTTCAGATGCAGCCGCGAGATGAAGGCGGCAAACAGGGTATGAATTATGCTTGGTAGGGACGCTCCCCTGCCCCACCGTAAAAACGGTTGCCGGCAGGAGAAACGATGACGAACAGAAGGCAGGTTTACTCTTTGCGCTCTAGAACCTGAGCCTGGGCATAGTTTTGAATACCGAGGCGAGCGATCAGATCCAGCTCGGTTTCCAGCCAGTCGATATGCTCTTCTTCATCGGCCAGGATGTCGATCATTAAATCGCGGCTGACGTAATCGTGGATCGAGTCGGCATAGGCGATACCTTCGCGCAGGTTTTTGGCACCCGCCAGCTCCAGCGCCAAATCGGAACGCAGCATCTCTTCAATGTCTTCGCCGATGTTCAGCTTGCCGAGATCTTGCAGGTTCGGGATCCCTTCCAGGAACAGGATACGCTCGATGTAGCGATCGGCATGTTTCATTTCGTCGATCGACTCGTGGTACTCCTTGTCGTTGAGGCGCATTAACCCCCAATTCTTGAACATGCGGGCGTGCAGGAAATATTGATTGATGGCAACCAGCTCGTTACCGAGCAGCTTGTTGAGGTGAGCAATGATCTTTTTATCGCCTTTCATAGGTAATTCCTCCTGGCCAGTTCTAAAAGTGTAGAACCTGTAAGCCAAGAGTCAAAAATAACCTTACCCTTTGTTAGGCAACTTCATGCATTGGGATGATAGTTCCGCGTTCCTCCACCATAATCTGTCTTGCCTGACGAATGCACTTTCCACAATCGGTACCAATCGGCACAAGTTCACGCAGCTGCTTCATGGTATGGGGATTGTGCTGACGCACCGCATTACGGATCGCTTTGTCAGTCACCGCATTACACAGACATACATACATAGAGAGACTCACTTCTTAACCAATGCACTGAGTCTAAATGGGAATGGTTTTTATTTCAATTAAGATTTAAACAAATTGCATAAAAAAAGGGCACCGAAGTGCCCTTTTTTGTGTCGAAAAAATTATTCGCGATTAAGCGATAACTTTAGCAACAACGCCCGCGCCAACGGTACGGCCGCCTTCACGGATTGCGAAACGCAGACCGTCGTCCATCGCGATTGGGTGAATCAGGGTTACAACCATGTTCACGTTGTCGCCTGGCATTACCATCTCTACGCC
>NZ_JBJNLG010000034.1:0-22897 GCF_052169175.1 Serratia sp. CY31944
TTCATATCCTCTCACCAAAAATCCAAGGCGGTAAGGATCATTCTTAGAGTAATGAAAAAAAGATACCGCTTTTTAGAAAGAAATAATTGCATATTTGACTGTTATATTGATGATGGGTCAAGGTGTTATCTAACCAGGATCTTACCATGGAGGAGCGAGTTAACAACAAGGAATTATTGCGTTACCTCGGTCTTAACGGGGCCGGGTTTAATTGTCGAGGTTTTATTGGGGTTGGCTTATAAGGTCTTTAGTATTGGGTATCTGATAGAGCCCTCCAGCATTGCGGAATATATGCAAAATCCTGATTTTGGAATTGCATTGTTTCAACACACCATAGATACCCCTGATGGCGCCTATTCCACGTGGCGCAAATAAAAAGGGATGGTTTGTAATGCAGATTAACTGACGTTCCGCTTGTTTGATTACCAATGCAATAGCCTGTGAATTTGAATATTAGCTTTCAATAAGGGACGCTGATCATGTTTCGCCAGGAAGCGATCGATAATCAGAAAATGAAATGGCGTGGTCGGGCCCTCCTGCTACCCGGCATTCCCTTTTGGCTCACGGCAGGGCTCTGCCTGTTTTTTCTCATTGCTTTTCTCACCTTCGCAATCGCCGGCACCTATACCCGGCGGGTCAACGTGACCGGCGAAATCAGCACCTATCCCCGGGCCGCCAACGTCTATTCCGCCGTCCAGGGGGTGGTGGTCAAACAATTCGTCACCGAAGGGCAGGTGATCGCCGCCGGCGCGCCCATTTACCAGATTGACGTCAGCAAAAGCACCCGCAGCGGTGTAGTCAGCGATAACCAGCAGCGGGATATCGACGGCCAGCTGGCGCGCATTGCGCAAATCATCAGCCGGCTGGAAAGCAGCAAGCAGGCCACGCTTACCATGCTGGAAAAACAAAAGGCGCAGTATACCGCCGCGTTCACCCGTTCAACCGACATCCTCAAACGCGCCCAGGAAGGGATACGCATCATGAAGGAAAATATGGAGAATTACCGGCACTATCAAACCAAGGGATTGATCACTAAGGATCAGCTCACCAACCAGGTGGCGCTGTATTACCAGCAGCAGAACAACCTGCTGGGCCTGTCCGGCCAGAACGAACAGAATGCGCTGCAGATCACCGCGCTGGAAAGCCAGATCCATATCCAGGCCGCCAACTTCGACAACCAGATTTACCAGATGGAGCTGCAGCGCCACGAGCTGCAGAAGGAGCGGCTCAACATTGATGCCGGCGGGGCGATCATCGTTCGCGCGCTGGCCGACGGCCGCATCGATTCGCTGAGCGTCACGGTTGGCCAGATGGTCAACGTCGGTGACAGTCTGCTGCAAGTGATCCCTCACAATATCGCTCACTACGCCCTGGTGCTATGGGTGCCCAACGACGCCATCCCCTACATCGCCGCCGGTGACAAAGTCAATGTGCGTTATGACGCCTTTCCGGCGGAGAAATTCGGCCAGTTTGCCGCTACGGTATCCGTCATCTCCAAAGCCCCGGCCTCACCGCAGGAAATGCTGACCTACCAGGGGGCGCCCAAAGCGGCGCTGACCGCCGCCGTGCCGTACTACAAGACGATCGTCATTCCGGAAAAACAGGTCATTGCCTATGACGGTAAACGTCTGAGCCTGGAAAACGGCATGAAAGCGCAAAGCACCCTGTTTTTGGAAAAAAGGCAGATTTATCAGTGGATGTTGTCACCGTTCTACGACATGAAACACAGCGCGATGGGGCCGATCAATGAGTAAGCCCACGTTCAAACAGCGGATCAGCCAGTTGGATCTGCGGCTGCGCCACCGGGTTCCGATGGTGCACCAGACCGAGTCGTCAGAATGCGGGCTGGCCTGCCTGGCGATGATCTGCGGTTACTATGGTAAAAACGTCGACCTGATCGCGCTGCGTCGGCAGTTCAGCCTGTCGACCCGCGGCGCCACGCTGACCGGGTTAACCGGTATAGCCGAACAGCTGGGCCTGGCCACTCGCCCTCTATCACTTGATATTGACGAACTCAGCGCGCTGAAACTCCCCTGTATTTTGCACTGGGAGTTCAACCATTTCGTGGTGCTGGTCAGTATCAAGGGGCACCGCGCGGTGCTGCATGATCCGGCGCGCGGGCGCCGGGCCGTCAGCCTGACGGAACTGTCGCACAGTTTTACCGGCGTGGCGCTTGAGGCCTGGCCCGGCAGCGCCTTCACCGCCGACAGCGTCCGCCACCGCATTCACCTGCGCACGCTGATTGGCAGCGTACACGGTCTTAAGGGGGCGCTCGGCAAAATCTTTTGCCTGTCTCTGGTGTTCGAAACCATCAACCTGGTGATGCCCATCGGCACGCAGCTGGTGATGGATCACGCTATTCCCGCCGGCGATCGCGGGTTACTGACGCTCATCTGCGTTGGCCTGATGCTGTTCATCCTGCTGCGGGCAGCTGTCGGCATGGTGCGCGCCTGGTCCGGGCTGGTCATGTCGACGCTCATCAACGTGCAGTGGCAATCCGGGTTGTTTACCCACCTGTTGCGCCTGCCGCTGGGCTACTTTGAACGACGCAAGCTGGGTGACATTCAATCGCGCTTCGGCTCGCTGGATACGCTGCGCAGCACCTTCACCACGAGCATTGTCGGCGCCATCATGGACGGCATCATGGTGATCGGCGTGCTGGTGATGATGGTGCTGTATGGCGGCTGGTTGACCTGGGTGGTGATTGCGTTCACCGCGCTCTACGTGCTGATGCGGCTGCTGACCTACGGCTATTATCGCCAACTGTCCGAAGAAGCGCTGGTCAGGGAGGCCCGCGCCGGCTCGTATTTTATGGAGACGCTGTACGGTATCGCCACCGTCAAGATGCAGGGCATGGCGGAACGTCGCATTGCCCATTGGCTCAACCTTGAAATCGACACTATCAATACCGGTATCCGGGTCACCCGCATGGACATGCTGTTTGGCGGGATCAACACCTTCATTGCCGCCTGCGATCAGGTCGTTATTCTTTGGCTGGGAGCCAGCCTGGTGATCGATAACCAGATGACCCTCGGCATGTTCGTGGCGTTCGGCGCCTTTCGCGGGCAGTTTTCCGACCGCATCGGGTCGCTGACGGAATTTTTGCTGCAGCTGCGCATGATGAGCCTGCATAACGAGCGCATCGCCGATATCGCCTTGCACCCACGAGAAAACCGTAAACCGGACCTTCCTTACGCGGCGGGCCTGCAACCTTTGGGATTGACGACCCATGCCCTGAGCTATCGTTACGACAGCCAGTCACCGGCGGTCTTCGATGCCTTGGACATCAGTGTTGCGCCGGGCGAGAGCGTGGCCATCGTGGGCCCGTCGGGCGCTGGCAAGACCACGCTGATGAAGGTGCTGTGCGGGCTGTTTCCCCCGGACTCAGGGCGGGTTGAGGTGAACGGCGTCGATATCCGGCAGCTTGGCATCAACAACTACCACAAGATGATCGCCTGTGTGATGCAGGACGACAAACTGTTCTCCGGCTCGATCCGGGAAAATATCTGCGGGTTCGCGGACGAGGTGGACGACGCCTGGATGGAAGCCTGTGCCCGTGCCAGCTATCTGCACGACGTGCTCATGTGTATGCCGATGGGGTATGAAACCCCGATCGGCGAGCTGGGGGAAGGATTGTCCGGCGGGCAGAAGCAACGCCTGTTCATTGCCCGGGCGATTTACAAGAAGCCGGCGATTTTGTTCCTGGATGAGGCCACCAGCGCACTGGATAAGGAGAGCGAAGCTGTGGTGAATCAGGCCATCAAGAGACTCAATATCACGAAGGTGATCATTGCCCACCGTGAAACGACCATTGCGTCGGCAGATCGGGTCATCCATTTTGGATAAGGGGGGATATCACCAGCGGCACCGGCCGTTAACCCTGTTTGCCCCCTAAAAACCCAATAAGCTCAGGCCTGCGGGCCGCCAAAATGGTCCCCCACATGCCGGCGAGTTGGTCTGAACGGCGACGGAGCAAGGCTATTTTTTCTGCCCGCTCCGGTTTTCAATTTACTGGGCGCTTACATTGCGCGATATTCTGGTTTTCTGATGGGCTAAGGCGGATGAGGGAACCATGACGGACAGCCAGGCGTTTGAACAACAAAGCCTCGACAATCTGCTGAGCTATTGGCGGCGCCATCGCCGCCTGCCGGGCGCGCGCTATCCGGCCGGCCCGACCGATACCCTGTGCGACGTGCCGGGCGTTAGCGTCGGGCATCACACCTTGGCCGACGGCGAATGCCAGACCGGCGTTACCGCCATCGTGCCGCCGGGCGATCTGTTCAACCAGCCGTTGCCGTGCGGCAGCGCGGTGCTCAACGGCTTCGCCAAACCGCTGGGGCTGGTGCAGCTGAACGAGCTGGGGGTGCTGCAAACGCCGATCCTGCTGAGCAACACCTTCGCCGTCGGCACGCTGTTCAATGCCATGGTGCGGCGCAGCTGTCTGCGCTACCCGCAGATCGGCCGCGGCAGCGCCACCATCAACCCGCTGGTGCTGGAGTGCAACGACGGCTACCTCAACGATATTCAGGCGATGGCGGTGCGCGAGGAGCACGTCTTCAGCGCGCTGGATAACCATTCCACCCGCTTTGCGCGCGGCAGCGTCGGCGCCGGGCGCGGCATGAGCAGCTTCGGCCTGAAAGGCGGCATCGGCACCGCCTCGCGCTATTGCCCGGGGCTTGGCACCACGCTCGGCGTGCTGGTGCTGGCCAACTTCGGCACCCTCGACTCGTTGACGCTGAGCGGCGTGCGCGTTGGCCAGGCGCTGGGCAGGCTGCTGGCGGATCCGCCGCCGCAGGTGGACGCCGGTTCGGTCATTATCATCATCGCCTGCGATCGGGCGCTGGACAGCCGCCAGCTGAACCGCATCGCCCGCCGAGCGGGCGCGGGCCTGGGGCGAGTGGGCAGCCATTGGGGGCACGGCTCCGGCGATATCGCGCTGGCGTTTTCCACCCGGTTGCTGGGGGCGACGCTGCCGGACGAACGGCTGGAGCCGCTGTTTGCGGCGGCGGCGGACGCCACCGAATACGCGGTGTTGGATGCGTTGCTGAGCGCCGAGGGCGTCAGCGGTTTCCAGCGGCACGATCGCATGGCGCTGGGGCCGCTGCTCGATCGGCTGGCGGAAAATTAAATAACGGGAGCGTGACGTGAAAGTCTTTATCTCTGCGGATATCGAAGGTATCGCCGGCGTAATGCGGCCGGAGCAATGCAACCCGGCCCATGCCGACTATGCGGCGGCGCGCGAGCTGATGGAGCAGGAGGTCAACGCGGCCATCGACGGCGCTTTCGCCGGCGGGGCCACCGCGGTGACGGTGGCCGACAGCCACGCCATGATGCAGAATCTGCGCGCCGATCGCCTCGATGGGCGCGCGCGCCTGGTGCAGGGTAAACCGCGTGGGCTGTCGATGGTGGAAGGGCTGCAACACCAACGTTACGACGGCCTGATGTTCATCGGCTACCACAGCGCCGCCGGCGAGCATGGCGTGCTGGCGCATACCATCAACGGCCGGGCCTTTTACCGCGTCAGCCTGAACGGCGAAGCGGTGGGCGAAAGCGATCTGTACGCGGCGGCGGCGGCCGAGTTGAACGTGCCGCTGTGGCTGGTGAGCGGCGACGACGAGCTGCAACGCTGGGTAGCGGAACGTTACCCGCACGTCGGCTATGCCTGCGTCAAGCGTGCGATCTCGCAAACCGCCGCCGAATCGCTCAGCCCGCAGCGGGCGCGCGCCGAGATCCGCGAACGGGCAATGCAGCAGGTGCGCCAGGGCGGGAAGCTGCCGGTGGAGCGCCGCTTCATGCCGCCTTACCGGCTGACGCTGATGGCGGCCAAACCGGTATTGGCGGATCTGTTCAGCCTGGTGCCCGGCGTGGAGCGCCAGGACGCGCTCACCGTGGCCTTCGACAGCGACAACATGGCGGCGCCAATCCACCTGCTCAGCGTCTTTTCGTATCTGGCGACGACGCAGAATTGATGCACGATGTGCGGGCTACCCGCCCGCAGCGCACGATTCCTCAACGAAAAAATCCCTTATCAAGATTAGGCCTGCTGGATAATAGGCTACGCTAATTATTGCTCTGTTGCGCTATGTCACCCGACGGGCGCAACAACCCATTCCCATAACAAGATTTGTTTCGCCGAAGGCAGTGACGCCTTCGGCTTTTTTGGAGTCATGAGCAATGAGCATATCCCAAGTTCCGCTTTCGCGGCGGCGGTTTATCGTCGGCGCCGGGGCGTTGGTGATCGGCGCCTATCTGCCGTCCACCGGCGCGCTGGCGCGGTCGAATGCCCCGGCCGCCTCCGGCACGGCAGCGTTTGATGCCAACGCCTTCGTTCAGATCGGCGCCGACGGCGTCGTCACCGTCATCAGTAAACACACTGAAGTGGGCCAGGGGGTCTATACCGGCATGGCGACGCTGGTTGCCGAAGAGCTCGATGCCGACTGGGCGCAGGTGCGGGTCGTCGCCGCGCCGGTGGACACCCATATCTACAAAAACCTGGCCTTCGGATTCCAGGGCACCGGCGGTTCGAGCTCGGTGGCCAATGCCTATGAGCAAATGCGCCGCATGGGCGCCATGGCGCGAGCGCTGCTGGTGCAGGCCGCCGCGCAGAGCTGGAAAACCTCGGCGCAGGAAATCACCGTGCAGGCGGGCAGGATTCGCCATGCCGCCAGCGGACGCGAAGCGGGCTTCGGCGAATTCGCCGCGCTGGCCGCCACGCTGCCGCCGCCCGATCCCGCCAGCCTGACGCTGAAGGATCCGGCTAATTTCACCCTGATCGGCAAAACGCGCGGCCTGCATCGCGTCGATTCGCTGGCGAAAACCAACGGCAGCGCGCAGTTCTCGCAGGATATCCATGAGCCGGACATGCTGACCGTCACCATCAAGAAACCGCCGCGTTTCGGCGGCAAGGTGGCGGCCTTCGACGCCGAACGGGCGCTGGCGGTGCCGGGGGTGGTAGCGGTGAAGCAAATCGCCACCGGCGTGGCGGTTTACGCCAAAAATACCTGGGCGGCGATCCAGGGGCGGGAGCGGCTGAAGGTGACGTGGGACGATGCGCAGGCCGAACGGCGCAACACCGAGGAGATCTACGCCGAATTCCGCCAGGTGGCGCAGAAAACCGGCGTGGTGGCGAAGAGCCACGGCAAGCCGGACGAGGTGTTCGACAAGGCCGACAAGGTGATCGAGGCCGAATACACCTTCCCGTACGTCGCCCACGCGCCGATGGAGCCGCTGGACGGCTATCTGTTCTGGGACGGCGAGAGCGTCAAGGCGCGCTACGGTTGCCAAATTCAAACGCTCGATCACAAGCAGCTGTGCGATCTGTTCGAGTTGCCGCCGGACAAGGTGCAGATTGAAACCATTCTGGCGGGCGGCAGCTTCGGCCGGCGCATCGATTTAGGCAACCCGACGCTGGGGCCGGATCTGGCGGCCGACATGGCGGCGGCGGCCAAGGGTATCGGCCCCGGCCACGGCGTGAAGGTGGTATGGACGCGCGAGGACGACATCCGCAACGGCTGGTATCGCCCGATGATCCTGCACCGCCTGCGCGGCGCCATTCGCGGCGGCAAGGTGGTGGGCTGGACCGATACCGTGGTCGGCCACTCCTGGACGCGCCACAGCGCGATGGATGCGCTGGTGGTCAACGGCCTCGATCAGATGATGGTCGAGGGCGCCAGCGAGGTGTCATACACCTTCGAAGCCTTCCGCTGCGATGCGCACATCGTGCCCGGCAAGGTGCCGACCACCTCGCTGCGGTCGGTCGCCAGCACCCACACCGGCCACGCGGTGGAGAGCTTTATCGATCAACTGCTGCAGGAAACCGGTCAGGATCCGGTCGAAGGGCGGCTGGCGCTGATGGGCGACGCGCCGCGCGCGGCGGGCGCGCTGCGGGCGGTAGCGAAAGCCGCTGACTGGCAGGGCGCGAAAGTGGTGGACGGGCGCGCGCGCGGCGTGGGCGTCGCCAAGGCGTTCGATACCTATGTGGCGCAGGTGGCCGAGGTGTCGATCGGCGAAGGCGGCATCCCGAAAGTGCACAAGGTGTGGTGCGCGGTGGACTGCGGCGTGGCGGTGAACCCCGACGTGATCCGCGCGCAGATCGAGGGCGGCATCGGCTACGGCCTGAGCATGGCGCTGTACGGCAATATCACGCTAAAAGACGGCGTGGTCGAACAGTCCAACTTCAATAACTTCCGCCCGCTGCGCATCGATGAGATGCCGGAGATCGAAGTGATCATCGTGCCCTCGAGCGAGAAACCGACCGGCGTGGGCGAGCTGGGGGTGCCGACCATCGCCCCGGCGGTCGGCAATGCGCTGGCGCTGCTCGGGCGGCCGCGCACCTCGCTGAGCCTGCCGCTGCATAATCCCACCGCGAACCCGGCGTCTGACAAGGAGAGAACCTGATGATTCAATTAACCGTAAACGAGCAGCCGCTGACCTTCGAGGGCGATCCGCACATGCCGCTGCTGTGGTTCTTGCGTGACGAAGCCGGCCTGACCGGCACCAAGTTCGGCTGCGGCATCGCCATGTGCGGCGCCTGCACCGTGCATCTGGACGGCGTGCCGGTGCGGTCGTGCATGACGCCGATTTCGGCCGCCGTCGGCAAAAAAATCACCACCATCGAAGCCGTGGGCGCCACGCCGGAAGGCAAGGCGGTGCAGGAGGCCTGGCTTGATCTGGACGTGGTGCAGTGCGGCTACTGCCAGTCCGGCCAGATCATGAGCGCCAGCGCGCTGCTGGCGCAAAGTAAAAATCCGAGCGATGCGGACATCGACGCGGCGATGGGCGGCAACGTCTGCCGCTGCGCCACCTATGTGCGCATTCGCGCCGCCATCCACCAGGCCGCCAAGGCGTTGGGTTAGGGAGAGATGCGATGAGCAACGCCTTGAAAGGGCTGTTATGGCTGATTATCGCCGTGGTGGTGTTGGCGGGAGGATATGCGCTGTACACGCTGCTGCGGCCCACCGGCGCGGAGCCTGCGGCGCCGATCGCCGGAGCGCCGGCCGGCATCACCGATAAACTGGCGCGCGGCGAGTACCTGGCGCGCGCCGCCGACTGCGTGGCGTGCCACACCGCGCCGGGCGGCACGCCTTATGCGGGCGGCTTCGCCTTCAAACTGCCGTTCGGCACCATTTACGGCACCAACATCACCGCCGACAAGGAGACCGGCATCGGCAACTGGAGCGACGATCAGTTCGTGCGCGCGGTGCGTGAGGGCATCGGCCCGCAGGGCAACCTGTATCCGGCGATGCCGTACACCTCCTACACCGGGCTGAGCCGCGACGACGTGCTGGCGATCAAAGCCTATCTGTTCAGCCTGCCGCCGGTGAAGCAGGCCAACCCGCAAAACGATCTGTCGTTCCCGTTCAACCAGCGTTGGGGCATGAAATTCTGGAACCTGGCGTTCTTCCATGAGCAACGCTTTACGCCGGATCTCAACAAGGACGAGCAGTGGAACCGCGGCGCCTATCTGGCGACCGCGCTGGGCCACTGCGGCGAGTGCCACACGCCGCGCAATCTGGGGTTCGGCCTCAACCAGAGCAAGCACCTGAGCGGTGAAGTGGTGCAGGGCTGGTTCGCCGCCAACATCACGCCGGACAAACAGAGCGGCATCGGCGGCTGGAGCGACCAGCAGCTGTCGCAATATCTGGCCACCGGCCATGCGCCGGGGCGCAGCAGCGCCGCCGGCCCGATGGCGGAAGCGGTGGAAAACAGCCTGCAGTTCCTGACGCCGGAAGATAATCTGGCGCTGGTGAAATACCTGCGGGATATCGAACCGATCGCCGGCGACGCCGCTGCGGCGGTAAATCTGCAGCCGAAGGGCGCGGGGGCTTCCACCCCGATCCTGCCGGGCGGGCAAGAGCAGTCGCTCGGGCGGCGGGTGTTCGCCAACGACTGCAGCGGCTGCCACCAGTGGAACGGGCCGGGCCGCCAGAGCGAGTATGCGTCGCTGGTGGGCAGCACGGCGGTGAACGATCCGCAGGGGCGCAGCGTGGTGCAGGCCATCCTGAAGGGGACGAGCATCAGCATCGGCGAACGGCATGAAATGATGCCGGCGTTCGGCAGCGCCTATTCCGACGAAGAAGTGGCGGCGGTCGCCAACTTCGTGGTCGGCCATTTCGGCGATAAGCAGGGCAAAGTCACCGCCAAACAGGTGGCGGAGCAGCGCAAGCAGTAAAGAAAGCGGCGAGGGAGCTTCTCCCTCGCCGTGGCGTCAGCGGCTGCGGCGCGACATCACCCGTTTGTCTTTCGGTCTATCCTGCCAGTCCTCAATCTGATTATTGAAGTTGTCCGCCAGCAGGTAGGCCGGGGTTTTCGCCAGCCAGTCGGACAACGAAATGTCCTGATAAATGCCGTTGTCCATCACGATCAGTACCTTCAAATCCTCATCGCCGATGTTCTCGATGTAATGGCCGAAGCCCTGCGGCACGTAACCGACGTCCGAAGGGGCGTACTCTTCCGTCTGCGCGTGGCCGTGCGAGCTGAACACCGTCATGCGGCCCTTACCGGCGATATAGTATTGCCATTCGTTGGCATTGGGGTGCCAGTGCAATTCCCGGATCGCGCCGGGTTTCACGATCTCGATGATGCCGGTCATGGTGGTGGAGATGGGAAATTCTTTCGACGACACCAAATGCACGCTGCCGGCGTCATTTTCAAAGAACGGTTTTTGCTTCATTAATTCATAGCGGTGGGTCAGCGGGGTGTTATTTAATCCGCCGTCGTTTTTCGGCAATGGCAAGGTGGGCGGAACGGCGCCACCGACAATATAAGCCTCGCCCTGTTTGGCCTTGGAAAATACCGCCGCCGGCATGTTGACGCTTTTTTCCAATACCTCTTTCGGCATATGCGCCACCCAATCGGTAATGCTGAAGGTGCCGAACTCGGAGAAGTGCCCATTATCGAACGCCAGAATAAAATGCGCGCCGTCTGCCAGCGCCTGAATGGAATGGCCATAGCCTTTCGGGAAATACCACACGTCGCCGGGGCCGAAATCCGCCACTTCGCATTTGCCCTCGGGATCGAGGATGGTGATGCGCGCATGGCCTTCCAGCATAAACGCCCATTCGGCGGCGATGGCGTGCCAGTGCAGCTCGCGCACGCCGCCCGGCTCAAGCGTCATGTCCACGCCCGCCACGCCTTCGGAGATCGGGAATTGCTCGACGGTGGCTTCGCGCGCCCAGCCGCTGGGCAGGCTGCGTTTCTTGCTGTCGGTGAATTTGTATTTATAGAGATGCTGCGCATCGGCAGGCGGCTGATAGCTGCTGGGGGGGACGATATTGCGATGATCGTCGGCAGCGGCATTTTTTACGATGCCGCCGATCATGCCGGCGGCGGCCGCGCTGACGGCGGAGACTTTCAATATATCACGACGCGATAGCATAGCATTTTCTCCAATATAAAACCGCGCGTCTGAATAGGCAGGCGCAGGGAAGGCATAATTGCTCTTGAAAGGTGTTTTGTCATCGGCGGGAATAGGCTGTGACCCTTAAATCCTAGCGGCTGGAATGTATTGCGTAGGCGCTTATTTGTTTGCGTTTGTTACTAAGTGAGAGCGGGTTTAATTAATTAATCGGAAGTTGAATAGTCATTAAGTGGAATTAAATTTAGTCGCCGAATAGTTTAAATAAATAATAAACGAACTTCGTTTATTATTGGCCGTTCGGGCTTTTTATGACTGCCCCACGGTCTCCAGCACCAGCTGACGAAAGCGCTCGACGATCGGCGAAGCCGGGCTGCGGCGCAGCGCCAGGTAAAGCGGGGCGCTGAGCTGCGCCTCTTCGGCGAGGGTGCGGTAGACGATGCCGTCGCCGCCCAGCCGCCGCATCGAGCCGGGCACCACTGACAACCCCAGGCCTGCGCCCACCAGGCTGAGGGTGGCCGGCAGGCGCGGCGCTTCCTGTACGATGCGCGGGCTGAAGCCGGCGCGGTGGCAGGCGGCCAAGATGGCGTCGTACAGCCCCTGGCCGGCCGGGCGGCGATAGAGAATAAACGCCTCGTGGGCCAGTTCGGCCAGCGGCAGCGGCTGCTGCGTTTCTTGCGCCAGCCGGTGGCCCAGCGGCAGGGCGACGATCATCGGCTCGCTGAGCACCGGCTCCACGCTCAGGCCGGGAATGCCGTTGGCCGGCGAGCGCACGAAGGCGGCGTCGAGGCGCTGTTCCAGCAACGCCTCCATCAGTTCGCCGCTGCCGGCTTCTTCCAACTGGGTAGTGATGCCCGGCAGGATGTCGCGGTAGCGGCGCAGCAGGTTGGGCACGAACGGGTGCAGCGCGGCGGAACTGGTGAAGCCGATGGCGATGTGGCCCTGCTCGCCGCGGGCGGCGCGCTGCACCGCTTCGCGCAGGCGTTCGGCGCGCGCCAGCAGGGCGCGGGCCTCTTCGAACAGCACGCCGCCCGCCTCGGTGACGCGCACGCCGCGCGGCAGGCGCTGCAACAAGGTGACGCCCAGCTCATCTTCCAGCCCCTGCAGCAGGCGGGTCAGCGGTGGCTGCTGGATAAACAGCCGCTCGGCGGCGCGGGTGATGTTGCCTTCTTCCACCACGGTGACGAACGCCCGCAGGCGACGCAGTTCGATCATTGCCATACCTCAAAGGTATCTTTAGTTGTTTAGGAATGCATTAGACATCATGGCACGGCGGCGCGCATGATACCAGACATCAAAACAAGCGATGTGGAATGGCAATGTCATGTCAGATATCAATACGTTAAAACCGCACCCGGCGGCAGCGCCGGGCAACGCGGAGCTGTTTGTGGGCTTTCTGTGGCTGGGGCTGATCGGCTTCGGCGGCGTGCTGCCGCTGGCGCGCAGCATGTTGGTAGAGCGCCGGCGCTGGTTGAGCGGCGAACAGTTTACCGAGCTGCTCGGGCTGTGCCAGTTTCTGCCCGGCGGCAACGTCATCAACCTGTCGGTGGCGGTGGGGATGGAGTTTCGCGGGCTGCGCGGCGCGCTGTGCGCCTTGCTGGGCCTCATTAGCGCGCCGACGGCGATCGTGGTGGGGCTGGGCGTGGTCTACGCCCGCTTCCAAAACGATCCGCACGTGCAGCATGTGTTCGCCGGGCTGGCCGCCGCCGCCGCCGGGCTGCTGCTCTCGACCGGGATCAAGATGCTGCTGCCGCTGCGCGGTAAATGGCCGGCGCTGGCGATCGTCGCGCTGGCCTTGATCGCCATCGCCTGGCTGCGCCTGCCGCTGCTGCCGACCATGCTGGTGCTGGCGCCGCTGAGCATTCTGCTGATGTGGCGGTGGCCGTCATGAGCGGCGTTCTGATTGCGCTGGCGCTGATCTTCACCGAGCTCTCACTGTTGGCGTTCGGCGGCGGCATGACCATTCTGCCGGAGATGCAGCGGCAGGTGGTGGAGGTGCATCGGTGGATGAGCGCCCAGGAGTTCAGCGCGCTGTTCGCCATGGCGCAGGCCGCGCCGGGGCCGAACATGATGATCGTGCCGCTGGTCGGCTGGCACGTGGCCGGTTGGACGGGGCTGCTGGTTTCTTCGGTCGCCAAGTTCGGGCCGTCTTCCATCGTTACGTTGCTGGTGATGGGCGCCTGGCGGCGCTTTAAGGATCGCCCGTGGCGCCGCATCGTGCAGGCCGGGCTGGTGCCGCTGACCGTGGGGCTAGTGGCGGCCAGCGGCATCTTGATCGCCGAGGCTTCCGCGCCCAGCTGGCGGCTGGCGGCGATCGTGGCGCTGGCGACGGGGTTGAGCATGAGCAAGCGCCTCCATCCGCTGTGGGTGCTGGCGGGCGGCGCGCTGCTCGGGTTGCTGATCGCCTGAGGGATTAGCGCGGGATCAGCATAAAGCGCGAAGGGCCGTTGCGGTCGATCAGCTCATAGCGCTTCGGCGCGGTCAGGGCCAGAAATGCCACCATGCCGCCTTCGGCGTCGGTCAGCGTCATGCCGTCCGGCGTCGGCCGCCAGGCGACCGGCAACGTTTGCAGCGCCAGCGGCTGCAGGCACTGGGCGGAGGCGCTGAAGCGGAAGGCGTTGGTGTTGGCCACCGCTTCGTCGCTCAGCTGCACCTCGCAGACGGCTTTACCGTCGCCGATGGCGGCGAGCTGCCAGTCGCCCTGCAGCGCGGCGGGTTCCAGCAATGGCAGTGAACTGCCCAGGGCACTGCTGCACAATACGCTCATAACGACTCCCGTCAGGCTGGCGCGGCGCAAGGCGCGCATAAGAAAAAAGGTTGGCATCGGGTCACTCCTTTCGGCTGTCCGTTCACACTTTAGCACGTACCCACCTTGATGATGAGGGAAGGATTAGGTTTTTTAATCCTCGATTATTCTGATCTAACCGGCGATAAAATGCGCAAAAAGACGAGTGATTAACCCGTTAATGCACTTATTTTTCTCATTAATATAGTGAGAATACAAATTGTTACGAGTATCTTCATCTCAATGCCCGGCACGGTGAAGCCAGGCGGGGCGGGCTCGCGCCGCCGGGGTGAGTCACTATACTGGTCATTCCTAAGCCTTGGCTTAGATTAGAACGACTGATGAATAGTCTTACAAAGCGAGTGGGTTCCTATTGTGTAAAAGGAGAATGCAATGAGCAGTCGCCACAACGACATTTTGCAAGATGATGATGAGTTCACCAGCCTGGCCGCCACATCCCCCAACGATCATAACTATCAGTTTTACTATCACCAGCCCGGCAGCCTCTATGACGGATTGGGCTACGGCGCGCTGTTTACGCTGGACAACGCCAACCTGTACAGCAACCAGCGCGGCGGAGCAGCCATCAACAACCTGGGTAAAATCCGCGATAACTTCAGCTTCGATCGCGCCGCCGATCAGCTGACGCGGCCGGGCCTGACGCACAACGGCGATCAGGTCTATCACCAGCCGGTGGCGCTGACCTATTCCTTCCTGACGCAGAGCGCGCTGAACCGCATCGGCCAGACCGGTGACGGCGACAAGGGATTGCAGCCGTTGACCCTGGCGGCGCAGGCACAGGCGCTGAAATCGATGCAGGCGTGGGCCGATGTGGCGAACGTGACCTTTACCGAAACGGCGTCCACCGATATCAACCATCGCGCGGACATCACCTTCGCCTACTTCACCCAGCGCGCCGACGGCAGCACCGCAGCCGGCAGCGGCCCGAATGCCATTAATGCTTACGCCTATTACCCGCCGAGCTCCAAACCGGGCAGCGATAACGCCTTTGCCGGCACGGTGTGGTTCAACAAGAACTTCGCCACCCATCAGGCGCCGGTTAGCGGCGATTTCAGCAGCCAGACCTTCACCCACGAGCTGGGGCATGCCCTGGGGCTGGCGCATCCGGGATCTTATGACGCCTCGTTGGGCAACCCGAGCTACCAGAACGACGCGGCTTACTATCAGGATTCGCTGCAATACTCGATCATGAGCTATTTCAACGCCGGTTACACCGGCGCCGACACCAAAGGGGTGTATGGCTATGGCCCGATGGTGGATGACATCGCCGCGATCCAAAAATTGTACGGCGCCAACATGAACACCCGCACCGGCGACACGGTGTACGGCTTTAACTCCAACACCGGGCGCGATTTCCTGACCGCCACGGCGGACAACGGCAAACCGGTCAACTTCGCGGTGTGGGACGCCGGAGGCAACGACACGCTGGACTTCTCCGGCTACAGCCAGCAGCAGATGATCAACCTGAACGACGGCGCGTTCTCCAGCGTCGGCGGCGGCACGCAGAACGTCGCCATCGCGCGCGGGGCGATCATCGAGAACGCCATCGGCGGCAGCGGGCGCGATGTGATCATCGGCAACGATCAGGACAACCTGCTGGCGGGCAACGCCGGCTCCGACATCCTGTACGGCGGCCTGGGGGCGGATCATTTGTGGGGCGGCAAAGACGCCAACAACTTCACCGACTATTTCGTCTATCTCAATGCCAAAGAGTCCACGGTGGCGGCGTTCGACGTGATTGAAGACTTCGAGCACGGCATCGACAAGATCGATCTCTCCGGCCTGCGCTTCAACAACAGCCTGAGCGAGCTGCGCTTTATCGACAGCGGCAGCGCCTTCAGCGGCCAGAAAGGCGAGATCCAGCTCAACTTCGACGCCTTCAACGGCACCACCGATCTGTTGATGAACACCCAAAGCAACAGCTATGCCGCCGACTTCAAGATCCATGTGGTCGGGCAGGTAGAGCAGAGCGATATTCTGTTTGCCTGAGGGCGATGCAGGGGAAAGAGAAAAGGGCCGAACGGCCCTTTTTTTACGGCTGGGCCACCGCGGCGCTTTCCGCCACGAAGGAGCCGGTCGTCACCGCGCCGGCGCGGCGGTAGTGGGCCACGATCACGCCGCCGGGCGAGACCACCGATTGGGCCAGCGTGAAGGCCGCCGGCGCCGCGTTGTCATCAAACAGCCGTTTGCCGCCGCCGAGCAGCACCGGGTAGGTGAGCAGGCGCAGTTCGTCCACCAGATCGTTGGCCAGCAGCTGTTGCATCAGCGTGCTGCTGCCCTGCACCAGCAGTACCGGCCCCTGCGCGCGTTTCAGCTCGCGCAGCCGGGCGAGGATGTCCCGCCCCAGCCACTGGCTGTTCTGCCACGCCAGCGTCTCGCCGTGGTGGGTGGCGACGTACTTGGTGGCCTGATTGAACACGCGGGCGATATCGGCGGATAACGGGTCGGCCTCGTCGGTGATCTGCGGCCAGTAGCCGGCGAAAATGTCGTAGGTGCGCCGCCCCAGCAGCAGATCGAACGGCGAAGAGAAAAGATCGCCCATCGTTTCCGCAATGGCGTCATCCCAGTAGGGGGCTGTCCAGCCGCCGAAGCGAAAGCCGCCGCTACGGTCTTCGTCCTGCCCGCCGGGCGCCTGCATCACGCCGTCGAGGCTGACGAAGGCGCTGGCAATAATCTGTCGCATGGCTGTCTCCTGCCGTTGAGTGCCAGCTGAAAGTTTAGCCGCCGCGCGGCGGCCGCGCCAACCGGCCGCTCAGGGCTGCAGCGCCTTGAGCAACGCCTGATGGAAACGCTCCGGCTCCTCCATTTGCGGCGCATGGCCCAGCCCGGCGAACTCGTTCAGCGTGGCGTGCGGGATCAGCTTCGCCGCCTGTTTGCCTAACACGTCATAATGCCCGATCCTGGCCTTGACCGCCGGCGGGGCGATATCGCTGCCGATGGCGGTAGTGTCGGCGGTACCGATCATCAGCGTGGTGGGGGTTTGCAGATCCTTGAACTCGTAGTACACCGGCTGGGTGAAGATCATGTCGTAGATCAGCGCCGAGTTCCACGCCACCAGGCGATGGCCCGGCCCGTTGTTCAGCCCGGCCAGCATATCCACCCAGCGATCGTACTCCGGCTTCCAGTTGCCGCCGTAGTAGGTGCGCTGCTCATAGTTGCGGATGCCCTCGGCGGTGGTGTTCAGCTCGCGCGCGAACCATTGATCGACGCTGCGCCACGGCACGCCTTTCGCCTTCCAGTCCTCGAGGCCGATCGGATTGACCATGATCAATTGCTCCACCGCCTGCGGATACATCAGGCTGTAGCGCGTGGCCAACATGCCGCCGGTGGAGTGGCCGATGATGATGGCCTTACTGATTTTCAGGTTCTGCAGCAGGCCGTGGGTGTTTTGCGCCAGCTGCTGGAAGCTGTACTGGTAATGCGCCGGCTTGGTGGAGGAGCAAAAGCCGATTTGATCCGGCGCGATGACGCGGTAACCGGCCTTGCTCAGCGCCTTGATGGTGTCCTGCCAGGTGGCGGCGCAGAAGTTTTTACCGTGCAGCAACAGCGCGGTGCGGCCGTTGGCGGCACCTTCCGGCGGCACGTCCATATAGCCCATTTTTAACGGCTGCCCCTGCGAGGTGAAGCTGAACTGCTGCAACGGATAAGGGTAGTGAAAACCCTGCAGCTCCGGGCCGAACTTCGGCGTTTCGGCGGCGGCGGGGAACGCGGCCAGCGTGGCGCACAGCAGCGCGCGACGGGTGAATCTCAGCATCCTGATCTCCTGAAAAACGGACGATAGCCGAGTATAGCCATAATCAGGGCGTCGGCGCGCCAGCAGTTTCAGATAATTCTGTAATGTTACGGCCCGATCCCGGGCAAGGTTCCGGCCACGGCCTTGTACACAGTGAACGCGGTCACGCCGCGCAATATTGGCGGAGCCTGAAGGTTTTATTTCAAGGCTAAGTTATGCGATGCTTAAGCATTATTTATGCAAAAGGATCCTCGCATGTCCGCTTTATCCCGCTGCGCTTTCAGCGAAGGCAGCGTCGCTTTGCCGGAAGGCTATGCCGATCGCACCGTCAACGTGCTGTTGGCCGGCGATGATGTTTCCCCCTCAATCAATATTTCCCGCGATGCGCTGCAGCCGGCGGAAAACCTGGAAAGCTACGTCACCCGCCAGCTCGATGCGCTGGCGCAGGGGCTGAAAGGCTGGGCGTTCAAAAGCCGCGAGCCGGCGACGCTGGGCGATGGATTAACCGCCGGTGAATGGGTGCGCGCCAGCTACCTGCGCGACGGCAAGCGCATCTGGCAAAACCAGGCGGTGTTCGCGCTGGCGGAGGGCCGGGTGCTGGTGTTCACTCTGGCGATGGCGCGCAAGCTGACGCCGCAAGATGACGCGCTGCTGCAGCAGGTGCTGAGCAGCTACCGGGCGGCCTAACGATGAACTCTTTGCGTAAAAGGACCTTACGATGACCGAAGCGGCTCGCGTCGGCGATACCATCGGGCATTCCCATGCCCTGGCCGGCATGATTGCCGGCACGATTGTCGGCGGCCTGATCGCCGCCGCAGGCGCGGTGGCGGCGGGTGCGCTGTTCGTCGCCGGCCTGGCGGCTTCCTGTATCGGCGTTGGCGTGTTGCTCATCGGCGCCAGTCTGGCGGTGGGGTATCTCACCGGGGAGGCGGCCACCGCGGCGCGCGACGGCATTGCCGACGCCGGCGCCGGTAGCCTGACCCCCAAAGGCAATATCGTCACCGGCTCCCCCAACGTCTTCATCAACGGCAAACCCGCCGCGCTCGCCACCAACAGCCAGGTGGCCTGCAGCGACGACGGCCCGAGCATGCAGATGGCGCAGGGCTCCGACAAGGTCAGCATCAACGGCCAGCCCGCCTCGCGCGTGGGGGACAAAACCAACTGCGACGCGCAGGTGATGGAAGGTTCGCCCAACGTGTTTATCGGCGGCGGCACCGTCACCACCTTGCCGATCAAGCCCGAAGTGCCGGATTGGCTGTACAAGGTCTCTGACCTGACGCTGCTGTTCGCCGGCCTGGTGGGCGGCGTGGGCGGCGCCGCCGGCAAGCTGGGGGCGCTAGGCAAACTGCTGGGCAAGCTGCCCGGCATCAACAAGCTGGCGCGCATCGCCTGCCGCGCCGGCACCCTGATGACCGCCACCGCCGCCGTCGGCATTATCGCCCGGCCGGTGGATATCGTCAGCGGCCAGAAATTCCTCGACGGCGAAGACGATCTCGATTTCGTGCTGCCTTCGCGCCTGCCGGTCGCCTGGCAGCGCTATTGGCGCAGCGGCAACCCCGGCGACGGCGTACTGGGCCGCGGCTGGAACCTGTTCTGGGAGAGCAGCCTGCAGCCGTATCAGGACGGCCTGGTGTGGCGCGCGCCTTCCGGTGACTTCGTCGCTTTCCCCAGGGTGCCGCGCGGCCACAAAACCTACTGCGAAGCCGAAAAATGCTGGCTGATGCACAACGACGACGGCAGCTGGCAGCTGTTTGACGTCGGCGAACAGATTTTCCATTACCCGCCGCTGGCGGGCGATCAGCCGAGCCGGCTCAGCATGATCACCGACGCCATCGGCAACGCCACCTCGCTGTTTTACGACGACGAGGGGCTGCTGAGCGAACTGGTGGACAGCGCCGGGCAGCGCCTGATGTGCCGCTATGCGCAGGGCCGCCTGCGCGAAGTGGCGCTGCAAACCGCCGAAGGCGAACGGACGCTGGCGCGCTACGGTTACGATGAGCAGGGCCAACTGACGACGGTGAGCAACCGTGCCGGTGAGGTGACGCGCCGCTTTGGCTGGCGCGACGGCCTGATGATCAGCCACCAGGACGCCGCCGGGCTGCTGAACGAATACCAATGGCAAGAGATCGACGGCGTGCCGCGCGTGACGGCCTACCGCAACAGCGCCGGAGAATCGCTGGAGTTCGGTTATGACTTCGCCGGCGGGCGCCGCAGCGCGGTGCGCGGCGACGGCAAGCGCGCGGAGTGGCGGCTGGATGACGACGACAACGTGGCGCAGTACACCGACTTCGACCAGCGCCGCTACGGTTTTATCTACCAACGCGGCGAACTGTGCAGCGTGCTGCTGCCCGGCGGCGCGCAGCGCCAGAGCGAATGGGATCCTTACGGCCGCCTGCTGTCGGAGACCGATCCGCTTGGCCGCGTAACGCGCTATCAATATTCGCGCAACAGCGGCCGGCTGTTCGCCGTCGCGTACCCGGACGGCAGCAGCGAGGCGCAGCACTGGGATACGCTGGGGCGCCCGACGCGCTATGTCGATGCGCTGGGCAATGCCACGCTGTACCGCTATCCGGATGACGAAGAGAGCCTGCCGGCCGGCGTGATCGACGCGCTGGGCGGGGAAGTGAAGCTGGAGTGGGACGCCCGCGGCCAGCTGACGCGCTACACCGACTGTTCCGGCAGCGTGACGGCTTATACCTACGATGCGCTGGGGCAACTGACGGCGCAGACCGATGCCGAAGGCCACCAGACGCGCTACCTATGGGATAACGGCGGGCGCCTGCACACTCTGATCCACCCGGACGGCGGTGAAGAGCGTTTTAACTGGAATGCACACGGCCAACTGGCCGAGCATCAGGACGCGCTGGGCAGCCTGACCCGCTGGCAGTACAACGCCCTGGGGCTGCCGGTCAGCATCACCGACCGCATCAACCGCACCCGGCGCTATCACTACAGCCCGCAGGGCTGGCTGACGCGGCTGGAGAACGGCAACGGCGGCGAATACCGCTTCAGCTACGATGCGGTGGGCCGCGTGCTGGCCGAAGAGCGCCCGGACGACACCCGCCACTATTATCGCTACGGCGCGGCCGGGCTGCTGGAGGAGCACCGCGAGGTCGGCCTGCCGGGCAGCGCGGGCGAGCTGACGCAGCGCGAACAGCGCTTCCGTTTCGACGAGGCCGGGCAGTTGGTCTGGCGCGGCAACGCCAGCGCGGAATGGCATTACCGCTTCGACGCCATGGGGCGGCTGCGCGAGCTGAACCGCCTGCCGACGGCGAGCGGCGCGGCGCTGGGCATTGAGCCGGACAGCGTGCAGATGCGCTATGACGCCGCCGGGCGGCTGCTCGGCGAGCAGGGCGTGAACGGCGAGCTGCAATACCAGTGGGATGCGCTGGCCAACCTGCAGGCGCTGACGCTGCCGCAGGGCGATCGCCTGCAGTGGCTGTATTACGGCTCCGGCCACGCCAGCGCCATCAAATTCAACCAGCAGGTGGTGAGCGAGTTCACCCGCGATCGCCTGCACCGGGAAACCGGCCGCAGCCAGGGCGCGCTGCAGCAGCAGCGGCGTTACGACGCCATGGGCCGCCGCAGTTGGCAGAGCAGCGCCTTCGGCCACGACAAACTGACCCGGCCGGAAGACGGCGTGCTGTGGCGCGCTTATCGCTATACCGGCCGCGGCGAGCTGGCCGGAGTGAGCGACGCGCTGCGCGGCGAAGTGCATTACGGTTACGACGCCGAAGGCCGTCTGCTGCAACACCGCGAACCCAATCAGGGCAAACCGGGCGCGCGGCTGGTGTACGATCTGGCGGATAACCTGCTGGGCGAGCGCAGCCCGCAGAGCGACATCGACGCGCACCTGCCGCTGGCGCCGATCGCCGATAACCGGCTGACGCACTGGCAAAAACTGTTTTACCGTTACGACGCCTGGGGCAACCTGATCAGCCGGCGCAACGGCCTGTACGAACAGCACTACCGCTACGACGCCGACAATCGGCTGGTGCAGGCGCATGGCCGCGGCCCGCAGGGCGAGTTCGAGGCGCAGTATCATTACGATGCGCTGGGCCGCCGCAGCCGCAAGGCGGTGCGCTACAAGGGCAAAACCGAACAGACGACCCGTTTCCTGTGGCAGGGCTACCGGTTGCTGCAGGAGCAGCGCGACGACGGCAGCCGCCGCAGCTGGAGCTACGATCCGGCCAGCCCGTGGAGCCCGCTGGCGGCGCTGGAGCAGGCGGGCGACAGCCGCTCGGCAGATATTTACTGGTATCACACCGATCTGAACAGCGCGCCGCTGGAGGTGACCGACGCGGCGGGCAACCTGTGCTGGTCCGGGCAATACGACACCTTCGGCAAGCTGCAGGGCCAGACGGTGGCCGGCGCGGCGAAGCGGCAGGGCGCGCAATACCAGCAGCCGCTGCGCTACGCCGGGCAATATCAGGACGACGAAAGCGGCCTGCACTACAACCTGTTCCGCTACTACGAACCCGAGGTGGGGCGTTTCACCACGCAGGATCCGATAGGGCTGCGCGGCGGGTTGAACCTTTATCAGTATGCGCCGAACCCGCTGATGTGGGTGGATCCGTTTGGGTTGTCTAAAAATACCTGTAGCGTAGAGAAAGGCATTGAGCATGAGAAAACGTTCAAATCACTCAATGACGCCCGTGATCATGCTAGAAAGGCATCAGGTATAGGTGATGATGCAGTAGACTTTATTCAGGAAATAGGGCCTCAGAAAGGGAGAGTTACTGGTCGAATGTCACCGGATGGCAAGCAAGGATGGCGTTTAGATTATGATGATAAAAAAGGTTATCACGTAAACTGGTGGGATCAGCGTGGTGGACCAAAGAGGAAAGACTGGTTGTTTGGTGCTAACAAAATAGAAAATGGCACTTTAAATGATTATTATTCGCTCATAGAGCATTTTCCTTGAGGTATAAGAAAATGAATTTTATTGATAGTGGTGTTGTTAAGGAATGGCTCGCTAATAACAATGCGATGATTAACGATT
>NZ_JBJNLG010000035.1:0-19512 GCF_052169175.1 Serratia sp. CY31944
GATCTGCGCGCCAAACGCCTGGTGCAGGCGCTGGTGTTCGCCGCCAAGAGCGACGGCCATATCGATGCCGACGAGCAGCGCGCCATCGATCACAGCCTGGCGCAGCTGCAGGTGGGGGAGAGGTTTTTAAATAGATGTCAGCTATCAATCAAGGAAGATTAAAAGGAAATATCATAGATAATTCCTATCGTAAATTAATATTCGATCGTTTTTACCGATCTTTTGGTTCGTGATATCTTTGTAAGAGGTCTAATGACTAAGAAATATCTCTGACAGGAAGTTCAAACGTTTTCTCATTCATGGTTGCAGAGGTGAATAATAGTGAAAATAAAAAGTTAAAAGAGAGAGTGCGTTTTTTTTGGGCGCTTTGGCTAAGCATTTTATCTGTCTCAAGCATATCGTCAGCTGTATTCTGCTGAGAAAAGTATTTTGATCAAGATGATCAGCGGATATAACCGCCGTTTTGCAACCGTTGCAGTGAGGCGCCGTCCGCATACACCATGCCGGTGGTCAAATCGTGAAAGCCGTACTTTTTATAGAAGGCCAGTTTTTCCGGCACGGAATAGATGAAAATCTTGCCGAGCGGCGCCAAATCTTGCATCACCCGATCCATCAACCTGCGCCCCAGCCCTTGCCCCTGAAAGCGCGGATCGATCGCCACGTCGGCCAGATAGGCGACCGAGGTCAGGTCGCTGATGGCGTGCGCGGTGGCGATCAGCTCGTCACCGATAAACCCCCAATAGCAAAACTGGCTGTGTTGGTAAATGCGCCGCAGGGTGTGCGGATCGCGCTTGCCCAGCCCGGCGGCCTCCAGCAATTCACACAGCCGCTGCCAGTCGATGGCGCGGCGGTTCGGGTCGGTGATAATTTCCATCGTTTTCCTCTAACCAATAAGACTGAGGTCGGCGGCATAGTGCCGAATGGCGTGCTGATACCCGCGGATGTCGGCGCTCCATTGTCGTATTTTTATACCTTTTACACGCTACCGCGGAGAAATTGATATCACAAGGGAATAGCAGCACTAAACATTGATCAGATAAATACGAAAATGTGCGCTAAGCCCGGTTTCCGGGCCCGGCATCGTTCCCGTTTCCCTTCACATGGTCAAAAAACAGGCGTAGAATCCGCTTCGTCAAATAATTGAGGTTGTAAAGTATTATGGTTGATCGTGAATTAGGAAACTGGAAAGACTTCATTGATGAGATGTTGGGCAACTGACACAGCGTTGAAGCAGATGGCAAGGTTGAGTCATTGGAAAGTCACTGAAACACCTTGGGAACGAGATTATCGTTCGAAATAAAGCAGCATCGGTAACCCGACGCTGCTTTTTTATGCCCAGGCTATCATTCCCCGGCGGCCGTCGTATTGCCTGCCGGATGCGCTTTGCCCGGGAAGCGGCGGCGCACCAGCACGAAGAACAGCGGCACGAAGAAAATCGCCAGCAGGGTGGCGGAGATCATGCCGCCCATCACCCCGGTGCCGACCGCATGCTGGCTGCCGGAACCGGCGCCGCTGCTGGTGGCCATCGGCAGCACGCCGAAGATGAACGCCAGCGAAGTCATCAGGATCGGCCGCAGACGCATGCGTGATGCGTCGAGCGTCGCGGACATCAGATCCTGCCCTTTGTGGTTCAGCTCGTTGGCGAATTCGACGATCAGAATGGCGTTTTTCGCCGACAGCCCAATGATGGTCAACAGGCCGACCTGGAAATAAACGTCGTTCTCCAGGCCGCGCAGCCAGGTGGCGGCGACCGCGCCGATCACCCCCAGCGGCACCACCAGCATCACCGAGAACGGTATCGACCAGCTTTCATACAGCGCCGCCAGGCACAGGAACACCACCAGCAGCGAGATGGCGTACAGCGCCGGCGCCTGCGAGCCGGACAAGCGTTCCTGGTAGGAGAGCGCCGTCCATTCCAGCCCGAAGCCGGTCGGTAACTGGCTGACCAGTTTTTCCATTTCCGCCATGGCGGTGCCGGTGCTGACGCCGTTGGCCGCCTCGCCGACGATTTCCAGCGCCGAGTTGCCGTTATAGCGTTCCAGCCGCGGCGAGCCGTATTCCCAGTGTGAACTGGCGAAGGCCGAGAACGGCACCATGCCGCCCGCGCTGTTGCGCACATACCATTTGTTGATGTCTTCCGGCAGCATGCGGAACGGCGCGGCGGCCTGCACGTAAACTCTCTTCACCCGGCCGCGATCGACGAAGTCGTTGACGTAGGTCGAACCCCAGGCGGTGGAGAGGGTATTGTTGATGTCGTCGATAGATACGCCCAGCGCCTGCGCCTTGCGCTGATCGATATCGATCTGCAGCTGCGGGCTGTCGTCCAGGCCGTTGTGGCGCACGCGCGACAGCAGCGGATTTTGCGCCGCCAGCTGTAACAGTTGGTCGCGAGCCGCCATCAGTTTGGCGTGCCCCAACCCGGCGTGATCTTCCAGTTCCATGTCGAAGCCGGAGGAGTTGCCGAGGCCGGTGATCGCCGGCGGGCTGCTGGCGATCACCCGCGCTTCGTTAATCTTGTTGAATGCCAGCGTGGCGCGATCGATGATGTCGAACGAGCTGTTGGCGCCCGAGGTGCGCAGATCCCAGTCTTTCAGCCGAACGAACAGACGCGCCACGTTTTGGCCGTTGCCCCCCGGCCCGGAGCCGATGATGGCGAACACCGACAACACGTCCTGTTTCTCTTCGGTGAGGAAATACTGCTCGACCTTTTCCACCACTTTAGAGGTTTGCTGCAGGGTCGAGCCCGCCGGCAGCTGTACCTGTACGGTGAAGATGCCGCGGTCTTCCTGCGGCAGGAACGAGGTCGGCAGCTTGATGAACAGCAGCGCCATGCCGCCGAGCAACAGCAGATAAATCACCATGTAGCGGCCGCTGGCGTGCAGAATGCGCCCCACGCCGCGCTCATAGCGTTCGGCGTTGCGGTTGAACATGCGGTTGAACCAGCCGAAGAAGCCGCGCTTGCCGTGATGGTGCCCCTTGGCGATCGGTTTGAGCAGCGTGGCGCACAGGGCCGGGGTCAGGATCATCGCCACCAGCACCGACAACACCATGGCGGAAACGATGGTGATGGAGAACTGGCGATAGATGGCGCCGGTGGTGCCGCCGAAGAACGCCATCGGCACGAACACCGCCGACAGCACCAGGGCGATGCCGACCAGCGCGCTCTGGATTTGCCCCATGGATTTGCGCGTGGCTTCACGCGGCGGCAGGCCTTCTTCGCTCATCACGCGTTCGACGTTTTCCACCACCACGATGGCGTCGTCCACCAGCAGGCCGATCGCCAGCACCATGGCGAACATGGTAAGGGTATTGATGCTGAAGCCGCAGGCGGAAAGGATGGCGAAGGTGCCCAGCAGCACCACCGGCACGGCGATGGTGGGGATCAGCGTGGCGCGGAAGTTCTGCAGGAACAGATACATCACCAGGAACACCAGCAGGATGGCTTCCAGCAGCGTTTTCACCACGTCCTTGATCGAGGCTTTGACGAAGGGGGTGGTTTCATAGGCCACTTTGGCCTCCAGCCCGTGCGGGAAGTATTGCGACAGCTCGGCGATCTTGTCCTTCACCAACTGGTCGGTTTGCAGTTCGTTGGCGCCGGAGGCCAGCTTGATGTTCATGCCCGCGGCCTGCATGCCGTTGTAGCGGCTGAGGTAGTTGTAGTTCTCGCCGCCCAGTTCGACGGTGGCGACGTTGCCCAGCGTCACCAGCGAACCGTCCTGATTGACCCGCAGGGTGATTTGGCGGAACTGTTCCGGCGTCTGGAGCTGCGACTGGGCGTTAATGGTGGCGTTCAGCGCCTGCTTATCGACCGATGGCGTGCCGCCCAACTGGCCGACCGCGACCTGGGCGTTCTGCGACTGAATGGCGCTGACCACATCCTGGGTGGTCAACTGGTAGCTGTTGAGCTTGTTGGGATCGAGCCAGATGCGCATGGCGTATTGCGAGCCGTACACGTCCATGCTGCCGACCCCGTTGATGCGGCTGAGCGGATCCTGCAGGTTGGAGACGATGTAATCGGCGATGTCCTGCCTGTCCATGCTGCCATCGGTGGAGACAAACGCCACCATCATCAGCGTGGTGTCGCCGGATTTCGAGACCGTCACCCCCTGATTTTGCACCGCCTGCGGCAGGCGTTTGATCGCGGCCTGCAGCTGGTTTTGCACCTGCTGCATCGCCTCGTTGGGATCGGTGCCGGCTTCGAACGTCAACGTCACGGTCGCCTGGCCGGTATTGGTGCTCTGCGACGACATGTACATCATGTTGTCGAGGCCGGTCATATTCTGTTCAATGATTTGGGTAACGGTGTTTTCCAGCGTTTGCGCCGAAGCACCTGGGTAAGTTGCGCTGATGCGCACGTTCGGCGGCGCCAAATTCGGGTATTGTTCTACCGGTAAAGAAAAAATCGCCAACGCCCCGGTCAGGCAAAGAATAATTGCCAGCACCCAGGCGAAAATCGGGCGATCAATAAAAAAATTGGCCATGCAGCGCGAACCTCGTTATGACTTGTTCTATCTTTAAAACGCATCGGAAATATGCATTTCAGCGGCAGGGAAGGATTCCGGCGCTATTGCACTTTACTCGGGATAGCCGAGGAAAGCGTGGAGAAAAAAAGGAGATAGTGTAAATAACGGTAGCGGAAAACGGCGTGGGCGTATCGGCGTCGGTAATTGTACGCTATTAAGACATTTTTATTACTATCAAAGGCCTTGCGCATTTTTTCGCCGCAGGGAATCGAAAAGTAAAAACTGGCCTCACCTTACAGCAGGAGCTTGGCATGGGAATTAACCCGGTATTTGCCCGTCGGCTTTATTTATGCTGGCTGATCAGCCACAGTGAGCGGCCCAATGTGCCGCGGTTGATGGCGCTGACCGGCTGGCCGCGCCGTACGTTGCAGGATGTGCTGAAGGCGCTGCCCGGCATGGGCGTCGAGCTGCAGTTCGTGCAGCAGGGCGTGCGCAACAACGACGGTTTCTATCAGTTGGAAAGCTGGGGGCCGTTCAACAAGAGCTGGGTGCACCAGCATCATCAGGCGCTGCTCAGCGCCATCGAGTAAGCGGCCCCGGCGGATCGGCCGGGGCGGGGCGATCAGTGGCTTTTGTACTCCAGGTACATCACCGTCGCCGCCACGCGAGAACGCACGTCCAGCTTGCGCAGTATGTTGCGGATGTGCACCTTCACGGTTTCTTCAGAGATATGCAACTGCGCCGCCACCTGCTTGTTGGACAGGCCGCGCGCCACCTCTTGCAGGACGTCCAGTTCGCGTTCGGTCAAGGCGGCGAAGGGGTCGCGCTGCTCGCTGCGCGCCAGCAAATAGTCGGCCATCGCGTCGCTGATCACGTTCTGGCCCTCGGCGGCGGCGCTGATGTGTTCCAGCAGTTGTTCGGGTTCGCTGTCTTTCAGCAGATAGCCGTCGGCGCCGGCGTCGATCAGCGCATACAGATCGCTGCGCGCGTCGGAGACCGTCAGCACGATGATGCGCGCGTCCACGCCTTCGTCGCGCAGGGCCCGCAGCGTATCCAGCCCCGACATGCCCTTCATGTTCAGATCCAACAAGATCACGTCCGGAGCGTGCTGCAGCGCCAGCGCAACCGCCTCGCTGCCGTTGCCGGCCTCTGCCACCACGCCAAATCGCGCATCCAGTCCCAGCAGTTGTTTGATGCCGCGCCGCATCAACGGATGATCGTCAACGATCATGACTCGGTATTGCTTCATCACCATGAAATATGCTCCCTGTAGCAAGTAAAGCCACTCAAACGCGCCCGGAGGCGTGCTTCACAGTGGGACTGTCTCTTCAAAAATAGCGGCATTCTGCACCGCAAACCTCTCCGGGCGGCCTTCAGGCCGGCGGCAACCGTAACGCAGAGTGAACAGCCGCAAGGTCAGGGCGAGAATGTCAGGCAGACCGCCGTGCCGCCGCCGCTTCTGCGCCGGATGCGCAGCGTTCCTCCCAGTCGCGCCGCGCGTTCGCTCATGATGGTCAAGCCGTAATGCCCTTCCGGTTCTTCCAGACTGGCGATGCCGCAACCGTCGTCGGTAATGCTGAATACGTTGTCGCCAGCGGCGTTGACCTCGCAACATACCGCGATCTCGTTCGCTCCGGCGTGCTTGACGGCATTGAGCACCGCCTCGCGCACGATCTGCAGCGCGTGCACCTGCTGCTGGGCGTTGAGCGCCTGCGAGGGCAGCCGACAGTGTAACTGAATCCGCGCGGGGGTTAGCGCCTTTAATGGCTGCAACAGTTGCTCCAGCGCGGCATTCAGGTCCGCCTCCTGAATGTTGAGGCGGAAGGTGGCCAGCAATTCTCTCAGTTGGCGATAGGCATCGGCCAGCGTGCGCTCGAAATCGTCGATAATCGCCTGCGCCGCCGGATCGTCGGCGGCGCGCCGGAGCAGCGTCAGCTGGATGCGCAGGAACGACAGCGTCTGCGCCAGCGAATCGTGCAGCTCGCGTGCGATGGTTCCACGCTCTTCCATCAACAGCAGATATTGGTGCTGCTTTTGCGCCCGGTTGAAGTAGACGCCGCGCCCCAGCATGTTGGCCAGGCTCTGCATCAGGTGAGGATGCGGCGGCTGTGCTTCGGGCTGCCATCGCAACTCGCCCAGCAGTTTATCGCCTTGGGTGATCGGCAGCGCGCTCCAGGTTTGCGCCGGCGCCGGCTCTCCTTCGTTCAGTTGCCACTGGCCATGATCGTCCGCCACGTTCAACCGGATGCAGCGCAGTCGTTCGCTTTGGCGCACGATGCGCAGCGCATTTTCGAACGCCTGCTGATCGATCTGACGCACGCTCAGCGCCTGCGAGCAGCGATAGAGCACCTCCAGCGTGTCGTTGGCCTGCTGCAGGCGCTGGGTCTTTTCCTGCACTTTCAGCTCCAGCGACTGATAGAGGCGGGCCAGCTCGTCAGACATGGCGCTGAAGGTTTGCGACAGCACGCCGAGCTCGTTCGGCAGCGCCACGTCCAGCTGCGGATGGCGAAAGTCGCGCTGTTGCACGCGCTGGCTGGCGTCGACCAGATGCTGCAGCGGCGTGACCACCTGGCGGCGCATAAAGCGGATGCAGAACAGCACCAGACCGATGATGGCGGCGTAGCCCAGTACGCTGACGGCGGCCACCAGGGTGAGTTTCAACTCGGAATAGCGCTGCAGAGCGGAAACGAAATGATCGACGCGGTTGACGTAGCCGGCGACCTCAGCCCGGTAGGCGGCCGCCTGCCCGTCGCGGATCTGCCGCTCCATCGTTTGCCATGTTCGTTGCAGCGCCAGATAGTGGTTGCGCACCTCGGCCGGGACGTAAAAGCGCGTCAGCTTTTGCAACGCGGGCGCCTGCAAAGATTGCCGATACTGCTGCAGGTGCAGCTCCAGCTCCGGGCTCTGCCGCTCGAGATCGAAGGCTAAGCGGTAGCTTTGCATGCGCAGCGAACCGGCAATGTTGATCGCCTCGGCATCGCTCTGGCTGCCGGCGACGGTCGTCAACGCCAACCCGGTGGCGAGCACCGACAGTATCACGATGCCGAACAGCGCTCTGGCCAGGCTGCCGGTCACGGAACGTTTAACAAGCAATCACGGAATCCTTTTCTCTCAGGTGAGGCGCTTCGCCAGTTTCATTCGAAAGCAAAACTATAACTTTTGCAACTAAATTGCACCGCGATTTGTATCAAGTTGTCAACAAAACGGGAACAATTGTCGTTGTGTAATCAAATGAATAGCGAAATGCCCGCCGATGTTCAGCGGCGGGCCGGTTTTCTCTGAAGATTTGCCTTTGGGGGGCGAATCGCACTGGGTTTTATGCAATGTCATGCGCCTGAGCGCGACTTATTTTCCATTATTTTAAGCAATGTTAAGTCCCGGCTTGTCCGGCGGGGTACGGTGTGATTTTTGTTGCAAATCGTCTGCCGCGGCGCGGCGTAATCGCGGTATGATCTTCAGGTTGCAACTCAAGGGAAAAGGGTCATGTCGTCGAAAATTGAGAATGTGAAGAAAGAGCTGCTGTCGGACAACTGGTATGTGCTGCACAAGTACACGTTCGATCTGAAACGCAAAAACGGCGGTTCGGTGCAACAGATGCGCGAGGTCTACGATCGCGGCAACGGCGCCACCATTTTGCTGTACAACCGCGCCAAGGGTACGGTGGTGCTGACCAACCAGTTCCGCATGCCGACCTATGTCAACGGCAACGAGAGCGGCATGCTGCTCGAGGCCTGCGCCGGCCTGCTGGACGCCGATTCTCCGGAGCAGTGCGCGCGCCGCGAAGCGGTGGAAGAGACCGGTTTTCAGGTGGGCGAGGTCAAGAAAATCTTCGAAGCCTACATGTCGCCGGGCGGTGTGACCGAGATCGTGCACTTCTTTATCGCCGAATACCATGACGATGAGCGGCGTGCGGCCGGTGGCGGCATTGAAGATGAAGATATTGAAGTGATCGAACTGCCGTTCAGCGAAGCGGTGGCGATGATCGCCGACGGCCGCATTAAAGACGGCAAAACCATCATGCTGCTGCAGTATTTGCAGATCCATCGGGTGATGGCATAAAAAAAGCCGGTCACGATGACCGGCTTTTTTATCGGCTGGCGCCAGGCCGCTTACTTCAGCAGCGCCTGCGCCTTGGCCACCACGTTGTCCACGGTGAAGCCGAACTCGGCGAACAGTTGCTCCGCCGGCGCCGACTCACCGAAGGTGGTCATGCCCACGATGGCGCCGTTCAGCCCCACGTACTTGTACCAGTAGTCCGCGATACCCGCTTCCACCGCCACGCGCGCCGTCACCGCCGCCGGCAGCACCGACTCGCGGTACGCCGCATCCTGCTTGTCGAACGCGTCGGTCGACGGCATCGACACCACGCGCACCTTGCGGCCCGCCGCGGTCAGCTTGTCCGCCGCTTCCACCGTGATGCCCACTTCGGAGCCGGTGGCAATCAGGATAACGTCCGGCGTGCCCGCGCAGTCTTTCAGCACGTAGCCGCCGCGGTACACGTTCGCCAGCTGCTCTGCGGTGCGTGGCTGCTGGGTCAGGTTCTGACGCGAGAACACCAGCGTGGTCGGGCCGTCGTTGCGCTCGATGCCGTACTGCCACGCCACCGCCGATTCCACCTGGTCACACGGGCGCCAGGTGCTCATGTTCGGGGTCACGCGCAGGCTCGCCAGCTGCTCCACCGGCTGGTGGGTCGGGCCGTCTTCGCCCAGACCGATGGAGTCGTGGGTGTAGACGAACACGTTGCGCAGCTTCATCAGCGCCGCCATGCGCACCGCGTTGCGGGCGTATTCCACGAACATCAGGAAAGTCGCCGAGTACGGCAGGAAGCCACCGTGCAGCGCGATGCCGTTGGTGATGGCGGTCATGCCGAACTCGCGCACGCCGTAATGAATGTAGTTGCCCGCCGGGTCAACGTTCAGCGCTTTCGAGCCGGACCACATGGTCAGGTTGCTCGGCGCCAGGTCGGCAGAGCCGCCCAGGAACTCCGGCAGCACCTTGCCGAACGCTTCCAGCGCGTTCTGCGACGCCTTGCGGCTGGCGATGTTGGCCGGATTGGCCTGCAGTTTTTCAACGAACGCCTTGGCGTCGGCTTTCCAGTCGGCCGGCAGCTCGCCGTTCATGCGGCGCTTGAACTCGGCGGCCTGCTCCGGGAAGGCCCTGGCGTAGGCGGCGAATTTGTCGTTCCAGGCCGCTTCTTTGGCCTGACCGGCTTCCTTGGCGTCCCACTGGGCGTAGATGTCCTGCGGGATTTCAAAGGCGGCGTATTTCCAGCCCAGCGCTTCGCGGGTAGCGGCCACTTCGGCGGCGCCCAGCGCGGCGCCGTGCACGTCATGGGTGCCGGCCTTGTTCGGCGAACCGAAGCCGATAACGGTCTTGCACATCAGCAGCGACGGCTTGTCGGTCACCTTGCGGGCTTCTTCAATCGCGGCCTTGATGGCGTCCGGGTTGTGGCCGTCGACGTTGCGCACCACGTGCCAGCCGTAGGCTTCGAAGCGCAGGGCGGTGTCGTCGGTGAACCAGCCGTCGACGTGGCCGTCGATGGAGATGCCGTTGTCATCGTAGAAAGCGGTCAGCTTGCCGAGCTTGAGGGTGCCGGCCAGAGAGCAGACTTCGTGCGAGATGCCTTCCATCATGCAGCCATCGCCCATGAAGGCGTAGGTGTGGTGGTCAACGATGTCGTGGCCCGGGCGGTTGAACTGCGCCGCCAGGGTGCGTTCGGCGATGGCGAAGCCGACGGCGTTGGCAATGCCCTGGCCCAGCGGGCCGGTGGTGGTCTCAACGCCCGGGGTGTAGCCATACTCCGGGTGGCCCGGGGTTTTGGAATGCAGCTGACGGAAGTTTTCCAGCTCGCGCATCGGCAGGTCGTAGCCGGTGAGGTGCAGGAGGCTGTAAATCAACATGGAGCCGTGGCCGTTGGAGAGCACGAAACGGTCGCGGTCAGCCCAGTGCGGGTTAGTCGGGTTGTGGTTGAGGTAGTCACGCCACAGGACTTCGGCGATGTCCGCCATGCCCATAGGGGCACCCGGGTGGCCGGAATTGGCTTTTTGTACGGCGTCCATGCTGAGTGCGCGGATGGCGTTGGCAAGCTCTTTACGAGAAGACATAACGAAACTCCAGTGCGGTTACAGTTGAGCGGCCAACATGTCTTCCAGCTTCTGCTGGTCGACGGCGAACAGGCGAATGCCTTCGGCGAGTTTTTCCACCGCCATGGCGTCCTGGTTGTGCAGCCAGCGGAACTCCGCTTCGGCCAGCGGGGCCGGTTGGTGGAAGCCCTCGGTAGACGGGGTCAGCTTGCGCTCGACCGGCCGGTCGCTGTTTTTCAGCTGTTCCAAAAGGTTCGGCGCGATGGTCAGGCGATCGCAGCCGGCCAGCGCCAGGATCTGCTCAACCTTGCGGAAGCTGGCGCCCATGATCACCGTCTGGTAACGATGACGCTTGTAGTATTCATAGATGGTGCGCACCGATTTCACGCCCGGATCCTGCTCGGCATCGTAGTCGGCGGCAGGCTGTTTGGCCTGATACCAGTCATAGATGCGGCCGACGAACGGCGAGATCAGATACACGCCGGCTTCGGCGCAGGCGCGGGCCTGGGCGAAGGAGAACAGCAGCGTCAGGTTGGTGTTGATGCCTTCTTTTTCCAGCTCCTCGGCGGCTTTGATGCCTTCCCAGGTGGAAGCCAGTTTGATCAGGATGCGCGATTTGTCGATGCCCTGTTCTTGATACATGGCGATCAGCTTGCGCGCTTTGGCGACGCACATGCCGCGATCGAACGACAGGCGGGCGTCCACTTCGGTGGAGATGCGGCCCGGCACGCTTTTGAGGATCTCGACGCCGATATTGACCGCCAGCTTATCGCTGGCGTTGATCAGCTGGGTTTCCTTGCTGCCGCCCTGGCGGCGGGCATAGTCCAGCGCTTCGACGATCAGCGCCTTGTACTGCGGCAGCGCGGCGGCTTTCAGGATCAGCGAAGGGTTGGTGGTAGCGTCCTGGGGTTCGAACTGGCGGATGGATTCGATATCGCCGCTGTCGGCGACCACCGTGGTCAGCTGCTTGAGTGCGTCTAATTGATTCATTGATAAGCTCCTTGACCAAGCTCAACGTAGGGAAATGAGAACCTTTTTCATCATAGGGGGAACACACTGCATCATCGGGTCGGGAATGAAAATGCGCTTTTTCTGATTGTTGCGATGGATAATAACAATGAATGCCGAGTAAACCCAGGCGGGGCGCGGTTTACGGCGGGGGAGGCGAGGGGGGCGGTGGCGCGAGAGCCAAAAAAAGAAGGGTTCAGCGCCAGGCTGAACCCTCAAAGATGGCCTCATTTGGCCGATTATTTGCTCAGGTTGACGTCGATCGCCTGATAGAAGGCGTTGGCGGTGTCGGCTACATCCCACACGGCAAGGATCACGTGCGAACCGCTGCGATCTGCCGGTATATTGCACTGGTGGGTAACCTGTGCGGCAGGGATGGCGCCGCCGTCGTTGAACTGGCAGAACGGCGTCAGATCAAAGGAGGCGCGGGTCAGCGGCTGCGAAGCGTCCCAGTTCGGCTTGGTGATGAAATAGCGCCAGCTGGTGGTGCTGTGACGCGCGGTCAGCTTCCAGGTAAAGGAGTTCGGGCCGCTTTTCAGGTTGAGCTTGTTCCAGCGCGTCGGCGTTTGCTGATCCAGTTCGAAGAAGGTGGACTTGTCGGCGCTGGCGATGTGGCCGTCAGCCGGGCCGGCCTGCGGGAAACCTTTCAGGCCTTCGACGCTCTGCGGTTCATACTGCACGCTGCCGCACTGGGTGTTGAGCTGCAGTTTGCACTGATAGGCGCGGCTGGCCGGCGATTCGACATAACCGTGAGCATTCGCCTGTTGCGAAACGCCGAACATGGCTGCGCTCAGCAGGCCCAGAGAGAATAGGGTACGGGAAGTTTTGTTCATAAGTCACTCCTGACTGAAATTATGTTGTAAGTTGAGCGTATTTCACCGACAAAATGAGAGGCTAATAACGTAATTGGAAATAACCCTTCTTGTCGGCTTGTTTTATTTTTATCATTCTGGTCGTGCGGCAGAGCGGAATGTTTTAACGGCTATTAACGAAAATTATTATGATGACGATCTTTGATCGTTAGGCTGAATTTATTTAACTGTCACAATGCAAAAATAGAGCGCTATGATGAATTTTATATCAGGTCGTGATGAATAGTATTTAAGATAGCGCTCTCATTTATGAAGTATATTGCTTGTTGCCTTGAGTATCCTTGTTCGATTTGATCGATTTTTGTGCGCCACCACCTTGGGAATTTAGTGTCATTTTTCTTGTTTTATTTTAAAGAGGAATTTGTATGACTAGATTATCCCTGGACGCGATTAAAATAATCAGCACCATTAAGAGCACCGGCTCTTTCTCTATGGCGGCGGAGGCGCTGCATAAAACGCCTTCGGCAATCTCTTATCGGGTTTCCAATATTGAAAGCAAACTCTGCGTGAAACTTTTTCATCGCAATGGCCCCATGATTACCCTGACGGATGAAGGGGAATTTCTCCTGCAGGAGGGCAGCTGGATATTAAATGCGGTGCAGGATCTGGAAAGCCGGGTAAGAAACATCCCCAAGCTGGACAATAATATCCGCCTGGCGGTGGATACCTTCTTCCCGTTGGAGACCCTGACGCAGGATATCCGCGACTATATTCAGCATTGCCCGAACGCCAATATCTCGGTGCAGCGGGAAGCGCTGAACGGCACCTGGGATGCGCTGAAGAACAACCGGGCGGATCTGATCATCGCCATCGGCCAAATCCCCGACAGCGTACAGGCCAAAACCCTGATGCTTGGCAAGCTCAACTTTGTGCTGTGCGTGTCGCCCTCGCATCCGTTCGCGGCGCAGAAAAAGCCGGTGTGCAAGAAGCAGCGCTTGAACGACATCGTGGTTGCGATCGCCGACAGCAGCCATGAACTGCCCAAACGCAATCACGGCACGTTGCCTTTGCAGCGCCAACTGGTGGTGTGCGACGTGGAAAGCAACCTGGCGCTGCTCAAACGCGGCATCGGCCACGCTTTTCTGCCGCCGTCGCTGATCGAAAAGGAACTGGCCAGCGGCGAACTGGTGACGGTGCCGGTGGAGATGCAAAAGGGCGACGAAATGATTTGGCTGGCGTGGCATCCGGCCAGCAAGGGCGCCGGGTTTAACTGGTGGCATGAGCGGCTGACGCGCAAAAGCGATGTTTACAGCCTGATGGGCCGCGAAGTGGTGCGGGATGGCGGCTATCCTTGGTGCCACAACTGAAGGAATAGAGACGAAGGGACGCGAAAATCAAACGGTTAACTCAATGAAAACCCCGCAGCGCTCGGCTACGGGGTTTTTTTATGGCTTACGCCACGCGGCCCACCTTCAGCCAGGCGCTGTCGGAGCCGGGCGCCGAGGTGATGTAACCCCATTTGGTCTGCCAGACGTAACCCTGATAGGACACCAGCGCGCCCTGCGCGTAAGTGGTGCCCGGCACGTAGGCCGGCGCGGTCATGATCGGCAGGTTGCCGGGGCCGACGCCGGTGTAACGCAGGCCGGTGCCCATATCCAGCTGGCTGTCGTCGTAGTCCGCGGCGTTGAAATAGCGATCCAGCGCGGCCAGCAGATCGCCGTTGCGGTTGTCTTGCCCCAGATGCCAGAACATCACGCCGCCCAGCTGCTGCTGCTTGATGTACTTCGCTTTGTATTTGAAGCTTTCGGCATCGTCATAGGTGACGAACAGCCCGTTCTGCGCATGATACAGGTAAGGGGTTTTGGTCTTGTCGTTCCACAACCGCTGATAGCCGTAGTTGCCCTGCAGCATCTGCTCCAGCTGGCGATAGGAGGCGATGCGCGGATCCTTGTCGCGCACGCACTCTTCGCAGCCCACCAGCCAGTAATCGGTGCCCGGATACGGATCTTCGCCCGGCGTGCTGTGGCTGCTGTACTGGCCGCCGTTGCTGCCGCTGACGCCCTTGAAGGCGCGGCCGTAGAAGGGGACGCCCATCACGATCTTGGCGCTCGGCACGCCTTCCATCATCAGGTGCTGCTGCACCGCGGCGTCGACCGTCAGGCTGAACGGGCTGGGGAAGGCGCGGGTCAGCTCTTCCCAGCTCCAGCCCAGATTGGCTTCGCGCAGCGCGTTGTAGAAGGTCGGCCCGGCCGCGTCGCCGAACAGCGCCGCCTGGTGGTTGGTGATCTTCTCCCAGGGGCCGGCCAGATCGTAGGTCATCAGGTTGATGTAATCGAGCGGCGCGACGATCTGCGCCAGCTTGCTGTAATAGCGCGACAGGAAGAAGGCGCCGCCGGCGCCGGCGATAGTCAACTGATACGGCAGCGTCTGGCGGCCGTCGGCGACGGTTTGCTGATTCAGCAGGGTGCGGATCTCTTGCAGCGCGGCGATGAAACCGTCCACTTCTGATGCTTGCGGGTACTCCCAGTCGATGTCCACGCCGTCGAAGCCGTAATCTTTCATGATGCGCACGCAGGATTGGGCAAACTTGGTGCGCGAGGCCGGGGTTTTCACCGCGTTGACGTAGTTGGCGTGCGACACGCCCAGATCGTTGGAGTAGTACCAACCGCCGATGGAGAACATGATGCGCAGGCTGGGATTGTGCGCCTTGAGCGCGGTCAGGCGGTTGACCACATCGCGCGCCTTGGCATCGTTGGTGGCCGGATCCCAGGCGCATTCCAGGTTGCTGTTGATATCCAGGAACGAGAAGTTGATGTGCGTCAGCTGTTTGGCTTTGGCCGGCGTGATGTTGGAAACCGGGAACGGCACGACGGACGTATCGGACTCGGTGTAATTATTGATTTGGTTGGTCGGAATAAAATAATACCCAATAACGGCTTTGCGTGTGGACATGGTATTTCTCCAGAGTGGATGTTTTTAAGATGGGACATATTTCCCGCAGCCATTAATGTTTATTTTTCGTGAAAACGAAAGTCGAAATAAATCACGATAACAATGAAATTTTATTCATTGCCGTCAACATTGGCGCTTATGCGTTGTGCCAGCGCTCAGCATGAATGAATTCGACCATAGGGCCTGTATTTATTCATTTGCTTTGTAATAGCATCCTTAACTAGATTCTGATTATCCGATGTCCCACCGGCCGTGATTGGCATTTAATTAAAAATAAAAAAGGAGATGAGCTATGTCCAGCATAGAGCCTGACGCTGTTGGCTTAATAGTCCAGCGAGTATGTGAATATCTTCAGCCGGTATTAAACGCCATTTTGGCCGGCGTCATGGCGCTATTGCACGGCGCTTACCGCAACGTGGGCATTCGGCGCCGTTTATTGAATGCGGCGATGTGCGCGTTATTGGCCTGGACGGTGCGCGATGCGCTGGCGCTGATGGGCCTGGAATTAAAGTGGGCGAATTTGGCCAGCGTACTGATTGGCTTTATGGGGGCGGATTACATCAACGCCTTAATTAAAAAATTCATCGGCAAAAAGACGGGGTTTAAAAATGTTAAATGACATCGAAGAGATTCGTTTTACCGCCCGCAGCGAAGAGAACCTGCGCGGCGTGCACCCGGATCTGGTGCGCGTTATTCGTCTGGCGCTGCGTTATTCGCTGGTGCCGTTTTCCGTCAGCGAGGGGCTGCGCAGCATGGCGCGCCAGCGGGAAATGGTGCGCGCCGGCAGCAGCCAAACGCTGCGCAGCCGCCATCTGACCGGTCACGCGGTGGACGTGGTGGCGATGCCGGCGGGTGTGGTCTCCTGGGAGTGGGATTACTACGCGCAGATTGCGGTGGCGGTGCGGCGCGCGGCGCGTGAATGCGGGGTCAACGTCGAATGGGGCGGCGAGTGGAAAACCCTCAAGGATGGCCCGCACTTCCAGCTGGCGTTCCGGGACTATCCGGCATGAGCGGCTGGCTGCAAAAACTGATGCAGGGCGGGTTGCTGCTGCTGTTGCTGGCGGCCATCTGCCTCGGCGGCTACAGCTCGCTGCTGTCGCACCAGTTGGCGTCCGCGCGCCAACAGGCGGCGGAGCTACAGAAAAGCCTGGCGCAGCAGGCCGGGCTGATCGCCACCCTGCAGACCCAGGATGCGCAAAACCGTGCGCTGATGGCGGCGCAGCAGCGGCAGGAACGGCAGCTGCGCCAACAACACGAGGCTTATCAGAGGAAATACCGTGAAGCGATTAAAAACGATCCCTGCGCCGCTCAGCCTCTGCCTGGCGCTGTGCTTGAGCTCCTGCGCCCGGCCGCCGGCGCCGCAGGCCGTGCCGCTGTTGCCTCCTGAATCGGTGTTCGCGCCCTGTGAGCAACCGCGGCTGCAAGGGGAGACCTGGGGCGATGCGGTAAGCTATACCCTGGCGTTACAAACCTCGTTACACATTTGCGGCGGCCAGGTGGAGACGCTCAACGCCTGGCGCGCCACGCTGCCGCCACGCTGACGGCGGCGCTTCTTCGACTCGTCTCGCGATCCTTTTTTTACTTTTAAAACGGTCTTTCGGCCAAGGTTATGGCGCGCTTCAAAGTTTGTGATGTTTCTCTCACTATACTTCAAGGCTGCGCCCTGTCATTGTACTTGGGCGCCACGGCCCACGGCAGGGCGCAGCCTCAAAGCCTTACCTCAACATAAAAGCAAAAAACAAAGGAATCCATAATGGACGAACAGCTCAAACAGAGTGCCCTTGATTTCCATCAGTTTCCTGTCCCAGGGAAGATCCAGGTTTCCCCCACCAAACCGTTGGCGACCCAGCGCGATCTGGCGTTGGCCTATTCGCCGGGCGTCGCCGCGCCTTGCCTCGAGATCGCCGAAGATCCGCTGGCGGCCTACAAATACACCGCGCGCGGCAACCTGGTGGCGGTGATTTCCAACGGCACGGCGGTACTGGGTCTGGGCAATATCGGCGCGTTGGCCGGTAAGCCGGTGATGGAAGGCAAGGGCGTTTTGTTCAAGAAGTTTTCCGGTATCGATGTGTTTGATATCGAAGTGGATGAGCATAACCCTGACAAATTGATCGACATTATCGCCGCGCTGGAACCGACCTTCGGCGGCATCAACCTGGAAGACATCAAGGCGCCGGAGTGTTTCTACATCGAACAGAAACTGCGCGAGCGCATGAAGATCCCGGTGTTCCACGACGACCAGCACGGCACGGCGATCATCACCACTGCGGCGGTGCTCAACGGCCTGCGCGTGGTGAAGAAGAATATCTCCGACGTACGCCTGGTGGTGTCCGGCGCCGGCGCGGCCTCCATCGCCTGCCTGAACCTGCTGGTGGCGCTGGGGCTGCGGCAACAGAACATCACCGTTTGCGACTCCAAGGGCGTCATCTATAAAGGCCGCGACGCCAATATGGAGCAGACCAAAGCCGCCTACGCCATCGAGGATAACGGCCAGCGCACGCTGGGCGACGCCATCCCGAACGCCGACATCTTCCTCGGCTGCTCCGGCCCGGGCGTCCTGACGCAGGATATGGTGAAAACCATGGCGCGCGATCCGCTGATCATGGCGCTGGCTAACCCGGAACCGGAAATTCTGCCGCCGCTGGCCAAAGCGGTGCGCCCGGACGCCATCATCTGTACCGGCCGTTCCGATTACCCGAACCAGGTGAACAACGTCCTGTGCTTCCCGTTCATCTTCCGCGGCGCGCTGGACGTGGGCGCCACCACCATCAACGAAGAGATGAAGCTGGCCTGCGTACACGCCATCGCCGATCTGGCGCTGGCGGAGCAGAGCGACGTGGTGGCTTCCGCCTATGACGACCAGGATCTCTCCTTCGGGCCGGAATACATCATCCCGAAACCGTTCGATCCGCGCCTGATCGTCAAGATCGCGCCGGCGGTAGCCAAGGCGGCGATGGACTCCGGCGTGGCGACGCGCCCGATCGAAGACTTCGACGCTTACGTCGAGAAGCTGGCGGAGTTCGTCTACAAAACCAACCTGTTCATGAAGCCGATCTTCTCGCAGGCGCGCAAAGAGGTGAAGCGGGTGGTGCTGGCGGAAGGCGAGGAAGAGCGCGTGCTGCACGCCACGCAGGAACTGGTGTCACAGGGGCTGGCCTTCCCGATCCTGGTCGGCCGCCCGAGCGTGATCGAAATGCGCCTGAAAAAATTGGGTCTGCAGCTGACGCCGGGCAAGGATTTCGAAGTGGTGAATAACGAGTCGGATCCGCGCTTTAACGAATACTGGGGCGAGTACTACCAGATCATGAAACGCCGCGGCGTCTCGCAAGAGCAGGCGCGCCGTGCGGTGATCGGCAACCCGACGCTGATCGCCGCCATCATGCTGCACCGCGGCGAAGCGGACGCGATGATCTGCGGCACCATCGGCAGCTACCACGAGCATTACGACGTGGTGAAGAACGTGTTCGGCTTCCGTGAAGGCGCGCACGTCGCCGGCGCGATGAACGCGCTGCTGCTGCCGAGCGGCAACACCTTTATCGCCGACACCTACGTCAACGACGATCCGACCCCGGAACAGCTGGCGGAGATCACCCTGATGGCGGCGGAAACCGTGCGCCGCTTCGGCATCGAGCCGAAGGTGGCGCTGCTGTCTCACTCCAGCTTCGGCTCTTCCGACTGCCCGGCGGCGCGCAAGATGCGTAAAACGCTGGAGTTGGTGAACGAGCTGGCGCCCGAGCTGGAGATCGACGGCGAAATGCACGGCGACGCCGCATTGGTGGAAAGCATCCGTCACGATCTGATGCCGGACAGCCCGCTGAAAGGCTCGGCCAACCTGCTGATCATGCCGAACATGGAAGCGGCGCGCATCAGCTACAACCTGCTGCGCGTCTCCTGCTCGGAAGGGGTGACCGTCGGGCCGGTGCTGATGGGGGTCGCCAAGCCGGTGCACATCCTGACGCCGATCGCCTCGGTGCGCCGCATCGTCAACATGGTGGCGCTGGCGGTGGTGGAAGCCCAGACCCAGCCGCTGTAAGTTCGGGTTGAGTGACTGGCCCCCTGCGCCGTTGGCGCCGGGGGCTTTTTTATTGTAAGCCTTAAACCACCTCCTAAGGAGGTGGTGATTGAACCTGTGAGGCTCTAGCCTGAAGGAAACCCATGCCGGAATATTCCAGCTTACTCACCACAAGTAAGAAG
>NZ_JBJNLG010000036.1:0-15361 GCF_052169175.1 Serratia sp. CY31944
TGTTGAATTAAGAAAAATGATTTGTGCAGTGAAATCAGTTGAATATGATGGGTGTATAGCATTGTTTAATGCAATACTTTATAGGTTTGGATTGAAAAATCTAAGCGCTAATCATATAGATGCAATTCAAGAGGTTTTTTTAAATATAGGGGTTCAAAACAACTATAGGCCGACTAATGATGATGAGGTTCAAGTTTTGACTTTGCATAAATCCAAAGGTTTGGAGTTTGATTTTGTATTTCATGTAGATCTGTATGACTGGATTTTACCGCAAAGAGAGTATATTGAGGGCTCATTTGATGAGGTGTTTACAAATATTCAACAATGTCTGAATCTACATTATGTAGGGGTTACTAGAGCTAAAAACTTTACAGTTCTTATGACCTCAACTCAGCGCTTTAACACCCAGGGTCAATTGAAAAAAGGAAAACCATCCCAGTTCTTTCTACTGGATGGCCTTGAAGGGCTTTATACGATGATTGATAACTGAAATCCTATGTTTTATCTCTGCGCGCAATACTTCCCCCGCCTCGCCTGCGCACTTCATGTGTCGCTTTTCATGCAGTTGCATGAACGGCCGCAGGCCGCGCCAGTACTGGTGCGGCAGGGGATGAAAAGTGCATTTTCTTGCATGCAAAATCATGCACCCTATGCATGCACGCGCAATTTGAGGCTGGCTAGCCAGGAAAAAGGCTGTTTTGGGCGAGGTGAAAAGGGTAATGCCCCGCGATGCTGGCGAGAGCGACGGGGCTGAGGAGGGCGCTTAGTGCAGGGTTGGATTGCTGTTGTAGCGGCGATAACGGTTCAATGTCCGTTTCTCCGGCGGTGGCAGGGCGTTCTCATCGGCCGGTTGTGCCTGTATCGGCTGGCACAGGATTTTATCGACGCTTTCCACCGTCTTGAATGTGCAAGAACAGGTCAGGCTCTGACATTGGTAATACGCCTCTTTTGTCCGCTCCGTGATATAGCGACTGGTGCGAGTATAGGACGCATGGGTGCACAGCGGGCAGCGCATCATGATTTGGCTCCTTTTTCTTGCAGCAGACGGCGTTTTTCCGCCAGTTCTCTTGCCCCACGCATCTGGCGCATTGGGCATCTTTGTCGCTCCCGCAATACGCCGGTTTCTTCCGGTATCGTCAGGCCAATCTCATTAAGCACCGGGTGGTCGATATTTTGCGTAGCCATGGTAGCGCGAATGCGGCCTTGTAGTGCGCCCTGTACCTGTAGCTCAATCATCCTCATCGGATTGTCCGCATAGACGCCGTAAGCCCGTGAAGCCAGTGCACACGCCTTGATAACGTCAGGGCTGATTAGCGCCTTGCTCAGCGCATCCACGGCCTGATGCATCGCGTGAGCTGCAAAGGTCGTGAGGGCGTCTTTGTGCGCGCTCACCACCTTCGGGGCTGTGCCGCCGCAGTTGAGGTGAAGCTGCATTTTGTCCAGCTCCATCTCCTCAATCAGTCCGTCGAACTCTTTCGCCAGCTCCCGCTTGGAAATCCGGCTGTGGTGTTGCGCTTGCGGTTCCGGCGTCATTTCTCCGCGCAGTTTACGAAACAGGGGGCGCCACTGGCTTTCTGCCTCCTGGCTCTGCACTTCGGTGTCTTTCTTCTGTTGGTGGCAGCGGGCAATACCGGTTACGACGTCGGTCAACGCCTGATAGTTTTTGTCGTGGGCGGCGCGAGCGTCACGCAGGGCTTGCAGTTTATCGGTGATGTATTTCGGTAAGGCGGTGGTGCTCATGGTCATGTCTCCGGTGTCAGTCAATGTGAAGCTATTCTGCTGACCGCCGTACAACATCGCCATTCATCCCGGTTGGACTGTCCCCAGGACAACAGCCTTGGGCGCTGATGAGAAAACCATCAAGCCGTTTTTAGTTTTACCTAAAACTATTCACTACTGTTCACCTAAAGAAAAAATATAGATAAATCAGTAAATAATAGGGTGAACAGTTCTCACTAAACTCTTCACCCGGTGTTCACCACTGTTCACCCAGTCCAAAACAGCCTTTTCCCTGGCTAGCGGTGGTTAGTCTGTTTATACCTATTTATTAGCAATGAATTCATTGTTGAAAACTATGGGGTAATGTTGAGGAAGGGGGAGGAGTAGTGAGGATTGCTGAGCTATTATAATTTGTTGTTTTTATAACCATTTCTTGACGAGCCACACAACAACACCTTGTTGCCACCCCGGTAAATATTCACATAATAGGGCGCTACCGAAGTTCACACAGTCCCGGCCAGCGTTGGCCGGACACAAAGAGGTAGCGTTTTATGTTGACCGTTTCCACCCCCGCCCCATCCACTCTGTCGCCGGTGCTTCCTGGCGGTTACACCCCACGCGAGCGCTTTATCCGCCTACCGGAAGTGCTCTACACCACCGGCCTGTCCCGCTCCACCGTGTACGAGATGATGAGCCGCCGGCAGTTCCCGGCCCAGGTCTCCCTCGGCGGTAAAAACGTCGCCTGGCTGGCCTCCGAGGTCGAGCAGTGGATGGATGAACGTATCGCTAACCGTCACCAGGGGGCCGCCGTATGATGCAGCTAACCTTTGGTCGCCAGCATTTCACCCTTGATGAGCGCGACGCGCTGTTTGTGGCGGAAGCTATCCTGTTGCAGCGTAAAGAGCCTGGCGTCGTCTTACCGGAGCACCGCAGTGAAAAACACGGCGTTATTCGTCTGGCGAGTCGCCAGGCGCAGCCGCGCCTGTTCAGTGCCGGGCCGGTGCCGCTGACCTGCGCGGCGGCCGATACCCGCAACGACCCGCTTACCGACTGTTGATCACTATGCGATCGATTGAACGTCCGGGGGCGTCTTACGGCTTGCCCCCACGTCCGGCCCTGCGTTATAGTCCTCCCGCTGCCGCAAAATCGGCAGCCGGGCGTAGGAACCCGTGTATCTCTAAGGCGACACAACACGCGCCAGGCGTGTTTTTTTATGTCGCAGCCTTTGCTTGCTCATTTTTTGCGCGGTGGATGTTATGCTATCGCAGCAGTCAATCAATGGTGGCTCAGGCGGGGCAGCCTTCGGGCTGGCCGGTATTCTTAGAGGCCGGTATTCCTACCCCCGTCTGGGCTACCACCCATAAGTGTAGGAACTTCGGTGGTAGCAATAACCTTTACTCTAAGGAGGCTGCCACCATGGCTACGACCCTCACCCCGACTCACCCTACATTCTGCTATTTGTTTGCGGCCGTACGCCGTTCTGCGCTGACCGCTTCACCGCGTATCGTGCGCACCGTGGCGGATACCGAACGCAACGCCCGCCGCGTGCTGGCCCGTGATTATGTGTTGTCCTTTGCCGGTCGTCTGCCGGTTAAGGCGGCAGCATGAACACCCTGGCCGACCGTTACTACCGTGACACCCATTACCCTATCCCGCACGCCGATTTTCTGCGTCTCCAGCATGCGCACGCCACCGGCGTGCTGTTCCTCGACCTGCTGGACACCCTCGACCTCGGCGGGCAGCGCCCCGATGCCGTGCAACAGGCATCGTTTGCCTCGGTCATTGCCTTGCTGACCGACCAGCTCGGCCACGTCGTCAACACCTGTGAATCCCAAATTCTTGCCCGCATGGAGGCCACCGCCGCATGAATACTGCATCCTGTTTACCGATTGAAGTCCGTACCGCCGTTTTCCGCCGCGCCGTGGCGCAAGCCTATCTGGACACCTGCGCCTTTTACCGGGTGAGCCTGGGTTACACGCTGGACGAGCTGCAGATGACGATTGCCCTGCGTCTGGAAGGGCATTTTGTGCGTCAGTACGGTGCGGAGGATGGCATGGACATGGCGTGCACGATGTTGAGCGACATGGTGCAGCCGGACGTTCTGGTGGCCGCACTGCGCCTGACCGCGCTGGGGCAAAAGATGATGGACGAGCTGTGCTGCGAGCGCCTGTCGGCGGCACAGCACGCTACCGTACACTGAGGAGAAGAGCATGAGCGCCCACTTCGTTTCCCAGACCGTACGCACCGCCACCGGCCACTGGTCGGTGATACTCCCGGCCCTCGGCATTGCCTTGCAGCCAAACGGCAAGCCGCAGCCGTGCCCGACCTGCGGCGGTAAAGACCGCTTCCGTTTCGACAACCAGGACGGCCGTGGCACCTGGTTCTGCAATCAGTGTGGGGCCGGTGACGGCCTCAACCTGGTGGAAAAGGCCCTGTCACTGTCTGCCAGGGCCGCCGCCGAACAGGTGGCCGCCGTGATGGGAGAAAACGCCAACGCTTTGCCACCGGCCGCTGAGGCCGGTCATTCACCACAAGACAAAGCCGAGGCCCAGCGCAAGGCCGCGCGACAGGCACAGGCTCTGGTGGCTGCCGCGCAACCTCAGACCGACAATGCCTATCTGAGCGCCAAAGGCTGGCCGGAGGTGGACGCCCTGACCTTGCAGGGCCAGCCGCTGCGCGTTGGCGGAATAACCTTCCAGCCCGGTGACCTGCTGCTGCCGCTGTACAATGCCGGGGGAGAAGTGGTTAACGTACAGCTGATTAACGCCGCCGGTGACAAGCGTATGCTGGCAGGCGGGCAGGTGAAAGCCGCCTGCCACACTCTCTGCGGCCCGGACAACGCGGTTATCTGGCTCACCGAAGGCTACGCCACCGGCCTCACCGTGCATCGCCTGACCGGCGAAACGGTGTGCGTGGCGCTCAGCGCCAACAATCTGGCGGCGGTGGCAGAGCAGCTGCGCAGCCATTACCCGGATGCACGGTTGCTGCTGGCGGCCGATAATGACCGCAGCGGCACCGGGCAGGCACGCGCCGCCGAGGCGGCCACACTCACCGGCGGTATCCCTGCACTACCGCCTTCGGAAGGCGACTGGAACGACGTCTACTGCCAGCAGGGCGCTGAGTCCACGCGTGCCCAGCTACAGGCATTTAGCCAGCCGCCGCAGCCCAGCCCGTTCGACACGCTGAGCGATGCCGACCTCAAAGCCATGAGCGCCAGCGAGAAGGCCGAGCTGCTAGCCGAACACTACGGCAACACCCTGGCGGTGCCGCCGGTGGGAGAGGAGCTGTGCCGCTATACGCGTGGCGCCTGGCAGGTGCTGCCGCACCGGCAGCTGAGCCGGGAGATTGCCGCGTTGTTCCAGAAGGTGCGCGCGCCGTTCTCCGCCGCCGGTATCAACAGCATTTTGGATACCCTCAAGCTGATGGTGCCGCAGATGGGCGACCCGGCCCGGCGGTTGATAGGTTTTCGTAACGGGGTATTTGATACCGTCAGCGGGCAGTTTAGCGCCCACCGGCAAGAGCACTGGCTGCGCACCGTCAACAGCGTGGACTACACGCCGCCGCGCGCCGGGGAGAACCTAGCCGACCATGCACCGCACTTCTGGCAGTGGCTGACGCGGGCCGCCGGGGGGAGTCACGACAAGCAGGAGCGTATTCTCGCGGCGCTCTTTATGGTGCTGGCCAACCGCTATGACTGGCAGCTGTTCCTCGAAGTGACCGGCCCCGGCGGCAGCGGCAAGAGCGTAATGGCGGCCATCGCCCGGCTGTTGGCCGGGGCGGACAACACCACCTCCGCCACCATCGATAACCTGGAGTCGGCGCGCGAGCGAGCCAGCGTGGTCGGCTTCTCGCTGATTATTCTGCCCGACCAGGAGAAGTGGAGCGGTGACGGCGCCGGTATCAAGGCCATCACCGGCGGCGATGCGGTCGCCATCGACCCGAAATACCGCGACGCCTACGCGGCGCACATCCCGGCGGTGATTTTGGCGGTCAACAACAACCCGATGCAGTTCAGCGACCGCAGCGGCGGCATCTCGCGCCGCCGCGTTATTTTGCCGTTCCCGGAAGCTATTGCCCCCGAGGAGCGCGACCCGTTGCTGCTGGCGAAGATCACCGAAGAGCTGGCGGTTATCGTGCGTCACCTGATGCAGCGCTTCGCCAACCCGAATGACGCCCGCGTACTGCTTCAGGCGCAGCAGAGTTCGGCGGAAGCCCTGGAAATCAAACGGCATGCCGATCCGCTGGTTGATTTTTGTGGTTACCTGACGGTGCTGGGCACCCCGGAAGGGATGATGATCGGCAATGCCAACATCACCCCGCCGAATCCGCGCCGCTACCTGTATCACGCCTACCTGTCGTTTATGGCGGCACGGGGTTATCAGCACGTGATGAACCTGACGGCGTTCGGCCAGGCAGTGCCGCAGACGCTGAAAGAGTATGAGCATACGCTGCTCAAACGCCGCACCAAGCAGGGAATACAGACCAACCTGATATTGAGTGACGAGTGCGAAGCGGACTGGCTGCCTAAGTGCGGGGCGGTGTGACGATGAGCGGGTCGATCGGCCGAGCCGATCAATAGGCCATTATTGATCTGCCGAACCCATTGGACGCTCAATCGCCACGCCGCCTATAGTGGAATTGACCCAAACACATGCAGCAACACCAGGGCATCCTATCGGCCGCTGAACGGCCAATATCATAACGACAAGCGCTCCCCAAACCGGCTCAGGCCGGTTTTTTTGTGTCTGCGATTCAGACTGTTCACTCAGTAGGTGGGTAGTGGTGCGTACTGAAATGGGAACAGCACACCTATCAATGCATTGAAAGAAAAGGAGAGAACTAAAAGGTGTATAAGGTGAACAATGCTCCTATCCCTTCTCAAACCCAGTAAAATCATAATGTAATTAAGAGAGCTGAAGCTAAAATTGGAGCTAAGCGAATATAAGTGCGTATGAATTTCTTTTCGCTGGGGATTTTATGCACGTATGCGTCAATGATGGATATACGTTGTGCCGAGCCATAGATGCGCGTTTGATATAAAACCAGGGTATAGCCCCTATCATACGCTGTATGGCGAACGATAGAAGAACGTCGTTGATTGTATAATTATGGAAAATTTATTCGTTCAAAAATAAAGGATGTTGTCTTACTGAGCGTTTTTGGCTAATGAATTGGCTAAAATAATAATAGGCCATTGAATTTCTCATCACAAACATGCGCTGATTAATCATATCCTATTTTTCTTCATCGCTGACAACATGTTGTAACTTCGTTACGTCCTCGATTTCATTTCCCATCGTTTGTGAGTTTTACAAGCACTGTTTTCGCCGATATCCAAATATCCTCACGTGGCTTATTCATTTTGCGAAACATCGTAGGGGAAACGCCATAGTGGTTTTTAAAGATGCGACAGAAGGCCTGCTGTTCCAGATAACCATATTCAAGTGCAATATCTATAATCTTTCTGTCTGTAGATAAAATCATTTTTGCCGCCTCTGTCATTTTTCTTGATCTGATGTAAGACTTCATCGATATGCCGGCCAAAGCACAGAATTTACGTTGAACATACCATCTGGAATATCCAGTTTTATCAATCAGGTTTATGATGTTTACCGGTTGCCTGAGATGCATTTCCAACAGATTGATAACGCTATTAATAAATATTCTGGACTGTTCAACTTTGCTCATTTCCATTGCATCGGCTCCCGATATCTTCACCTGTTGGTGCTATTGAAATCTCGATTATTGCTTAACTTTGTCAAGATGTTATCAATTTCTGTTTTTTTATTTTTGGGTTAATGCTGTTTCGTTGATAACTATTTGAATTTTAATGTTATTGCATCGTGTTTTTTGTCTTGCTGGTTTTGAATGAAGTCGTGCTGACTTTATTTTTAATCGCCTGATATGTACTATCTTCGTTTTTTGTTTATTCTTTAAATAAAAAAGTGCTAAACTTTATTATATTATTTTTACTTGATTAGCGTGACTGAATAGCAGGTTAATATATGGAAGAAAGAAGAGTTTTAATCATCGAGGACGATATGCATGCTGCAGAAGTCCTGGAAGCTTATCTAAAAAGAGAGTGCTTTGCCGTTGCTAAGGTAGGCGATGGTGTTAAAGGGCTTGAGATGGTTTTTTCCTGGCAACCTGATTTGGTTTTATTAGACGTCATGCTGCCGGGAATAAATGGCAATGAAATATTGGCACGTGTGCGTAGAAAGAGCGATGTGCCGGTCATCATGGTGACGGCAATCGGCGAGATTCAGGATAAGATCTCCTCGTTGAGGCACGGCGTTGATGATTACATCGTGAAACCCTATAACCCGGGAGAGGTGGTTGCTCGGGTTCATGCCGTGCTGAGAAGAGCGACTGCTTTAAATATAAAATCTGAGCTTATTATTTGTGGCCCGGTACAACTTGATGAAGAGGCGATGCTGGTTCACGTCTGCCCCGCCGAAAACATTAAAATTGCAGTGGATCTTACGCCGACTGAATTTTTATTGTTATCCGTGCTAATGCGTGCGCCAAAAAGAGCATTTTCCCGCCAGACATTATTAAATATGTGTTTGCCGGAAAGTGATGCATTTGAGCGGGTTGTCGATACGCATATTTATAATTTGCGCAAAAAGCTCAATTCGGTAGGGGTGGATGATGTACTACTGACCGTTAGAGCGATGGGCTACAGGTATTGGAATAAATGAATAAGAAAAGCAAAAGAGTTTCGCTTTGGAAGTGGATTTGCGTGAGGGTCATTTCCCAATCTGTCGGGGTGATTGTTATTATTGCACTCTGTATGTGGTTGCGCTATGCCATTTATAGTACCTGGGTTTTATATCATGAAATGCCGGCGGATGTCCGAAAGGAATTCCTGCACTTGCTTAATAATCCCAATGAAGATTTGTACAGGTTTTATAGCCTTTTTCACTATTGGTATGGCATTGACTTTGCTAATCCGTCGATCACGTCGGGGGATTGGATTATGCTGGCTATTTTGGTTGTTGTCGCTATACCTCTCATGGTCTTACTGGGGCTCTATATGTCGCGGCCATTGGCGAAGCAATTTTCCTATTTGGTCACTGCCGCGAGAAAAGTCGCCGAGGGGGATTTCTCTGTGCAAGCAAAATTAGAAGAGAAAGCGCCGGAAGAACTTCTTACTCTAACACACGATTTCAATGAGATGACCAAAAAACTGACTTATTATGAAGGGGAGTTGCGTGCTTCTCATATCGCTATGGCGCATGAGTTACGCTCGCCGTTGACGGCTTCCATCGCACGCCTTCAGGGAATTATGGATGGGGTTTTTGAGCCGGACAAGAATCAGTTAGATCTGGTTATGCAGCCCTTGAATAGCCTAAATCGCCTTATTGATGATCTTCAAACGCTGTCATTGTCGCAAGCCGGGGCATTATCATTAGAAAAATACCATGTGAATCTGTGCGATTTGATTCAGGAGCGTTTGCAATGGTTAAAGGCTGAAGCTTCTCAGGGAAACTTCACGATTGAATTTGAATGTCCTGCTCCTGTATTCGTCTATGCCGATCCGTTCCGAATTGGGCAAGTTGTTACGATTCTCATAAAAAATGCAATGCGCTACGCGCATTCCGGCAAGAAACTGACAATCACCGTTAATCATTTTAATAATGAGGCTATCGTCGGTTTTCGCGATTATGGGCCGGGCGTCAGTGAAGCCTTTTTGCCCTTGATGTTCGAACGTTTTTCCCGGGAGGAGAGCTCGCGGTCGAGAAATCTGGGGGGAAGTGGGCTCGGTCTTTCTATCGCCATGGCGATAAGCCGCGAACACGACGGCAGTCTCAGTGCTCAGAATCATCCTGACGGTGGGATGCTATTTCAACTAATTCTTCCAATGAAAATAGAGTCTTGATGATTCCTTGAAAAAACATGGACTAAATCTACACATAAAAAAGGTTTAATTCTTCGACAGACTATCAGGAGAATGTCTTATGTCAGTAGGTTTGTTCAGGTTAATAAGTACGGTCAAGAGCGTGTTTCTATTTCAATATTGGAAACTGTTTATTATTCCCCTGTTCGTTTTTTTGGCGGGATGTGATGATAAAGCAAAGACACAGGAGGTGCCTACACGTTCCGTACGAACGCTTGTCGTCGATAATCCGGTTGGCGGAGTTTTGATAAAGCATACCGGAGAAATTCGCCCCCATGAGGAATCTCAGCTCTCGTTTCGCATTGACGGCCGGCTCCTCAGCCGCCCAGTCGATGTGGGGGACAAATTAAAGGCGGGGCAAACGATCGCGACGTTGGAGCCCAGAAATAACGAGAATCAGGTGCGCAGTGCGCAGGCCGAACTGGCCGGTGCCGTTTCTTCAGAGCGCCTGGCTGCTCTCAATTTCAGGAGGCTGCAATCATTGATCAAAACCGGTGCTATCGCGCAGGCTCAGGTTGATGAAGCGAGGGTCAATCTTGAAGTCGCGGCGGCAAAACGCGTCTCTGCTCAATCGAATTTGAAAATCGCTCAGGAGCAATTGGGTTACACCCGTCTGGTTGCGCCTTCAGATGGCGTAGTGACTTCGGTTAATCTGAATCCTGGACAAACTGTCAGCGCAGGGCAGGGGGTCGTTACGCTCTCACTCAATCAGGGAGTAGATGCCGTATTTGACGTTCCAGAAGCAATTTTGTACAGCAATCTTTCCGATAATAAAGTCAAGATTGCGCTGCTTTCCGATCCTTCCGTCGTGACTGAGGGCGTGATCCGAGATGTGAATCCACAGGCGGATAAGCAGACGCGGACCTGGCGAGTCAGAGTCTCGCTGCCGAACCCTCCAGAGAAAATGGCTTTGGGCGCGACGGTGCAGGGAAGTATCGTGATCCCGGGGCAGGCAGCGTTTGTTCTGCCGGCGTCTGCGATGACCCGTGATGGCGTGGATCCTGCCGTTTTAATCGTTCAACCGGATACATTAACCTTGGCATTGCGCAAAGTTAACGTTACTCGCTATAGCTCCGAGGACGTGTTTATTGCTGATGGCCTCAAACCTGGCGACAAGGTGGTGATCGCTGGCGTGAGCAAGTTACGGCCTGGGGAGAAAGTGAGTTTGGAGGATAAATTCTGATGAATGCCTCTGAACCCGAGAAGTTTAACCTGTCTGCCTGGGCGCTTGCCAATCAGCAACTGGTTGCCTTTTTTATGTTGGTTATCACCATTGCCGGGGTGATGAGCTATTACAACTTGCCGCGCAACGAGGATCCGGCGTTTACCATTAAAACGGCAGTGGTTTCCGCGAGTTGGCCTGGGGCCTCTGTGGAGGATACCGTCAATTTCGTGACCGATCCGTTGGAGAAGAAACTTCAGGAAGTTCCTTACCTTGATTATTTGGAGAGTTACAGCCGGCCCGGCGAGTCGGTTATTTTTATCTATCTGCGTGATAATACGCCGCCGGAGAAAGTGAAAGAACTGTGGTATACGGTCAGGAAAAAAATAAAGGACGTTTCCCCTCAGCTTCCTGCCGGCGTCAGTTCACCTGCCGTCAACGATGAATTTGATGATACCTACGGCACCATCTATGGCTTTACGCGTGAAGGATTCAGCGAGCGTGAACTGCGCGATCTGGTTGATAAAGTTCGCACGGACGTCTTAACGCTACCGGATGTTGGGAAAGTGAACCTGCTGGGCGTGAAAGAAGAGCAGGTCATCTTATCATTCTCACCGCAGAAAATTGCGGGCATGGGGCTGACGCTCGACCAAATCAAGAACGCCATCAGCGCGCAAAACGCCGTGACTCCGGCGGGAGAAATCAGAACCGACAAAGATAAAGTCATGTTGAGAGTCAGCGGCGCTTTCGCATCGGAAGAAAGCCTCAAACAGCTGACACTGCATATTCAGGATAAATTCGTTCCTCTGACGGATATTGCGACTATCTCTCGCGAGGCGGTCGATCCGCCGACGCCGGCCTTCAGAGTTAACGGGGAGTCGGCGATTGGCCTGGCCATCTCCATGGCCCCGACAGGCAATATGCTGGATTTCGGCAAAGCGCTTAACGAAAAGATGGATGATATCTCCAGCCGCTTGCCTGCGGGTATCAACGTGCTGAAAGTGGCCGATCAGTCGACGGTGGTGCATGACGCGGTGGGGAGCTTTATGAAAGTGCTCCTTGAGGCGGTCGTCATTGTGTTGGCTGTGTCTTTCTTGTCATTAGGCACTCGTGCCGGGTTAGTGGTTGCAGCATCCATTCCGCTGGTGCTGGCCATGACGTTTATCGGCATGGAAATTGCCGGTATAGGCATACAGCGTATCTCCCTTGGCGTATTAATTATTGCGCTGGGGTTACTGGTCGATGATGCCATGATCACTGTAGAGATCATGATGTCGCGTCTGGAGAAAGGAGACCCTGTCAAAAAGGCGGCGACAAAAGCCTGGACGACGACGGCTTTCCCGATGCTGACCGGCACATTGGTCATGATCGCCGGTTTTATCCCGGTCGGTTTCGCAACGTCGAGTGCGGGGGAGTACTGTTATTCTCTGTTCATGGTGGTGCTGATCTCACTCATCAACTCCTGGATTGTTGCCGTACTTTTTTCACCGCTGATAGGCGTGTGGCTTTTACCTAAGGTGATGAAGGAACACGCCCATGGTAAAGGTAAAGTCATGCAAAAGTACGAAAGTGCATTGCGATATATCCTTAAGCGCCGAGGGATGACCGGCATCGTGGCGGTTCTGTTGCTGGCCATTGCTTTTATCGGATCCTCGCACATGGAAGAAGAGTTCTTTCCCGCTTCTGACAGGCCGGAGTTACTCGTCAGTCTGACTCTGCCGAGAAATGCCGTGCAGGAAGATACGGCGAGGGAAGCCATTCGCTTGGAGGAAATCCTCAAGAAGGATCCCGATATTGATCATTTTACGACGTACGTTGGATCGGGTGCCGTGCGGTTTTATTTACCGATGGACCTGTTGCTTGATAACGAAAATATCGCTCAATTGGTCGTGGTCACCAAGGGACTTGAAGAGCGTGACGCCGTGAAGTCCAGGCTTGAAAAAATTCTGCAAAAAGATTTCGGCCATCTTGTTACGCGTGCTTCGCCGTTGGAGCTGGGGCCCCCGGTAGGTTGGCCGTTGAAATATCGCGTTTCCGGCCCGGATCTGACCAAAATCCGTGAGATATCCATGGAGTTGGCGGGGAAATTGGGTGACAACCCGCAGACAAGAGAGGTCAACCTTACTGCGGGAGAACCGCAACGAGAACTCTATATAACGCTTAATCAGACGGAAGCGAGGGCCTTGGGATTAAGCTCTCAGGATGTCGCAAGCGCTCTTGCTGAAATGTATTCGGGGTCCGCTGTAACGACGATCAGGGACAGAAACCGCCAGGTTAACGTGGTGCTGCGAGCTTCGGAAAATACGCGGAGAGACATTGAAACCGTCGCGGATTTGCAATTAACGACGGCCGATGGGCGCGTTGTGCCATTAAAGCAGATCGCAACGATAGGCTATACGTTGGCTGAGCCTATTCAGTGGCGGCGGCAACGAGAGCCTTTCATTACGGTGCAAACGGATATTGCGCCAGGGCTGAATGCGTCCGGCGTATCCAAGAGTTTGGCGCCTGTTGTCGATGAATTACGCAAAAGTCTGCCTCCGGGATATCACATTACCGAGGGGGGAAGCGTCATTGAAGCCATGAAAGGCAACCGTTCCGTATTCGCCGTTCTGCCAGTGACCTTATTGGTGATGCTGATCTTGCTGATGGTGCAGTTGCGTAGTTTCTCACGCATGATGCTGGCGCTGTTGATTGCCCCCTTCGGTTTGATTGGCGTTGTCGCCGCCATGTTACCCACCGGAACGCCAATGGGGTTTGTCGCGATTCTTGGCGTGATTGCGTTGGCGGGGATGATTATCCGCAATGCCGTGATCCTTATTGAAGAAGTGGAAATAAACAGGGCGCAAGGTGCGGATAATACTGAGGCGATCGTCGAGGCATCACTGCATCGTTCCAGACCGATACTCTTGACGGCTTGTGCAGCAATATTAGGGATGATACCTATCGCGCATCAGGTATTTTGGGGGCCTATGGCCTATGCCATTATTGGTGGGCTATTCGTTGCCACCCTATTTACCCTGACGGTATTGCCGGCTGCCATCAGCGCCGTTCTGCAATGGGAGAAGTCTCGATAGAACTTACCCCCGGAGATAGCTCCGGGGGGACACTTTAAAAGGAGGTGGAAAGATGTTTGAGTTATTTAAACTTATTGGGCTAGGGTTGGTTTTATTACTGCCGCTGGTAAACCCATTGACCACTGTAGCCCTTTTTCTTGGGCTGTCAGGCGACATGTCTGAACAAGAAAAAAAGAAGCAGTCAGCTATGGCGGCTTTCTATGTCTTTGTGATTATGATGGTTGCATGGTATGCCGGTAAGGCTGTTATTAATACCTTTGGCATATCCATTCCGGGATTACGAATTGCAGGTGGAATGATCGTTGCCTTTATTGGGTTTAACATGCTGTTTCCGCAGGATGTGAATAAGCCTCAAAACGGCGAGAAGGGAAAAACCAAAAATATAGCATTTATCCCCTTGGCAATGCCCAGTACGGCAGGCCCGGGTACCATTGCTATGTTGATCAGTGCCGCGTCGACATTCAGCGCTGAAACATCGCATCTGGATTTGTGGGTCGCCTACACCGCGCCCCCCCTGATTGCGATAGCCATTTCTCTGATTTTATGGGTATCTCTGCGGGCGTCACTGGGTGTTATGAAGCTTGTAGGAACATCTGGAATCGATGCTATTTCCCGAGTGATGGGATTCCTGCTGGTCTGTATGGGGGTTCAGTTTGTTATAAATGGCGTCGTTGAACTCGTCACAATACAATAAACGTGAACGCTTCAGTGTCTGATATGCATGAGGTTGCGCATATCAGACGAGAATAATATCTAAAACCTTATATCTATATCAGTTCTGATAATGCTCTGATGCTCTTGGCTGCCATAACGTTTTTTTCTGCATGGACAACGCTGTGAGCGCCAGCGGTAATGACTGTCGTCATGCTGTTATTTTTTATCAAAAAGTTCCCAAGTAAGATGGGAACTTTTTTTACTTTTTCTTTTATTCTGGTGCGTCGTCAACAGGCCTAATCCCGAATCTGATCCCATCACCATAAGCCGTCACCGGTGCATTATGGCTGTTGATTGCCATTTTAGGGGGACAACACCTTGGCGATAGCCTGGGCCTCCTGCTGCCACCCCTGCGCCAGCGTGCGCACCAGGGCATCATAGCCATCTTCACCCTGTTTCAGCTCCAGGTTGAAAGGCCTTTTGATCAAACGCCCCTGGCGGTTCAGCACCCACTCGCCGCGAATGATTGCTTTCCCGTCAAAGCGGCCGTGGAAGCCGCTGATGGTCACGTTCAGCACATCCTGATCGCTGCTCATCGGCTGCGAAGAGACCACCCACCCCGGCAGCGCGCTGCTCAGGTTGGTGACCAGCGTTTGCTGCAGCTGCTGATCGAGCGGGCTGGCCCACAGGTTGTTCTGGGCTATCACATACTGCACGTCGTTGGTCTGATACACCACGCCGCTCTGCGCCAGATAATCCGCCACGCTCACGTGCTCCAGCCACAGCTGGCGCGTGGAGGCGGCGCTGCTGCCGGCCGCGGCCGGCGCACCCAGCGCCGGCAACTGATAGTAG
>NZ_JBJNLG010000037.1:0-11933 GCF_052169175.1 Serratia sp. CY31944
TTTCCTTCTTACTTGTGGTGAGTAAGCTGGAATATTCCGGCATGGGTTTCCTTCAGGCTAGAGCCTCACAGGTTCAATCACCACCTCCTTAGGAGGTGGTTTAAGGCTTACAACAAAAAAAGCGGCTCGAGAGCCGCTTTTTGCTGATGAAGAGAACGTTTTAGCAGACTTCTGCGCCGGCGATGCCGTCCAGGTAACGCTCCGCGTCCAGCGCCGCCATACAGCCGGTGCCGGCGGAGGTGATCGCCTGGCGGTAGATGTGATCCATCACGTCGCCCGCGGCGAACACGCCGGGGATGGTGGTTTGGGTCGCATTGCCGTGAATGCCGGACTGCACTTTGATGTAGCCGTTTTCCAGCTCCAGCTGGCCGCCGAAGATGCCGGTGTTCGGGCTGTGGCCGATGGCGATGAACACGCCGGCCAGTTCCAGTTCACGGGTTTCGTTTTCCGCTTTGGTGCTGCGGATACGCACGCCGGTCACGCCCATTTCATCGCCCAGCACTTCGTCCAGCGTATGGTCGGTATGTAGCACGATGTTGCCGCTTTTCACTTTTTCCATCAGCCGATCGATCAGGATCTTCTCCGAGCGGAAGCTGTCGCGGCGGTGGATCAGGTGAACCTCGGCGGCGATGTTGGACAGGTACAGCGCTTCTTCAACGGCGGTGTTGCCGCCGCCGACCACTGCGACTTTCTGGTTGCGGTAGAAGAAGCCGTCGCAGGTCGCACAGGCGGAAACGCCTTTGCCCTTGAAGGCCTCTTCGGAAGGCAGGCCAAGATAGCGGGCGGAGGCGCCGGTCGCGATGATCAGCGCGTCGCAGCTGTATTCGCCGCTGTCGCCGAACAGGCGGAACGGACGCTGCTGCAGATCGACGCTGTTGATGTGATCGAAGACGATTTCGGTCTGGAACTTCTCCGCATGCTCGCGCATGCGCTCCATCAGCGCCGGACCGGTCAGGCCTTCGGCGTCGCCCGGCCAGTTTTCCACTTCAGTGGTGGTGGTCAGCTGGCCGCCTTGTTCCATACCGGTGATCAGCACCGGGCTCAGGTTGGCGCGCGCCGCGTAAACGGCGGCGGTGTAACCGGCCGGGCCGGAGCCCAGAATCAGTAATTTGCTATGTTTAGCCGTGCCCATGAATAACCTCTTTATTCCACAATGGCGGACAATGAAGCCGATTGTAGGGAAAATGACGCAGTAAAAAAAGCGCCGGGCGACGTTGTTAACGATTTGTATGATAGTTGTCGCCTATTAATGCACCCGCTGTCGGCAAATCGTACGCCGAACGCAGAAATTTACCTTATCAAAGTCGCATTAGGCCGCTGAATCGCCAAGCGCGCAAAAACGGCGCATTCTGCGACTTAGGCCGCTCCCTGCCGGGGTTTATCTGCCAGCGATTCATAACCAAAAATGGGATGCAGACTTTTCGTGACGGTACGTTGTTCTGATTTTGCTTCTTTTACTTTGACAATCCGCTGCGCATTTGCGAAAACATCATAGGAAGAAGAAATTATCCCCGTAACACCAGCAAATCGTACGTATTTGCGCCGCGAGGCGGCAATGCGCGGTGGATGTGCGGAGCAGGGCGCGCAAGCGTTTGCTGATTTTTTCTCGACCTTAACGTCGTTACCGGCGCCGCGCGGGGTTGGACAGACAGGCTGCGCGGCGTGGAATGATGGTAGTGAAGAAGCATATGACAGGCATCGGGTCTTCGCTTGGAACGAACCCTTACACATTGACGTTGGCTAGGGTGTGGCAAGTGCACGGAAGAAAATAAGAGAGACAATAATAATGGCAGACAACAAGAAACGCCCGGGTAAAGATCTTGACCGTATCGACCGCAACATCCTGAATGAGCTGCAGAAGGATGGGCGTATTTCGAACGTCGAGCTTTCGAAGCGCGTGGGGTTATCCCCGACACCATGTTTGGAACGCGTGCGCCGTCTCGAGCGCCAGGGTTTCATTCATGGCTATACCGCATTGCTTAACCCGCATTATCTGGATGCGTCCCTGCTGGTTTTCGTGGAGATCACGCTGAACCGCGGCGCGCCGGATGTGTTTGAGCAATTCAACTCGGCAGTGCAGAAGCTTGAAGAGATTCAGGAGTGTCATCTGGTTTCCGGTGATTTCGACTACCTGTTGAAAACCCGCGTACCGGATATGTCGGCTTACCGTAAACTGCTGGGCGAAACCTTGCTGCGTTTGCCGGGGGTCAACGACACCCGTACCTACGTAGTGATGGAAGAAGTGAAACAGAGTAACCGTCTGGTTATCAAAACACGGTAAGGTGCAGGTGCAAAACCTGATTAAATTGGTTACACTCCTGTTTATTCATACAGTTTCGGCGCCGGGGAAGCTTCTCGGCGCTGTTGCTATGTCAGCTAACAGGAACCTGGAGAGCCTTTCTTGAGCCAGGAATATACAGAAGATAAAGAAGTTACCCTGAAAAGACTCAGCAGTGGCCGGCGTTTGCTGGAGGCTGTGCTTATCGTGGTAGCGATTTTTGCCGTTTACCTCATGGCTGCGCTGGTCAGTTTCAACCCGTCTGACCCAAGCTGGTCGCAGACCGCGTGGCATGAGCCGATTCACAACTTGGGCGGCGGTGTTGGGGCCTGGTTGGCCGACACGCTGTTCTTCACCTTCGGGGTGCTCGCCTACGCGATACCACCGATCATGCTGGTTCTGTGCTGGGCGGCCTATCGCCAACGGGCCAACAGAGACTACGTCGACTATTTCGCGCTCTCCCTGCGCCTGATCGGCACCCTGGCGTTAGTGCTCACCTCCTGTGGGCTGGCGGCGCTGAACGTTGACGATCTCTATTACTTCGCTTCCGGCGGCGTGATCGGCAGCCTGCTGAGCAACGCCATGTTGCCATGGTTCAACGGCATCGGCGCCACGCTGGCGCTGCTGTGCGTGTGGGCGGCGGGGCTGACGCTGTTTACCGGCTGGTCCTGGCTGGTGATCGCCGAGAAGATCGGCGGGGCGGTGCTGGGCGTCGCGACCTTCATGACCAACCGTTCGCGTCGCGAAGCGCGTTATTTCGAGGATGACGAGCGTTACGTTGACGACGAGCCTGAGCAGGCAGGGAAGGGCGCCGCCGCAGCGGTTGCCGCGACCGCCGCCGGAGCCGCGGCCGCCGATGACGACGTGTTGTTCTCCGCGCCTTCGGTCACCGAAAGCGCCAAAGAGGCGGCGGAAGACGCCGCCGATCCGTTGCTCAGCGGCCTGCGAGCCGACGATGGTGAGGTTGAAGCAGACGCCGCGCCAATCGCGCCGGCGGCTTCGCCTGCACCGGCGGTGAAGGCAGCGATCCACGAGCCCGTTGCAGCGCCGATCGCCGCTCAGGCGCCGTCGGTAACGGTGGCGCCGGCCGCGCCGGCCTCGGTCAATCAGCACCCGGTGAGCGCCCCGGCGCAAGACGCCACGCCGCCGCTGTACTCCTTCGAAATTCCGGAAGAAACGCCTGTACCGAAGGCGACGCGTCCTGTCGATCCTTATCAGGATGACGATGAGCCGCGTCTCGGCAATTGGCAAGAGCCGGCTGCGCCGCAGCCGCCGGCGCGTTCTCCCTTTGATTTTACCGCCGCGCAGCGCGACAGCGCCGACGTCAGCGGAGCGGGTGGTTTCAGCGCTACCGGCGCCAAGCCACAGCTGGATACGGCAGCCGCTGCCGCTGCGGGCGCCGCAGCGGCGACCTTCATGCCGGCCTTCACGGCCACCAGCGACGGCAATCCGCAGGTTAAGCAGGGCATCGGCCCTGAGCTGCCGCGGCCGAACCCGGTGCGCATCCCGACCCGTCGCGAGCTGGCTTCTTACGGCATCAAGCTGCCTTCGCAGCGTGCGGCCGAGCAGGAACAGCGCCAGGCGGATCCTCAGCAGCCGACGGCGGTGAGCCCGCAGGAAGAAGAGGCGCTGCAGGAAGCCGCGCTGCGTCAGGCGTTTGCCGAGCAGCAAAGCCAACGCTACGGCGAAAGCTACGCGCCGGAGCAACAAGATGACGAGAGCGCCCTGCAGGAAGCCGAGCTGAGCAAGGCGTTTGCTGAGCAGCAGAACCAACGCTACGGCGAAGGCTATCAACAGGACGACGAAGAGGCGCTGCAAGAGGCCGCGCTGCGCCAGGCGTTCGCCGAGCAGCAGCAGGCGCGCTACGGCCAGCAAGCGCCTGCTCCGCAAGCGCCGGCCGCCAGCCCGGTCGATACCCGCAATGCTTTCAGCTTCTCGCCGATGGCGGATCTGGTGGATGATGGCCCGAGCGAGCCGATGTTCACGCTGTCTCCGCAGCTTGAAGAGCGCATTGAACAGCAAAGCGAGCAACAGGACGACGTGCCGTTCGGCCAGTTTGAGCCTGCGGCGCCGGTTGCCCAACCTCAGCAACCGCACTCGCAGCCTCAGCAATACCAGCAGCCGCAGCAACAGCAGTATCAACAGCCGTCGCAGCCATATCAGCAGCCACAGCAACCGGTGCAGCAGCAGCCTCAGCAAACTCAGGCCGAGCAGCATCCGGCGATGGACAGCTTGATTCACCCGTTCCTGATGCGCAACGATCAGCCGCTGCAGAAGCCGACCACGCCGCTGCCGACGCTGGATCTGCTGACCGAGGCCCCGAAAGAGGTAGAACCGGTCGACTCCTTCGCGCTGGAACAGAAGGCGCGTCTGGTGGAGGCCAGCCTGGCCGATTACCGCGTGAAAGCCGACGTGGTGGACATCCTGCCGGGGCCGGTCATCACCCGCTTCGAGCTGGATCTGGCGCCGGGCGTTAAAGCGGCGCGCATTTCCAACCTGTCACGCGATCTGGCGCGCTCGCTGTCGACGTCGGCGGTGCGCGTGGTAGAAGTGATCCCTGGCAAGCCTTACGTCGGTCTGGAGCTGCCGAACGCCAAGCGGCAAACGGTGTATCTGCGCGAAGTGCTGGATTGCCCGGCCTTCCGTGACAACCCGTCGCCGCTGTCCATCGTATTGGGTAAGGACATCTCCGGCGAGCCGGTGGTGGCCGATCTGGGCAAAATGCCGCACTTGCTGGTCGCCGGTACCACCGGTTCCGGTAAGTCGGTCGGGGTCAACGCCATGATCCTGAGCATCCTGTATAAAGCCACGCCGAAAGAAGTGCGCTTTATCATGATCGACCCGAAAATGCTGGAGCTGTCGGTTTACGAAGGCATTCCTCACCTGTTGACCGATGTGGTCACCGACATGAAAGACGCCGCCAACGCGCTGCGTTGGTGCGTGGGGGAAATGGAACGCCGCTACAAGCTGATGTCTGCCTTGGGTGTGCGTAACCTGGCCGGCTACAACGAGCGCGTCGATCAGGCCGAAGCGATGGGGCGTCCGATCCCGGATCCGTTCTGGAAGCCGACCGACAGCATGGACATCACGCCGCCGGTGTTGGAGAAAGAGCCGTACATCGTGGTGATGGTCGACGAATTCGCCGATCTAATCATGACGGTCGGCAAGAAGGTCGAAGAGTTGATCGCTCGCCTGGCGCAGAAAGCGCGTGCGGCGGGTATCCATCTGGTGCTGGCGACCCAGCGTCCGTCGGTGGATGTGATCACGGGTCTTATCAAGGCCAACATCCCGACGCGTATCGCCTTTACCGTGTCGAGCAAGATCGACTCCCGCACCATCCTCGATCAGGGGGGCGCCGAGTCCTTGCTGGGTATGGGCGACATGCTCTATCTGGCGCCGAACTCCTCGATTCCGGTGCGCGTGCATGGCGCATTCGTGCGCGATCAGGAAGTGCACGCGGTGGTCAAGGATTGGAAAGCGCGCGAGCGGCCCCAATATAAAGAGGGCATTCTCAGCGGCGGCGAAGACGGCGAGGGCGGTGCCGGCGGCGGTATGGACGGCGACGAAGAGCTGGATCCGCTGTTTGACCAGGCGGTGGATTTCGTGGTGGATAAACGCCGCGCCTCCATCTCCGGCGTGCAGCGCCAGTTCCGTATCGGCTATAACCGCGCGGCGCGCATCATCGAACAGATGGAAGCGCAGGGCATCGTCAGCGAGCAGGGGCACAACGGCAACCGCGAGGTGCTGGCGCCGCCGCGGCACGATTGATGGTCGTTTAGCCATTGCAATTCAATAAGAAAGGGCCGCTTAAGCGGCCCTTGTGCAAAGAAGCGTAAACCCGTTTCTTCTCGGAACATTGGCCTACCGGCCGATCGCCGGCTTCGGGTAAAGTAACGGGGTAAAGGGTTGATTTGACCCGCACGGCGTCGCCCTGCGGTTAACGCATTTCATAAGGTATCTGGAATAATGAAAAAACTGTTAGTTGCCTGCTGTCTGCTTTCGGGATTCGCTTCTACCTCCGTGCTGGCCGACGCCGCACAGGATCTGCAAAGTCGCCTGGCGAAGGTGAACAGTTTCCACGCCAGCTTCTCGCAAACCGTGACCAGCGCCGACGGTGCCGCGGTGCAACAGGGGGAAGGCGAGCTGTGGGTGAAGCGGCCGAACCTGTTCAACTGGCACATGACGTCACCCGATGAGAGCGTGCTGGTCTCCGATGGCCAAACCCTGTGGTTCTATAACCCGTTCGTCGAGCAGGTGACGGCGACCTGGCTGAAGAACGCCACCGGCAATACGCCGTTTATGCTGATCACCCGCAATAATGCCAGCGACTGGAAACAGTACAACGTGAAGCAAAAGGGCGATGATTTCGAGCTGACGCCGAAGTCCGCCAGCGGCAACCTGAAGCAGTTCGCCATCAGCGTGACCAACAGCGGCACCATCCGCAGCTTCGCCGCGGTGGAGCAGGACGGCCAGCGCAGTTCCTACACGCTGAAAAGCCAGCAGAACGTCGCCGCCGATCCGGCCAAATTCAAATTTACCCCGCCGAAGGGGGTGACGCTGGACGACCAGCGCCAGTGAGGTGCAAGTGAGTAATAATCTGTCGCTCGATTTTTCCCAGAACGAGTTCCAGCCGTTGGCCGCGCGTATGCGGCCGACCACGCTGGCGCAGTATATCGGCCAGCAGCACCTGCTGGCCGCCGGCAAGCCGCTGCCGCGCGCCATTGAGGCCGGGCAACTGCACTCGATGATTTTATGGGGGCCGCCGGGCACCGGGAAGACGACGCTGGCAGAACTGATCGGCCGTTACGGCCAGGCGGATGTCGAACGGATCTCCGCCGTGACCTCCGGTATCAAGGAAATCCGCGAGGCAATCGAGCGGGCGCGGCAAAATCGCGACGTCGGCCGCCGCACCATCCTGTTCGTCGACGAAGTGCACCGCTTCAATAAGAGCCAGCAGGACGCTTTCCTGCCGCACATCGAAGACGGCACCATCACCTTTATCGGCGCCACCACCGAAAATCCGTCGTTCGAACTGAACTCGGCGCTGTTGTCCCGCGCCCGCGTTTACCTGCTGAAGGCGCTGACCGCCGAAGATATCGGCCAGGTGCTGGATCAGGCGATGGGCGACAAGGCGCGCGGCTTTGGCGGCCAGAATATCGAGCTGCCGGCGGAAACGCGCCGCCTTCTGTCGGAGCTGGTGGGCGGCGACGCGCGCCGGGCGCTGAACAGCCTGGAAATGATGGCCGACATGGCGGAGTTGGACGCCAAAGGCGTGCGGGTGCTGACGCCGGAGCTGCTGAAAGAGGTGTCGGGCGAGCGCAGCGCGCGCTTCGACAATAAGGGCGACCGTTATTACGATCTGATTTCCGCGCTGCATAAATCGGTGCGCGGCTCGGCGCCGGACGCCGCGCTGTATTGGTATGCGCGCATCATTACCGCCGGCGGCGATCCGCTTTACGTGGCGCGCCGTCTGTTGGCGATTGCCTCTGAAGACGTGGGCAACGCCGATCCGCGCGGCATGCAGGTGGCGATCGCAGCCTGGGATTGCTTCACCCGCGTGGGGCCAGCGGAGGGCGAACGCGCCATCGCGCAGGCGATCGTCTACCTGGCCTGCGCGCCGAAGAGCAATGCGGTCTACACCGCGTTCAAGGCCGCCATGCGCGACGCCAAAGAGCAGGCCGATTATGACGTGCCGGAGCACCTGCGCAACGCACCGACCAAGCTGATGAAGGAAATGGGGCTGGGGGCGGAGTACCGCTACGCCCACGACGAACCCAACGCCTACGCCGCCGGCGAGAACTATTTCCCGCCCGAAATGGCCCATACGCGCTACTATCAACCGACCTCGCGCGGGCTGGAAGGGAAAATCGGCGAAAAGTTGGCATGGCTGGCTGAGCAGGATCAAAATAGCCCGACAAAACGCTACCGCTAGCGAGGCCGTTGCGGTAAGGTTAGCGGGTATCACTCTTCTTTTATGCGGCTATAAATCAGCCGCATAGAACAACAACACTTCTTTCAATAACAACAAGCACAGGATTAGCATGCTCGATCCCAATCTGCTGCGTAATGAGCTAGACGCAGTCGCCGTCAAACTGGCTCGCCGAGGCTTTAAACTCGATCTGGATCTGCTGCGTTCGCAGGAAGAACGTCGCAAAGTTCTGCAGGTAGAAACTGAAACGCTGCAAGCGGAACGCAACTCCCGATCGAAATCCATCGGCGCGGCCAAAGCGCGTGGGGAAGACATCGAGCCGCTGCGTCGCGAAGTGAACGAGCTGGGTGACAAGCTGGATGCCGCCAAGGCGGCGCTGGATGCGTTGCAGAGCGAGATCCGCGATTACGCCCTGACGCTGCCTAACCTGCCGGACGACGCCGTGCCGGATGGTAAAGACGACAGCGAAAACCTGGAAGTTGCCCGCTGGGGCGAACCGCGCCAGTACGACTTCGCGGTGCGCGATCACGTCGATCTGGGCGAAATGGCCGGCGGGCTGGATTTTGCCGCCGCGGTTAAGCTGACCGGTTCGCGCTTCGTGGTGATGAAAGGGCAAATCGCCCGCATGCACCGCGCGCTGTCCCAGTTCATGCTGGATCTGCACACCGAGCAGCACGGCTACCTGGAGGCCTACGTGCCTTACCTGGTTAACCACGCCACGCTGTACGGTACCGGCCAGCTGCCGAAGTTCGGCGAAGACCTGTTCCATACCCGTCCGCTGGAAGAAGAAGCCGACAGCAGCAACTACGCGCTGATCCCAACGGCGGAAGTGCCGCTGACCAACCTGGTGCGCGACGAGATCGTGGAAGAGGAAACTCTGCCGCTGAAAATGACCGCACACACGCCATGCTTCCGCGCGGAAGCCGGTTCTTACGGCCGCGACACCCGCGGTTTGATCCGCATGCACCAGTTCGACAAGGTCGAGATGGTGCAGATCGTTCGTCCGGAAGATTCGATGGATGCCCTGGAAGAGCTGACCGGCCACGCGGAAAAAGTGCTGCAGCTGCTGAACCTACCTTACCGCAAGGTGCTGTTGTGCACCGGCGACATGGGCTTCGGCGCGTGCAAAACTTACGATCTGGAAGTGTGGCTGCCGGCGCAGGATACCTACCGCGAGATCTCGTCCTGCTCCAACATGTGGGATTTCCAGGCGCGTCGCATGCAGGCGCGCTGCCGCAGCAAAGCCGACAAGAAACCGCGTCTGGTTCACACGCTGAACGGCTCCGGCCTGGCGGTTGGCCGTACGCTGGTGGCGGTGCTGGAAAACTACCAGCAGGCCGACGGCCGCATTCAGGTGCCTGAAGTGCTGCGTCCTTATATGGGCGGCCTGGAATATATCGGCTAAACGGCAAACCACGAAAAAAGCGCCTGCGGGCGCTTTTTTTATGTCGAGAATTCAGTCTGGCGCCAGCGTATAAGCCTGTTGAAGGTAGTCCGCCAGATGTTTGCTTTTCACCTCGGCGGGCGAGTGGAGCTTGATGTGTCGCCGATACTGGCCGCTGCCTTCGAGCTGGTTATGGCTGTCTGCCAGCCGATAGCCGTGGCCGAATTCCACCGTGACGTGGTGGCGATAGGCGAAAACGCCGCAGAAAAATTGGCTATGCGAGAACATGATGCCGCCGTATTTGACCGACTCGGTGACGCCGTTGCCGCTCGCCGCAGCGATTCGCCGCACCTGCTGCACAATGGCCAGCAGGTCACCTTGCGTGCTGCCGATGTCCGCCAGCAGGGCCTCTACCGCCGCATCATTTGCCTGACTCATCTTGCCTCTCCATCGTCAAATTCGCTCTGCGCTGAGCATAGCGCTTTTTCAGCCGGTTAGCCGGAAACAAATCGTGCGGTGCAATGATAAGAGGCGATTGACTTTTTTATCGCCAGTGGCATGATGCGCGCACTCTCATTGCGCGTTCGGTCACAATTTCACTATGTCCGCATACTCCCGCCCAGTGCTCTTATTGCTCTGCGGCCTTTTGCTGCTCACGGTATCCATTGCCGTTTTGAATACGTTAGTGCCCCTTTGGTTAACCCATGCTCAGCTGTCGACTTGGCAGGTGGGAATGGTCAGCTCTTCTTACTTCAGCGGCAACCTGTTGGGCACGCTGGTGGCGGGCAAACTGATCCAGCGCGTCGGTTTTACCCGCAGCTATCATCTTTCTTGTCTGGTGTTCGCCGCCGCGACTGCCGGCATGGTGCTGTCGATCGATTTTTGGAGTTGGCTGGGCTGGCGCTTCTTCGCCGGCGTCGGTTGCGCCTGTATCTGGGTGATCGTGGAGAGCGCGCTGTTGCGCAGCGGCAACCTGAGCAACCGCGGCCAGCTGCTGGCGGCCTATATGATCGTTTATTACCTTGGTACGGTGACCGGCCAATTGCTGTTGAGCATGACCTCGACCGAGTTGCTGCACGTGGTGCCGTGGGTGACCGCCATTGTGATCAGCGCCATGCTGCCGATGCTGTTCGCGCGGGTCAACCGCCATGAAGACGAGCCGCAGCAGGCGGCGGTATGGACCATGCTGAGACGCCGCAGCGCGCGCCTCGGCATCAACGGTTGCATCATTTCCGGCATTGTGCTCGGTTCGCTATACGGCCTGATGCCGTTGTACCTCTCCCATCAGGGCATGAGCGACGCCAACGTCGGTTACTGGATGGCGCTGCTGGTCAGCTCCGGCATCGTCGGCCAATGGCCGGTCGGGCGCCTGGCCGATCGTTACGGGCGCCTGCTGGTGCTGCGCATTCAGGTGTTCGTGGTGATCCTCGCCAGCGTGGCGATGCTCGGCAACTACGCCATGGCGCCTTCGCTGTTCATCCTCGGCTGCGCCGGCTTTACCCTGTACCCGGTGGCGATGTCCTGGGCCTGCGAGAAGGCGCTGCCGCACGAGTTGGTGGCGATGAACCAGGCGCTGTTGATGAGTTACACCATCGGCAGCCTGCTGGGGCCGTCGATGACGGCGTTGCTGATGCAAAACTATTCCGACCGCGTGCTATTCGTGATGATCGCCGCCGTGGCGCTGGTTTACCTGCTGATGCTGCTGAAGAAACAGAAGCCGGATCACCATCACACGCCGTTCGCCGCCGCCTGATTTCATAATTAATTGACTTTAAACTAATTTAATCCGAAGTTGGTTTGCTGACTTCGGATTTTTTTATGGTAAACGCAAAAAAATTTCTTACTTGCTAGCTTCGTACATCAACTTCTGATAATTTATATTTACTAACTTTTTTAAATGGTTTACTAAATTTAAATGACAGAAGGGATTCATAAGATGAATAGTGAAGCTTTTGTACAGCTGGCATTAGCAGCCTTACATTGTAATCAAAGGGAGTTGGCTACTCGCCTCGAAGTGTCGCCAGGTCAGGTAAGTAAATGGAAGAAAGGTGAATATATGTCACCTGATATGGAAAATAAATTCAGAAAAATCACTGGGATAGGTGAAAATAATCCTTGGTTGGTTCTTTGGGCTGGTTCTCTGGATAACGCAGAAAAGTGGGCGAAACTGACTGGCTATCTTGCAGGCATGGCCCAAATGAGTGCTGAAACAGGCTATATCACATACCCACTAGAAGATGATATGGGACTCTTATGCAGTGAGACTTTACAGGTGCTGCATGATATGGGGATAGTTTTACCTAAAGAGTTCCCTAAAGTGCTAGACGTTGACTACAACGATA
>NZ_JBJNLG010000038.1:0-11026 GCF_052169175.1 Serratia sp. CY31944
GACTCGACACCTCTTCCATATGCTTTACATTAAATCCGATAAATATTTTATATTCTAACGTTGTTCTATAGGCAACATATCTTATTACTGTTCTACCTGCGTCACTCACACTCCCCGCAAGTCTTGAGAGTACCGCGTCTTCCTCAACATCGCTAAAATGCAAAGTTATCTCGATCTCATCAGATTGATTCCCACTAGAATCAATATGAAAGTCATTGTTTTTTGGCTCTAAGTCTAACTCAGAAAAGCTCTTATCTAGTAGCAATCGTATCGCATGAATTAGGTTAGTTTTTCCAACATCATTCGCACCAATAATAAGAGTTGCTTTATTTAATTTTACATATGCGTCTGAGTAATTTCGGTACCCTTTTAAATAAACACCAGATATATACATCACTCCCCCTCAGAGAATATATAACTTGAATAGAAGACCATCATTTTGATGCGTGGAGATAGATAATTTGCATGATTATATGTTCCACGAATAGCATTTTTATCAACATGTGCCAGTTGTACTTCAATCCATTTTGAGTCGAATCCATTTTCATGCAGTATAGTCGACATGGTATGTCTAAACCCATGACCTGTAACACGTCCTGCATAACCTATGCGCTTAATCAGTTGATTTATGCTGGCCTCGCTCATCGGCTTGTTCGGATCGTTCCGCCCCGGAAAAACATAGCGATAGTTTCCTGTCATCATCTTGAGCTCATTTAGTAACTTTAACGCTTGGGTAGATAATGGCACAAGATGGGACCTACGCATTTTCATCCTCTCAGCAGGAATTTCCCAAATAGCGTTATCTAGATCAAATTCCGACCATAATGCAGCACGTAGTTCAATGGTTCTTACCCCCGTAATCATCAGTAATTTAGTAGCAATCTGTACAAGCCGACTCCCTGTGTAACTGTCTAAAGCACGCAGAAAATCAGGTATCTCCTCAGCTTTTAAGAACGGGAAGTGATTAGATTTATGTACTTCTAGGGCGCTTGAGAGATCTGCGGCGGGATTAAACTCAGCTCTCCCCGTAGCAATGGCATAGCGAAAAACTTCCGAGCAGCGCTGTCGCACTTTGCGCATTTTCTCTAAAGCACCACGATTCTCAATTTTACGCAGCACATTCAGCAGCTCTAACGGTTTAATTTCGCCTACTGGTCTCGCCCCCATGTAAGGGAAAATATCGTTCTGAAACGCTTCGATGATATCTGAGGCATATCCCGACGACCATTTAGTAGACTTAAGCTGATGCCATTCTCTGGCTATCTTTTCGAAGGCGTTTTCAGACTCAATTTGCAAAGCAAGTTTTTGTTGTTTGCGAACCTCACTGGGGTTTTTTCCCTCCGCGACCAGTTTGCGGGCATCGTCACGACGGGCTCGAGCATCAGCAAGTGTGATCGTTGGGTACACGCCAAGTGAGATCATTTTGGGTTTACCGGCATAACGATAGCGGAACCGCCAGCTCTTGCTTCCATTAGGTTCTATAAGCAATGACAGCCCTTGCCCATCTCCAAGTGTATAGGTTTTAGCTTCAGGCTTAGCGCGGCGAATCTGCATATCGTTTAAAGGCATGTGTATAGGAATCCAAGACCGAACAGGAACATATACGCAATCCTATACATATTAGATACCGGATTCCACTGGAACATTACGGACTAATACGGATTAAAAAATCACAAATACCTTTATAAAACAGAGTGGTTATGGATGAATACGGATGTCATAGGAAGAAAGGATGGTGCCGATAATAGGAGTCGAACCTACGACCTTCGCATTACGAATGCGCTGCTCTACCAACTGAGCTATATCGGCATCGAACCGGGCCTGCGGGGCAAGCAGGAAGTGCGTTGAACAAGGTAGACCTGTGCACGAAATGAGTCAATAGCCGCCGGGGCGTTTGGTTGTTTTGCAAGCAGTGATACTGCCGTGCCCCCCAAAAACACTCAGGGCGCAGCACGCTGCGCCCTGACGTCTTTACTGCTTCAATCCGGCCTTAGCTGCGCACCAGATCGTCGCCGTAGCCAATCCACTTGTAGGTGGTCAGCGCGTCCAGGCCCATCGGGCCGCGGGCGTGCAGTTTCTGGGTGCTCACCGCCACTTCCGCGCCCAGGCCGAACTGGCCGCCGTCGGTGAAGCGGGTGCTGGCGTTGACGTACACCGCCGAAGAGTCCACCGCGCGCACGAAGTGCTCGGCGCTGCTCAGCGAACGGGTGAGGATCGCGTCGGAGTGGTTGGTGCCGTGGGTGCGGATGTGGTCGATGGCCTGATCGATATCGTCCACCAGCAACACGTTCAGATCCAGCGACAGCCATTCGTCGTCGTAATCCTCCGCGTTCACCGGCACCACCGTCGCCGGGCCGCCCTGCAGCAGCGGCAGCGCGTTTTCCGCCGCGTGCAGCGTCACGCCCGCCGCCGCCATTTTGGCGCTCAGCGCCGGCAGGAACTCGGCGGCGATGCTGCGGTTCACCAGCAGCGTTTCCAGCGAGTTACAGGCGCTCGGGCGCTGGATCTTGGCGTTTTCAATCACCGTCAGCGCCTTGTCGAAATCGACGTCGGCATCCACGTAGGTGTGGCACACGCCGATGCCGCCGGTGATCACCGGGATGGTCGATTGCTCGCGGCACAGCTTGTGCAGGCCGGCGCCACCGCGCGGGATCAGCATGTCGACATAGCGATCCAGGCGCAGCAGCTCGTTCACCAGCGCGCGATCCGGGCTGTCGATCGCCTGTACCGCCGCCGCCGGCAGGCCGCACTGTTCCAGCGCCTGCTGGATCACTTTCACCGTCGCCTGGTTGGTGTTATGCGTCTCTTTACCGCCGCGCAGGATCACCGCGTTGCCGGTTTTCAGGCACAGGCTGGCGACGTCGATGGTGACGTTCGGCCGCGCCTCGTAAATCACGCCGATCACGCCGAGCGGCACCCGGCGGCGCTCCAGCTTCAGCCCGCTGTCCAGCAGGTTGCCGTCCAGCACGTGACCGACCGGATCGTTCAGGCGGCACACCTGGCGCACGTCGTTGGCGATCGCCGCCAGCCGCGCCGGGGTCAGCAGCAGGCGATCGAGCAGCGCTTCGCTCATGCCGGTGGCGCGCGCCTGCGCCATGTCTTGTTCGTTCGCCAACAGGATCGCTTCGCTGTTGGCCTCCAGCCTGTCGGCCATCACCGACAGCACCTGATTCTTCTTCGCCGTGCTCAGCACCGCCAGCTGCCAGGAGGCCTGCTTGGCGGCCTTCCCCATCTGCTCCAGCATGCTCACTCCTTAACTGACAATCATATCGTCGCGGTGCACTGCCACCGGACCGTATTCATAACCGAGGATTTCGCTGATTTCCTGCGAGTGGTGCCCGGCGATCATGCGCATCGCGTCGCTGTTGTAGCGGCTGACGCCGTGCGCCAGATCGCGCCCCGCCAGGTTGCGGATGCGGATCACTTCGCCGCGCGAGAAGTCGCCCTTCACGTCGCGGATACCCTTCGGCAGCAGCGAGCTGCCGCGCGCCATCATCGCTTCCACCGCGCCGTCGTCGACGGTGATCTCGCCGGCCGGCGGCGCGCCGAAGATCCAGCGTTTGCGGTTTTCCAGCGGGGTTTCCAGCGCGTGGAAACGGGTGCCCACCGGTTTGCCTTCGATCACGTCCGCCACCACGCCCAGTTTGCTGCCCGCGGCGATCACCACGTCGATGCCGGCGCGGCAGGCCACGTCGGCCGCCTGCAGCTTGGTGCCCATGCCGCCTGTGCCCAGGCCGGAGACGCTGTCGCCGGCGATGGCGCGCAGCGCGTCATCGATGCCGTGCACTTCACGGATCAGTTCGGCCTGCGGGTTGTTGCGCGGATCGGCGGTGTAGAGGCCCTGCTGATCGGTCAGCAGCAGCAGTTTGTCGGCCCCGGCCAGAATGGCCGCCAGCGCCGACAGGTTATCGTTGTCGCCCACCTTGATTTCGGCGGTGGCGACGGCGTCGTTCTCATTGATTACCGGCACGATGCGGTTGTCCAGCAGCGCCGTCATGGTGTCGCGCGCGTTGAGGAAGCGCTCGCGGTCTTCCAGATCGGCGCGCGTCAGCAGCATCTGCCCGACGTGGATGCCGTAAATGGAAAACAGCTGTTCCCACAGCTGGATCAGCCGGCTCTGCCCCACCGCCGCCAGCAGCTGCTTGGAAGCGATAGTGGCGGGCAGCTCGGGGTAGCCCAGGTGTTCGCGCCCGGCGGCGATGGCGCCGGAGGTGACGATGACGATGCGGTGGCCCGCGGCGTGTTGCTGCGCGCACTGGCGCACCAATTCGACGATGTGGGCGCGGTTCAGACGCAGCGATCCGCCGGTCAACACGCTGGTGCCCAATTTCACAACCAATGTCTGGCTGCCGTTCATAGTATTTCTGCCGTGTGTAATGATGAGAAGAAGAGTGCAAAGGTCTTTGTAACAGGAGAGACGCGTTATGCCAACAGGCACAACGCGAAATCAGCACAATACGTGGTCAAACGGGGTCAGGCGGAGAGTTTGATCAGTTTTTCTTTGAAATCGTCGGCGGGTTCCAGCCCCAGTTCCATGGTCGCCAGCAGCTCGCCCAGGCGGCGATGGAAGTCGCGCAGGGTGTCTTCCAGCTTGGCGTTCACTTCATCATCCTTAATGTTTTGCGCCGTCCAGTCGCCTTCTTTGTCGAACAGGCCGAATTGGTACGAATAGGTGAAGCGCGCCTCTTCCGCCTGCAGCTCCATCCACCAGCCCCAGAACTCGCGCTTCTCCGGGGCGGGCTTTACATTGACGCAGACAGCCAAACAATCAAAGAAAAAACGGTCGTTTTCACATTGCCCTTCACGCAGGTACGGCCCCAAGCTGGCAAAACGTTTCATTAGTCGGCTTTTAGGGTGACCACTCGGTAACGTCATTCTCTAACCTCCTCAATGTAGACCACTCTTTTTAACAAACTGTTAAAATTTAGCAACTAATTAACGCATTTTGTCCTTCAGCCAGCCGGACATTTGCAGCAACGCCCGGTGGAAACTGTCGTAAACCGGGGTGCGCGGGATGGCGACCAGCTTGCCGCTCACCGAGGAGGTGACGATCAGCTGCGACTCCTCTTTCGGGCTGAGCGTATCGCGCTCCCAGTAGCCGGAGATCATCGGCGTCGGGCAACGGCGCCCCAGCAGCCCCTGCATTTTCAGCGAGTAGCTGTTCAGCTCCACCTTCAGCACGTTGTCGGAGGCGTTGGCCATGCCCATGCGGCTGGCCAGCACGTCCATATACATGTCCGGTACGTTCAACTGGGTGCTGCTGTCGCACAGCAGGCGATGCACCACCGGCCCCAGGCAGGCTACGCCGCGCAGCCGCTGCGGCTCCAGGTAGGCCAGCCGCACCGCCACGTTGGCGCCGAAGCGGAAGCCGAAGGCGCTCACCCGCTGATGATCCACCCACGGCACCGAGGCCAGCTGGATCAGCACCTGCTGGTGCAGGTAGCTGGAATCCTGCGTCAGCTTCCATTTGCAGGAGGAGCCGATCGACGGCATGTCGAGCGTCAGCATGGCGATGCCGTGCGGCGCCAGGTAGTCGCGGAACAGGCGATGATAGTCGGTCTGCAGCGTATCGAGGCTGCCGCACATCAGCACCGTCGGGAACGGCGCTTCGCCCTTCTCCGGCATGTGCAGGAAGCCGGTGACGCTGGCGCCGCCTTCGATGCGGAACTCCAGCTCTTTCAACTGATACGGCAGCAGCAGCGCCGCCTCTTCGTACGCGCGGGTGGCGAGCATCTCCGCCTGTTCGGCCAGCTCGTCGCCCTTCAGGTGCGGGTAACCGGCGATGCTGTACAGGCTCGCGGCCTTCAGCCAATATTGGCCGCCGAGCAGCGGATCCTGCTGCTCCGTCGCCCGCTGCTGCCACTGCATGCCCTGATGGATCCACTCGTAGATCCAGTTGCCGTTGCGGTAGCCCACCACGGTATCCAGCCGCTGCGGATTGCTGCGTTCGGCGTCGGAGGCGGCGATGCGCGCCAGCACTTCGTGGATTTCGATCGGGCTGACGCCACGCCAGGCCCACAGCAGCGGATTCAGCATGCGGTACCAGCTGCCGGTGGTGTCACCTTCCAATGCGGAATGCATGGCGGCGCTCACTTTGTTGCGCGCGCGCAGCACCAGCGTCGAGGTTTCAGGGTGTTTGAATTTGGGCTTGAAAAGAATTTCAGAAAGGTTGGCCTGTGCCATGGTAACAACAGCCTCCGTAAATCTGGCGATAGGCCGCAAAAGGCCTACTTAACTGGAGGTAGTGTACCTAACTCTGGCGGGAGAAACCAAAATAACGCAAACGCCCGGCATAACCGGGCGTTTGCTTGGAACTGGCTGGGCTTAGCGGCCGCCGATCGGTGGAACGAAGCTGACGCCCATGTCCCACGGCTGTTCGATCCAGGTGTCCTGCGGGATGTCGACCACGTAGTCGTCCACCAGCGGACGGCCCGCCGGTTTGGCGAAGATGGTGACGAAATGCGCTTTCGGGTACATGTCGCGGATCGCTTTCGCGGTGCCGCCGGTATCCACCAAATCATCCACCACGATGAAGCCTTCACCGTCGCCTTCGGCGCGCTTGAGCACTTTCATTTCGCGTTGGTTGTCATGGTCGTAGCTGGAAATGCAGACGGTATCCACATAGCGGATGCCCAGTTCGCGCGCCAGCAGGCCCGCCGGAACCAGACCGCCGCGGCTTACGGCAATGATGCCTGTCCATTTGTCGGCAGGCAGCAGGCGGTGCGCCAGCTTGCGTGCGTGCATTTGCAGCATATCCCAAGTAACAACGTATTTTTCGCTCATAGAATCGTGTCCCAGCCGGCTGGTGAAGCGGCTTACTTTATAGTTCAGGGGAAAAAAGGTTGCGCGAGATTATAGAGACTGGCCGCGTTGAATTCCAGTTGTACCGAGGAAAACCTCGCGATTTCCGACGTGCGGCTTTTCGGTGATTGATGCTGAAAAAGCGAACGTTCCCGCAGCGAAGCCGTGTGATCAAGCGCTTAAACCGCACAATACGGTGCGCGCACCGCCGGAAATAAAGTGATATTCTCTGGTGATCGTGCCACGACGCACAGATACCCGCTCACCTTAACCGCGCGGCACGCCCGTCCTGTCGGAGCCTGCCGTCACAGGAGACTTATAGTGTCTGAATTGTCTCAGCTTTCGCCACAGCCGCTGTGGGATATTTTCGCCAAGATCTGTTCTATCCCGCACCCTTCTTATCATGAAGAAGCGCTGGCGCAGCACATCCTCACCTGGGCCAAAGAAAAGAACCTGCACGCCGAGCGCGATCGGGTCGGCAATATCCTGCTGCGCAAGCCGGCCACCAAAGGCATGGAAAATCGCAAGCCGGTCGCGCTGCAGGCGCACCTGGACATGGTGCCGCAAAAGAATAACGACACCGTACACGACTTCGCCAAGGATCCGATCCAGCCTTATATCGCCGGCGAGTGGGTGAAAGCGCGCGGCACCACGCTGGGCGCCGACAACGGCATCGGCATGGCCTCTGCCCTGGCGGTGCTGGCCGACGACAGCGTTGAGCACGGCCCGCTGGAAGTGCTGCTGACCATGACCGAAGAAGCCGGCATGGACGGCGCCTTCGGGCTGCAGCCGAACTGGCTGCAGGCGGATATCCTGATCAATACCGACTCCGAAGAAGAAGGCGAAATCTACATGGGTTGCGCCGGCGGTATCGACTTCATCACCACCCTGCCGCTGCAGCGCGAAGCGGTGCCGGCCGGTTACCAAACTCTGAAGCTGACCCTCAAGGGCCTGAAAGGCGGCCACTCCGGCGCCGAGATCCACGTTGGGCTGGGCAACGCCAACAAGCTGCTGGCGCGCTTCCTGTTCGCCCATGCGGCGGCGCTGAACCTGCGCGTGCTGGATCTGAACGGCGGCACCCTGCGCAACGCCATCCCGCGTGAAGCCTCTGCGGTGGTTGCGGTGCCGGCGGACAAGGCCGACGTGCTGAAAGCGCTGAGCCAGGAGTTCCTGACGGTGCTGCAGAACGAACTCTCCGCCAAAGAGAAGAACATCACCGTGCTGCTGGAGCCGACCACCAGCGCTTCGCAGGCGCTGAGCGCCGACAGCCAGCAGCGCTTCCTGGCGCTGCTGAACGGCACGCCGAACGGCGTGATCCGCATGAGCGACGCGGTAAAAGGCGTGGTGGAAACCTCGCTGAACGTCGGTGTGGTCACCACCAGCGAAAACGAAGCGGAAATCATCTGCCTGATCCGCTCGCTGCTCGACAGCGGCAAAGACTACGTGGTCGAGATGCTGACCGCGCTGGGCCAGCTGGCCGGCGCCAAGGTGGCGCCGAAGGGCGGCTACCCGGGCTGGCAGCCGGACGCCGATTCGCCGGTGATGCACCTGGTGCGCGAGCTGTATCAGGAGCTGTTCGACAAGACGCCGAACATCATGGTGATCCACGCCGGCCTGGAATGCGGTCTGTTCAAAAAACCGTATCCAAACATGGACATGGTATCGATCGGGCCAACCATCACCGGCCCGCACTCGCCGGATGAGCAGGTGCATATCGAAAGCGTCGGTCTGTACTGGAAGCTGCTGACCTCGCTGCTGAAAGCGATCCCTGAGCGCGCATAAGCCGCGCGCTTAACGCAAAAAGCCGGCGACTTGCCGGCTTTTTTATTCCCAAGGCAGCGCCAGCTGCCGCTCCAGCTGCGGATCGAGCAGCGTCACGTGCAGCCCCACCAGCCGCACGCCGCGCCCTTCGCGCCGCTCGCGCCACGCCTGCCGCGCCACCTCCAGCAAATCCTGCCGGTTCAGCACCGGGAACACGTGCTCCTGGGTGGTTTGCTGAAAATCCTGAAACTTCAGCTTCACGCCCTGCCGGGCGATGTGCAGATCCGGCTTCACCTTGCGCAGCCGCATCTCCAGCTCGGGGTAGAGTTTGTCGATAATCAGCGTTTCGCAATCTTCCCAGTCGTGAATGTCTTCCGCCAGCGTGCGCTCCACCCCCACCGATTTGCGCAGCCGCTCAGGAGAGATTTCGCGCCGATCGATGCCCTGACACCGCTCCCACAGCACCCGGCCGAACTTGCCGAAGCGCTTGAGCAGCTGCGCCAAATCGTATTGCTGCACGTCGGCGCAGGTGATAAGCCCCACCTCTTCCAGGCGCTTGGCGGTCACCTTGCCGACGCCGGGGATCTTGCTGAGCGGCAGCTGCTGCAAAAACGCCGGCACCTGCGCCGGCGTGATCACGTATTGCCCGTTCGGCTTGTTCATCTCGGAGGCGATTTTGGCGAGAAACTTGATTGGCGCGACGCCGGCCGACGCGGTGAGGTTCAGCTCGTCGACGATCGCCTGGCGGATCTCCTGGGCGATCAGCGTCGCCGAACCGTTGCATTGCGGGCTGTCGGTCACGTCGAGGTAGGCTTCATCGAGCGACAGCGGCTCGATGAGCGGCGTATAGCGAGCGAAGATTTCACGGATATGCAGCGAGGCCTCTTTGTAAGCCGCTATGCGCCCCGGCAGCAGGGTGAGGTGCGGGCACAGCTTGAGCGCCATCGCCGTCGACATGGCGCTGTGCACGCCGTAGCGCCGCGCCGGGTAGTTGGCGGTGCTGATCACCCCGCGCCGATTGGCGCTGCCGCCAATCGCCAGCGGGATATCGCGCAGGCTGGGATCGTCGCGCATTTCCACCGCCGCGAAGAAACAGTCCATATCGACATGAATGATTTTACGCATCGCACCCTCCAGTAACACTGTATAAGTATACAGTCAGATACCGAAAGCTCAAGGCCGCAGGGTTCGACGAAAGCGCCGTTTCCGCCAGATATTTCCGCGTTGTTAAAAAAGCTTAATTTTTCAATAGTATGATTTCCGCCATCCCGTGCGGCTCACCACAACGACAACGAAAAGGTACCCTACATGATCAGATTTTCTCATTTGCTGCTGGCTTCCGCGCTGTCGCTGAGCGCGCTGGCGGCCAGCGCCGTCGCCGGTCACGCGCCGGCGATCGTCGCCCACCGCGGCGGCACCGCCGATGCGCCGGAAAACACCCGCATCGCCATCGAAACCGCGTTGAAAAACGGCGCCGACGCCATCTGGATCACCCTGCAAGAATCCAAAGACGGCGTCATCGTGCTGTATCGCCCTTCGGATCTGAAAACGTTGACCAACCGACAGGGCCCGGTCTCTGCCTATACCGCCGCGCAGCTGGCCGAGATCGACGCCGGCTGGGCTTTCGCCAAGGGGGATGCGCACCCGTTCCGCGGCCAGGGCATCGGCATTCCGCGGCTGGATGAGGTGTTGAAGGCCTTCCCGCGCGTGACTTTCTATCTGGACATCAAATCCCCGGACGCCGATCCGGCGCAGTTTGGCCGGGCGCTGCTGGCGACGCTGGAAAGCACCGACAGCCTGAACCGCATCCGCGTCTACTCCACCGACGCCAAATACCTGCAGGCGCTGCCGCCGGCCATCCCGCGCTTCGAAAGCCGCGACGAGACCCGCACGCTGCTGGCCAACGTCACCATGGCGCACCAGTGCGATGTCAAACCGGACAACCGCCAGCCGCGCTGGTACGGGCTGGAGCTGAAGCGCGAGGTGGAAGTGGTGGAGAAATATACCCTCGGCGAAGGGCGTTCGAAGGCGTTTCTGACCTGGGATAAAGAGTCGATGGACTGTTTTCGCTCACAGGGCCCGGCGCACATCATCCTGTTCGGCGTCAACTCGCCGCAGGATTATCAGCAGGCGCTGGCTCTGGGCGCCGACGGCGTGATGGTCAACTCACCGGCCGAGGCAAAAAGCTTCCGCAAGGCGAAATAACAATAGAACACCGGAGAAAATCTGAGGGAATGAGATACTCAACGCTCTCCTAATGAAGGGAATTTCTCCGGAATTTCACGATCAATCAATATTAATATTTTATTTATTATCAATTAAATATATTAAAAATAAAACGTATAGCCGCATAATATTCGGTGCATAAATATCCTCTTCTCATAATGCGATCAACGTCTACTTTTCGAACAAAACATCACCATTAGTGACGACAATACTCTAGGATCTGGCCATCTTTGGAAAC
>NZ_JBJNLG010000039.1:0-9132 GCF_052169175.1 Serratia sp. CY31944
CAATATAACCGCTAATTGCAGAAAGAAATCCATGATAGATACGCCTTAATAATGTTGAACTTAACTGCGTTCAGTTTCCGGCGGCGGTTACAACAGAAAGTTGTTTTAAATCTAAAGGCCAAAACGTCCATCCATCGTCCAAAAATGGCGTAATCAGGCCCCAAAAATCTTGTTACTGCATCACGTATAGCAGCTTGATCTGGTTTATCAAAATTTAGGACAAGATCAAATCGACGCCAGAGCGCTGGATCTATCAGTTCTGCATGGTTAGTAGCAGCAAGAAGTAGGCTCGATGACGGCCATTCATCAACCTCTTGTAAAATAACAGTCACTAGGCGTTTAAGTTCACCTACATCTGAATCATCGCTACGTTTTTTTGCAATTGCATCTATTTCATCCAAAAGTAATACGCATGGACCTTTTTTCGCAAAATCCAGAGCCGCTCGTAAGTTATTACCACTTTTGCCTAAGTAACTACTCATCACCGCTGTCAGGTCAAGCACATAGAAAGGAACACCTAATTTCTGCGCAAGCCAACTAGCCGTAAGGGTTTTACCAACACCAGGAGGACCTACAAAGATTGCAGAGCGAGTCGGCATTAGACCTAGATCCTCAAGTTTCTTAATGCTTTTGCGCTCAAGGATGAGTTGATCCAATGCATCTTCGATACTGCTTGTTAGCATCGGTTTGGAAATCTGCGCCTTATCTGATGGAGCTTTCAACAAGGTCAATCTAGAATCTTCGTCAACAGGCATAGTCTGCGGCGCTAGATCCGGGGTGTTAGCTTTTCTCAAACCTTGGGTAGGTTTCTGTGGTTTGCTTCGTAAATACAAATCCAATTGTTCGGAAAGAGCTGGCATAGACTCACGGTACTTACGAACCAAGCGTGCGACATAGAGGCGCACGTCATCATACTGTTCAGTGATCACCAGTCTGACTAACTGGGCTAAATCTGACTGAATTCCGCTCAACTCGCCCATTGTTTTTGTAACCTCTTGTTTTTCATCTAAATTAAAATTGTCGTTTGTGGACTACTTATAGTATTGCATTTTTTTTCATAGTGGGAAAGAAAAATACTATATGTAATTACAGTGCTGGCCTGAGGCAGGCTGACATCATTGTTCGTGACAATACCGATGATTTTTCAGTGCAAAAACCCGACTCATAATGGCGCTTCGTTTTTCCGCGTAGCTGGCTGGGGCTTCGCGGATGACTCCATCGGCGCCAGCCCGCCAGCGCTTGCTGTTCAGCGACAACTCATCACCGCTGGCAAGCTTTTTCGCTTCCAGCTCGGTCAGCGCCAGGCCGATCGAGGCCGCGAAATCGGTTATCTCCTCGACGTTCAGCGCCAGTTTTCCAACAGGCTGGCGTGCCGCAGGCTGCTTACTTCGCGTTTTTTTCACTTCTGCTATCAGGTATTCGTTGAAGGCCCGCCGTTCCCGGCGCGTCATCCCCTCAAAATCACCCCCAGGCGTCCAGTTGGCGCGGTCATTTGCATCTATATCTGTGGGCAAAAGGCCGGAGCTACTGCCCTGTCTGTCTTCCTCCTGCTGCGTTCCGCGTACAGTTATTGACAGAACTCCGAGGGGCGGCGCTGCCGCCTGAAGGTCAACGGCCGAACCCGGATCGGCGCTGGCCGGGACAATCTTGTAGGTGTTCAGGCGGGTGTAAATCATCGGCTGCGTCCTGGCGAACGGCGAGTAAACGCCGGCGATCTTGCTGATGTCGTCGCCGTAATCGTTGCCGTTCTCTGTGATGTCGTAGCCTATCCGCACGCGGATGTGACGGCGCTCGACTAACGGGCCGCCCTGGGCGTCGGTATACCCGGCCCAGTCGCCGGCATCTGCCGCGATGTGCGCGGGCGAGATCTCCGGGTGCAGGAACAGGTCGCGATCGCGCAGCCGGCGCAGCTCGCGGTATACCGTAACCGGGGCGCCGCCAATCTGCTGAAACTGACGAATACGCCAACGCGACGCCCAGGCGTTCACGCGCTTGGCGATATCCTTCAGCGGTTCGCCGGTGTCGTGATCCAGCTCGTCGTCCAGGGCGTACCCATCAATATTTTTCGAGATGTATTTCGCGATGTAGCCAGTGGCAGAACCGAATTGCTCATCCATCGGTGTAACGCTGAAACGGTATTCGGCGGCACCTGGCTCATCACCATCAACCTGCAGCGCATAGCGCCGGAAGATGTCGCGCGCCTGCTCGATGTGTTCAGGCTTGAGGAACAGCAACAAATGCCAGTGCGGGGTTTCGTCGTGGTGTGGCTCGGTGACGCGGAAGCCGAACACGCGAATGCCGGCGCGCTTCCACGACGCCCTCACCTTTGACCATACCTTGCATAGATAGCGCTGGGTTTCGCGCGGGCTGGCGCCGCGGTATTTGTTATTGCGGCGTCCGGTCTTGCTTTGCATAGCGTGGTACTTCGACGGCGCCGTCAGGGTGTAAAACTCGCCAGCAAGATTGCGGGCCTTCGCCAAATCTTCAAAGCCGCGCATGCGGTTCATCAGCTCAGCGCGGCGCACTGCCGGATTGGCGACGCTGCCGTCCACCTTATCGACCAGCGAAACGCGTTCGCCGGTGTCCACGTCTTCGAGTTCCCGCGACTTCAAAAACTCGCGGTTGGCCTTCTTCTGGGCGTGCCATTCTTTCAGGCATGGATCGCTGCAGTAGGGCGTTGCCTTATCGCTGACGTAGCCCGCGGCGATCATGAGGTGCTCGCGCCACTGGTCATGGAGGCGGCGCAAACGGCGCAACCACCATGCCGGTGATTCGAGGCGCGCGACGGCGCGCGTTGCATCTTCCGCGCTCAACTGCCCGCTGCAATATTGCTGCCAGCCCGGAGCGAACATATTCAGGCTCTGGGTTAAATACCCGATGCGGCCATAGGCATAGATCACGGCAAAGGCCAGATCGTCAGCTGCGGCGGCCCAGTAATCGCAGAGGCGAACAAACTCGCCCGTCATGCAATCGGCCAGCCTGTGAGCCAGGCGCTTGAGGTCTTTTTTCCCGCTGTATGGGATGCGGAAGAAATCATCGCGGAAGGCGATCAGCGCCGGCGGCACCTGGCCGATCTGGTACTGTTCGTTGACTGCATCGATGCGCGGCAGGACGTGGCGCTCAAAGGTATTGACCAGCCAGCCGTTGGCGGCCTTCATTCCTTTGCCTTGCTCGAGGCTATTCAGACGCAGGGTGTAATAGCGTCGGACATACTGGGGAAGAGCGGCCAGCCGCCGGCGCAGGCGGCGCGGCGCGGGATCGGCAACGCGGGACTGACCGGCGATATCAAACAGAGGAATGCGCACCGGCTCGCCGGCGTGGTTGGTGGTACCGAATAACTGGATCGATGCCGGTTCGTCGGCGCGCTCGGTAACGATGGCGTCGCGCTTGGCGTTCCATGAATATGCGTATTCAAAAGCAACCGCGCCGCTGCCCGGATAGGGTAGCGGCGGGGATGGCTGGCGTCGTCCGCGTGAGTTATTCGTCACTCGGAGTTACCTGTACCTATCTTTTGATACCAGCCGATACCGGTGTCTTGTGATCTCATGGTTGCGATGATCTCGCCAGCGTCTGCTCGGCTGGCAGCTTTGGCGCTGACAGAGCGGCGGGCGGTGATCGAGGTGATAGCGAAATCGGCGTACAGTGCTTTGGCTGCGTCCGTCTCGCTGTTCGACGCCACGACGTGGCGGCCGCGCTTAGCGGCAATGCGCAGCATGCGTGCCAGCTTTTGCTGCTGCTCGTTGGTAAAACCGTCGGTGTGATAGTTGGTGAAGTTGGCGGTGGTGCTGGCTGGAATGTAAGGCGGATCGCAATAAATTACGTCGCCGGCCTGGGCCATTCTGATCGCTTCCGGGAAGGTACAGCACAGGAAAATCGCTTTCTTTGCCTGCGCCTTTTCCGCGAAGGCTCTGATCTCGTCTTCTGGAAAGTAGGGCGCCTTTCGATGACCGAACGGTGAATTGAACTCGCCGCGCAGGTTGTAGCGGCATACACCGTTGAAGGTGTGGCGGTTCAGGTAAAGGAACTGCGCGGCGCGATAGATGAAATTGCTGTCACAGCGCAGATTAAAGTCAGCACGCACGGCGTAATAGCCCGCTTGCTCCGGATGTGTGTTGAACAGGTAACGCGCCTCGCGGATTAGCACTTCAGGGTGGTTTTTGGCGACGTTGTGGAAGTTGATCAGATCGCTGTTGATATCGCACAGCAGATAACTGTCGTAGTCGGTATTGAGGAATACCGCACCGGAGCCGACGAACGGCTCAACCAGCCGTTTCCCTTCCGGCAGATGCTGGCGCAGTGTGTTGATGATACGGGCTTTGCTGCCGAGCCATTTAAGGGCGGGCTTGTTCATGGGTTACCTCTGATATGTCGAGCTTTGGCTTCATGGATTTCCTGGCAGGTAACGCAGCGCGTTACGCCATGAACGAGAGCGCGGCGTGTTTCTGGTATCGGTGCATCGCAGGTTTCGCAAGTGAACGCAGAAGGCCCACATGGCTGTGGACGAGCGCTGGCGATTTGAGACTCAAGAACCAGTTGATGCTGCTCCTGAGCTATATCGATTTGATCGGCCATTGTTGTTCCTGGTCGTAATTGCGTTGTTCTGGCGGCAAACACTGCCGATTGAATGCACGGCAAAATTTGCAATAGCGGTAGATAACCCAGCCCACCAATCCCATGGAGATAACCGCCCAAACAGCAGCGAGTGAGAAGAAGAACGTCATAATTGCGTTGTCTCCGGCTTGGTTTCGTTGGCGGAGGGGCGGCGAAGGTTGATCCAGTCTTTTAGCGCACTGAATACCTGGTCGCGGGAGGTTTTATCGGCCGCAAGGCGATCAAGTTTGCTCTCTAACAGCTCAAGTAATTGCAACCGTTCAGAACTGCGCGCATTCATAAAAGCTGTGTGTAATTCGTCATCGTGCATAACCCCTCCTGAATTTAGGGTGTGAGAATCCCGCCACCGTGAAGCGACATTTTGTAGAGAACGTTATTTTTATATTTCAGTGAGCACGCTAATTACTCACTGGAATATATGCCGGTTTTTAACCATGCCGGCTCATGGGAAGGGCAATCTATTTATCTGCTCTATTGCAGCCCATGCTTTTATAAGGACGCGACCAGATTTTAGTGATTGCCCTGAACGCTCCGGGATTACGCGCCCGGCCGCGTTGTGGTATCTTCGCCATGCCCACCAGGTTCTGGCAGGAACATGGGCATGACAACCACCCACCACAAGAAGGAGCCTCTATGGGCGACAATGACAATTCGCAATCTCGCGATAAATCCGATGACTTCCACGTGTTGCATAAACCTGAGCCACCGGAGGATGATGACGAGGAGTAAATCTTTATGGCACAACAACCGACTGAATATACTTTGCGTTTCCGCATTTGGTACGGCTATTGGCTGGAGGTGATGACAGCAACCATTAACCGCAGAATTGATCTTACGGCTAATGCTGTGATGCTTATTCTTGGCGCTGGTATTTTTGCTAACAGCGCGCTCAGTCAGTTGTTTGGCGCTATAGTCGCAATTATTAGTGGTATTCGAGTTGCCTTTCAGCATGGAAAGAAATCCGAAGCTGCGCGTCAGCAGGCTAAGCGATATCTTTCGCTTATTAACGAAATGCATAACCTCAGTGTTGATGAGATGAACGCACGCGTTAATATGCTCGAAGAGTTTGACAGTAATGCTCTCTCCAGCCTTTTTAACCCGGCAAGAAATCGAGCTATGATTTCGCTTGGTAAAAAGAAGCATCATGAAAAACTCTCCATTGTTGAACGTCTCGTTTCTGCTCTTGCTGGCGGCGTACCGCGTTAAATCTTTCCCCATTTGAGAGCGCACCCCGTGACGCCAATCACCCACCGTTAATGGAAGGGATGCACTCTCAGATGGGCCGGGTTAACCCGGCTCATGCAGATAATCCAGGTTGCGGAATATCGCCGTTGTTGCAGCGCATGATCAGGCGATCGATAACGGCGGCAGCCGGGCCATCGCCAGCGGCTTCTGCGGTGCTCAGTAAACCGGTCAGGCCAATGCACAGGCGGAAAGCGTAATCGTTCAGTGATACCTGGCGAACCTCTGGCGCGGTGGCGGTCGCCATCTGCAAGTTGGCCGTTTTGGTGTGGTAGTGCTGCAGGAGTTCCTCAATGAGGATCTTGTAAGGCTGTTTCATTTTCTTCCCCGAGCTTTGACCATGTTGTCGACTGTGCGCATGGCTTCCGCCAATGCGAAATCACGACCGAAATAATCCCCGTTGCTCATCAGCTGGTAGGCCGTGCGGTTCGTTTCGCTATGGCGCGGGCACTTATGGATAGTGAACCCGCGGTAGACGAACGTGTGCTTCGAGAGCTGGATTAGGGCACGCGGTTGCATCTCCGTCATGAGCGACCTCCTCAAGAGCCCATATGCGCGACAAACTTCTCCGCGTGACGTTTGGCATTCAGGTAGATGGCGTAAAGATTGACCCGGCGCTTGGCGCCTGGACGAGCTTGTAAAATCGGTAGGGCACCGGTGTCTGCCTGAGTGCGGATCGTTTGCGGATTCTTACCAATGCGGCGTGCGTAATCAGAGATCGACTCTTCTAACAGATCACCAAATGGGTAATCTGCAGGTAATTGATTTTCCCTCACTCCAATCACCTTTTTTTGTCGGTTTTTGTTCATAGTGGTACCCTTTAAGATCACGCAGATTTAAGTCATTAAGGTCACTTTAACGTGACCTTTTCGAAAGGATAGTCATTTGGACGTGACCATGTCAAGCGATTACGCGCAAAAATTGAAATCGATCAGAAGGGCTGAGGGGCTAACTCAGAAGGCTTTTTCTGATTTGGTCGGGGTTCCGCTTGGTTCGATAAAGAACTATGAGACGGGACAGACGGAGGCAGGCTTAAAAACAATCGAGCTTGTGGTTAACAATCCGCAGTTAAAAAAATACACGATGTGGCTGATGACAGGGGATGTCGCGCCGGAAATCGGACAGATCTCTCCTGCTCTCTCCCCTGATGGGCACGACAGCACATCCAGCCGCCAAAAAGGCCAGAAGGCTGGTTAATCGCCTGGAACATCATGAATTCTTGGGGGAAAGGCGGAATTTGTGTGGAAAAAAGTTTTTGGATGGATACGCAATAATAAACTTAGATTGAAATAATTAAGTTAGGTGATAATTGAAATGAAAAAAATAATATCTCTGGTCTTATTTAGTTCTTTTGTTGGCTTTTCACATGCAGGAACGAACATTTCGGAGCAACTGGCACAGTGCCAGAAAGTTACTGGTGACAGTGAACGCCTCCAGTGCTTTGATAAGCTCGGAAAGTTAAAGGCTGAGGACAAAACAGAAAGCTCAGAACCTCAGTCAGCGGGTAAATGGGAGACAAGAAGCGAAAAATCGCCAATCGATGATTCAAGCAATGAGTTCGTCTATTTGTCCGCGGAAAATCAGATTCGAGGACAATTTGGTGGATCAATTACTCCTTTCTTGTTCATCACATGCCGAGAGAAAAAAACTGAGCTTTTTATCAATTGGGAGACATTCCTGGGGATTGATGGTACGCGTGTTCTTACTCGTATTGATTCCCAAAAAGCAGTCAATCGCACCTGGCAGATCTCCACTGACAATAAGGCCACCTTCTATAGCGGACAGACAATCTCTTTCATCAAAGAACTGATGAAAAGTAAAAAAATGTTTGTGCAAATAACACCTTATGGAGAAAACCCTGCACAGACTACTTTTGATTTGTCTGGTTTGTCGACAGCTATCAAGCCGTTACGTGAAGCCTGTAAGTGGTAAGGGCAACGAATGAGCATTAAATCTCTTGGTGCTGATGGCTACATGGTAGATGTGCGCCCTCAAGGAAGAGAAGGGAAGCGTGTTCGCAAAAAGTTTAAGACGAAATCTGAAGCGCAGCAGTTTGAGCGTTGGATTATCGCGACGCAGAATAACAAAGAGTGGCTTGATAAGCCTGCTGATCATCGACCATTAACCGACCTGATCGACCTGTGGTGGAACCATCACGGCCAGCACTTGAAAGACGGAGTGAAGAGGGCGCAGAAATTGCGCGTCATGGCGGAGAAAATGGGGCAACCCAAAGCCAGCCAGATCACCCGCACTTTCTTCGCTGACTACCGGGCGCTGCGATTTGCCGAAGGCAAGAAGGCCAAGACGGTCAACCTTGACCAGGAAATGCTGGGCGGCGTGTTCTCTGTTCTCATTGAGCTGGGGCATTACCACGGCGAGCACCCGCTCAAGGCCATGAAGAAAATGAAGTTGCCGGCGCAGGAAATGGGCTTTCTTACCCAGGCCGAGATCGTGGCACTGCAGGAACGGCTCGACGGTGATCACCTGAAAGCTGTCCGTCTTTGCCTGGCGACGGGCGCCCGTTGGGGTGAAGTGGCGAAGCTGCGAAAGGAAGAGGTGATCGGTAACAAGGTCACCTATCTGAACACCAAGAACAACAAGAACAGGACGGTGCCGATCTCGCCCGAACTCTGCAAAGAGATCACCAGCGGCGTGAAGTCGGGGCCGCTGTTCAAGGATCTGAATTATCCCTATGTCCGACTGTGCGTGAAGGAAGTTGCTCCCGGCCTGCCGGCGGGACAAGCGGTGCATGTGCTGCGGCATACGTTCGCCAGTCATTTCATGATGAATGGCGGCAACATTCTGGCACTGCAGCGGATTTTAGGGCACTCAAGTATTTTACAAACAATGGTCTATGCGCACTTTGCGCCGGATTATCTGGAAGATGCGGTTAGATTTAACCCTATAAGTAAAACTATTAACTGATTTTTGGGATGCTATTCATGTTTAATAATTATTTCTTCGATCTCTCACGGACTGAGTTTTTACTCAGTAACCCTTTGAAAGAAAATTCGTCGTTTTTGCCTGTGACGGTCATATTCGCCATTATTTTATTTATTGTAAAAGAGGTTGTTGAAGCAGTTAAAAAATACCGTGCAAATAAAAGAAAACTCATTGCCATGAAGAACATAATTTCACGTGAGTGCGAAAGGAATCTATGGACTATAAAATCTTTGAAGAGGGTGCTTGATAAGATTAATAGCCTATATAAAGAAGGGAATGAGGTTGATGTTTCCTTTGTAATGCATGATCCTAGTTGTTATTTTATTTATTCTAATG
>NZ_JBJNLG010000040.1:0-7084 GCF_052169175.1 Serratia sp. CY31944
GAGATGAAAGGACTTAGAAGCCAGGATAATTTGTATAGCAAATATATCACCGGTGCTTTAGGTGGTGTTCCTGATATTTGCCTTTAAGGGATGAGTCATGGCTCCAAGAAAACAAGTAAGGAATACAAAACCTACCTTGCTACTTGTAGGGGAAGGGTTTTGTGAAAAAGCATTTTTAGCTCATCTGAAAGGAATATACTCTTTAGGACGTATTCGCATAACTATCTGCACGGCAAAAGGTAAGGGTCCAGATCATGTTATAAAACATGCACTATCCTGCAAACATTGTGATGGATACGATAAAGTCGCTGTTTTGTTGGATACTGACCTCCCCTGGCCGAAAGCAACAGTAGCAAAGGCTAAGTCAAAAGGTTTGCTTCTTGTAGGTTCAGAGCCTTGTCTTGAAGGGTTTTTATTGGATATTCTTCAATTAGCAAAAGATACCACCAATAATGGGTGTAAAGATAAATTACACCCATTACTTTCTGGCCCCCCTACTGATAGGGATAGTTATGTTGAGCGTTTCACCAGGGAAATTTTAGACAATGCTTCTGAAAGAATTCCTGGCCTCAAAAAATTACTGGAAATCTGTACTGAAATTTAATCTAACTGACCATTTTTTTAGATTTCTTTGGTTGAATTACGGGCGGTAATACGCCCGTAATAGTAACTGTATCTTTAGCGAAATAATTCATAAAACTATCTTATTCGTTGGGTACAGTCTAAATGGCCTTCCGCATAGCTACATCATCGACAAGGACATTGACGGCTCCCGCTGGCCCTAATCGGAGCGGGTAGCACCTCGGTACCACCGCCATTTTCGGAGACGCTGGTAAGGGTAAATATGCCTGAATTATGCGTATGGAGGATGGCAGTATAACAATGAGTTAGGCCTCATTAAAATTAATACTGTTTAAATAATCGGGTTTCAGCTGCGTGGCGCAAGCAGTTGAGCATCATAGTGTAGTATAATTTTATTCGCCTACTGGGGCACCACGTAACTAACTGAAAAAGGAAAATAAAATGCAAAATGGTTTATATGCAGTCGGTTTTTCCGGTGTAAGTGATTTTGGTGGTGGCGTTGTATCTGTGGCAGATAACAGCGTCAATGGAGGCGACGCAATCTGTTTTTACCAGGGGCGCATTGAACAGGGCCTCGGCCAGATGAAACTCCGCCTGGCTGTTAAAAAGTATAATCCGAATGGGGCAACGATTTTCGGAAATATCAATGAATTCACACTCGATCTTACGGGTGATGACAAAGGAAACGGCAACTATGAGTTCAAAGGGGCAATTTCTGGACACCCACAGGCAGTCATTGTCATCCATGCAAAGCGTGTCTCACATTTGATTTAAATTATTTGATAACTCTAGCCGCCCTCTGGGCGGTTTTTGTTTGAGGTGTGATACAAAATTAACTACTGTTTATTTGTGCAGTATTTTGATTAAATAAACTCGCAGTACACGATAAAGAGATAGTTAATTGATTGATTTTGAGGATTTAATTAAATCATTACCCAGCACCGGGAGAATAGTGATCACATGTGAGAACGGCGTAATAACTGGCACTCGCATCGTTAAAGAAAACGAGCATGTCGCATCACTTAACGCGTTGATTGATTTGGCAAAATCTGCAGGTTATTCAGTTGTAAGACCTGATGGAAACGCGCTATAATTAACGGGTTGGACTGAACACCCAGCCCGTTCGAATTCTGAGCAACTGCTGCGCTACTGGAGAGCACCCAATGGCGCAGTATTCGTTTGTAAAATCCGCAGGAAATTTGTTAGTGCCGGCCACCCCGGACGCGATCGAATTCCTGAAAACCAAAGTTAAGATCGGCGCCGTCCTGTATGCCGACTTTAGCCAGGCCCGCAACCCGGCATTTCACCGCAAGTATTTCTCCCTGCTGAATCTCGGCTTCCAGTATTGGGAACCGACCGGCGGTGCCATATCGCCGACCGACAAAGAGCTGCTCACCGGTTACGTGAAATTCCTCGCGTATTACGCCGGGAACGAAAGCACGCTGCAGGCAGCCGCCGACGAATATCTGCAGGATGTGGCAGAAAAGCGCGCCGGGAATATCAGCGCCGCAAAATCGTTCGAGGCATTCCGCGCCTGGGTAACGATCCAATCCGGCCATTACACCGCATACCAGATGCCGGATGGCAGCGAGCGCAAAAAACCCCGTAGCGTATCGTTCGCAAAAATGGACGATATCGAGTTCGCTCAGCTTTACAAAGCCACAATCGACGTGCTCTGGAATTTCATCCTGTTCCGCGCGTTCCCCAATCAGCAGGCTGCAGAAAACGCCGCCTCCCAACTGCTCAGCTACACGGCATAGGGGGAACCATGGCGACCAAAGACGAAAAGCAATGGTTATCCGACGTGGCAGAACTTGGCTGCGTCATCTGCCGCAATCTGGGTTACGGACCATCCCCTGCAGAAATACACCATATCCGCACAGGACAGGGAACAGCACAGCGCGCCCCCCATAATCAAACCCTCCCGTTATGCCCACCGCATCACCGCACTGGCGGCCACGGTGTAGCTGTACACGCCGGAAGAAAAACGTGGGAGAGGAATTACGGCACAGAGCTGGAATTACTCGATCAAGTTAATGGGGAAGTGGAGGAATTGCGCGAATGCAGAATTTAATCCTATCCCAAAGACCAGCAGGAAATAGCGAAAAGTCACAGGGCGCCCAGCGGTGGAAAAGAACAAAATCCTGTTTGGCACATCTTCTCGCAATGGCCGGCGGCGCGTTTTCCCATCTCTATGCTCGCGCACGCGCGCGTTTAGGGGGCTGATCATGCCTCTCGTCGCAACATTCCGCACAGACTGGTTTCGCGTGATTACCGATATCAACCGCACACGCATGGCAACGCAGAGCATCGCCGAGGAGTTGGGCGTGTCGAAATCTGCCGTTCTCGGCTGGAAATCGGGATCTGAACCGCGTCACGGCGACGGTGAGGCGCTGATCGCTCTCTGGTGCCAGGCGACGGGCTCAGACCGTAGCAATCTGCCGACCGTACTTTACCGGCAATGGTGGACGTTTAAGCGCCCGATAATTGGTCGGGAATCCGACCGCAAGCAGGGCAGACAATGAGCGCTCATCAACCCAAGGAGTAAACGCAATGGGACGACCACGCAAAGAAATCCAAACCCCCGGGCAGGAAAATCAGCGGCCGGAAGAAAACGCCACTGACGCACTGCTGTTGAATTCTGTTGTGCAGCAACCCGCAAACACGCCGGAACAGCTGAACGCTGCCACCGCTGGCGCTACGGTAATTACCGTCCAGGAGCCACAAAGCAGCGAAGAGGAATTGGCATTGGCTGCCCGTAACGCACTGCTGGGAACCATCAACGAGCAGGGAGCCGCCATCATCACGAAGTTTGAAGCGTACGCCTTCATAGACGAAAAAGGCCACCCGCTTACCAATAATCTCGAATTCCTCACCCTAGTGAAGAAAGCCACCGAAGCGGCAACCGGTGGCGCCGAGCCGATGGTGACGAACGAAGAGGGCAAGAAGCAGCCGGCACCGGGCAAACCTGTTTTAACCGAACACGGCTGGTACGTACCAGGCTAAGGAAACCGCTATGTGTGGATCTGCACCGAAAGTAGTACAGACCGACCCGCAGGCTGAGGCAGACGCAGCAGCAGACGCCGCGGCTAAAGCCTCAAATGCCGACGCCGCAAGCCGTAAGAAGCGCAAGAAAGGCTCTTCACTGCTGGCCAGCGGCGCCCAGGGCGCTACCGACGCCGGTGATTCGCTGCTCGCGAGCGGCGCCCAGGCGGCAGGCAACAAATCAACGCTGGGAGCGTGATTGATGGACGACACCGCCGCAAGGCTGATTAAACGCGTGAACACGCTCAAAGCCACCCGGCAGATGCATGAAAGTGTCTGGCGGGAGTGCTACGACTACACGTACCCGCTACGCGGCGCTGGCTTTTCGTCTGAGGTGCTGGACGCTCAGAGCGCGAAGCACAAGGTGGCCAAGCTGTTGGACGGCACGGCGACCGATAGCTCGCGCATGCTGGCGTCCGCTCTCATGTCCGGCATGACACCGGCTAACGCGCAGTGGCTGAACCTCGACAGCGAATCCCTACCGGACGACGCAAAGGCGTGGCTTTCTACCTGCGCAACGCTGGTGTGGGAAAACATCCACGCGGCCAACTTCGACGCCGAGGGCTACGAGGCAAATCTCGATGTAGTGTGCGCTGGCTGGTTTGTGCTGTACGTCGATGAAGACCGGGACGAGGGCGGCTATTCATTCCAGCAGTGGCCGCTGGCGCAGTGCTACGTTGCATCGACCCGCAAGGATGGCATTGTCGATACGATTTTCCGCTGCTACCAGCTGACCGCCGAGCAGGCGATCGCCGAGTTTGGCCAAGATGCTGTAAGCGAGAAGATCCGCGACGCCGCCAAGAAAAAACCAGACGACAAATTTGATTTTCTGCACGCGATTTTCCCGCGCACGAATTACATGGTTAACGCGCGCCTGGCTAAAAACCTGCGCTTCGCGTCGCACAACATCGATGTGACCGCAAAAAAAGTGGTGCGCGAATCCGGCTATCACGAATTCCCGTGCTGCGTGCCGCGCTGGATGAAAATCCCCGGCGGTTCGTACGGCATCGGCCCGGTTTATGACGCGCTGCCGGACTGCAAGGAGCTGAACGAAACCAAACGTATGGAGAAAGCCGCGCAGGACTTGGCGATCTCCGGCATGTGGATCGCCGAGGACGACGGCGTGCTTAACCCTCGCACGGTGAAGGTGGGGCCACGTCGCATCATCGTGGCCAACAGCGTCGACAGCATGAAGCCACTGCTGACCGGCTCAGACTTCAACGTCGCATTCACCGCTGAGGAACGTCTGCAGGCGTCAATCCGCAAGATCATGATGGCCGACCAGCTGCAGCCGCAGGACGGCCCGGCCATGACGGCCACCGAGGTGCATGTGCGCGTCGCGCTAATCCGCCAGTTGCTGGGGCCGGTATACGGACGATTCCAGGCGGAATACCTGCAGCCGCTGGTTGAGCGCTGTTTCGGTATCGCGTTCCGCGCAGGCGTGTTCCCTGAGCCGCCGGAGAGCATGAACGCCGCCAACTTCAACGTGCGTTATATCTCGCCGCTGGCGCGCGCACAGAAGCTGGAGGACGTCACGGCGATTGAGCGTTACGCCCAGAACGTTATGCAGCTGGTGCAGGTTTACCCGGACATTATCGACAACATGGACAGCGACGAAGCAAGCCGCGTTGTCGGCGAGGCGCTGGGTGTACCGGCCAAGGTTATGCGCTCGTCGGCTGATGTGTCCACGTTGCGCGACCAGCGAGCCAAACAGCAGCAGCAACAGCAACAACAGGCGCTGCTGATGCAGGCCGGCCAGCAGGCGGCAGGCGCTGCAGGACAGAGTGCTGGTGAAGCAATTGGCCAACAACTGGCGGGGGGCTGATGGGTATCAAGGAAGTTTCACCACTGGATTACAAGCGGCTGTTTGAAGAGACGGCCGGCGGCGCCGAGGTGCTGGACGAATTAACCCGGCGCTTCGGAGGATCAATTTTTGTGAAGGGCGGTCCAGAGGGTGACCGCCAAACCTGTTTTAAGGCCGGGCAACGTGACGTGCTCGATTTCATTTTGCGCCAGCTTAATCTGGCAGACGGAGTAAACGACGATGTGGAAGCTTAAACACTTATTCATGAATGCAGCTGGCGAAGGTGGGGAAGGTGGCGGCACTGGTGACGGCGGCAACCCAGGCACCGGCGATGGCGGCAGCACTTCCTTGCTGAGCACCGGAGCACAGAATCAGCCAGGTGGCGATGATTGGGTGCCTGAGAAATTCCGCGTCATGGGCGAGGATGGGAAACTCAATATCGAAGGATCAGCGCGCAAGCTGGCTGAGTCCTACACGCACTTGGAAAAACAGCGCGGCACCAGCACGGCACCGAAAACCGTAGACGAGTATGCGCCTACTGTTGAGGTTGAAGGCTTCAAGTGGGACGAGTTCAAGGCCGATCCTGAGATGCAGGGATTCCTCAAGGCGGCGCACGCCAAGGGCATCACCAACGATCAGATGGGCTTTATCCTCGGCGAGTACATGAACCGCGCTCCGGCGCTGGTGGGCGGTGCTGCAGAGCTGGATCAAGAGGCGGCGGCTACCGAGCTGCGCGGCACGTGGAAAACCGATGCGGAATTCCAGAAAAATATCGGGCTGGCGCACCGCGCGTTTATGTCGCTGGCTGACCCTGCCGACCAAGGTAAGATGGACGAGATTGGCAACAATCCTATGGTAATCCGCATGCTGGCGAAAATCGGCGCAGAGATGGGCGAGGATACTCCCGTGGGCAATGGCCAAATCAATCTCGAAGAGCAACAGAGCATCCGCGACCTGATGAAGTCCGAGGCTTACACAAACCCGAAACATGCTGACTATGAGCGCGTTACAGCTCAAGTTCGTGATTTTTATCGAAAGGTCTATGGCGATAACAACGTGGCGTAAACCACTGAACGCAACCCAACTGAAAACCAGCATTATGCTGGTTTTCTCGTATCTAGTGACTTCTAATATCTAATTGTATTTAATACTTGTCGTTTACAATTTTGTGATTGAAGGATGCGTCAGCGTGAATGAGTTAGCCGAAGCTGTAAAGAAAACACTAGTGGATAGGCTCAATACGCCTTTGTTTGGGTTTATCGCAATATCGTGGGTTATGTTTAACTGGGATAATATTTTATTTGTTATTTTTAGCAAGCTAACTATAGAGCAGCGTATAAGTGGCCTGCGAGCAATGGAGTTTTTTTATTGTAAGACGATTATCTTACCTGCGGTAACTGGCTTTGTTTTAAGCATTGTTTTTCCCTACCTGCAAGTTCTCATATCTATTTTTCAAATAGCCGCACAGAAAATCAATGACAAAATAACCCTAGGTCGAGAGAAGTTAGAGTGTGAAGCGGTAATGCAGCTGGCGGCTGTAAGAGCTAAAGCCAATAATTCTGTTAAAATAGCAATAGCTCATGAGGATAAGTTATTGGCTATGGCCGAGGATGAGGCTACAAAAATAAGATTTGATACTAAAAACCTGGAGGT
>NZ_JBJNLG010000041.1:0-5203 GCF_052169175.1 Serratia sp. CY31944
TATCTATTTATGAAGATGTTGATGAGAATTATCCGGTTATATCAAGGATAATTCTTAATTCTCCAGTGTATTAGGCGATAAATTTCACGTTAATTAAAACAAATATTAGCCAGACGCCTCGAATCGAGTAGACTAGGCGAAAGATTATTTCTTTATGGGTACTGAACGTTATGTCTACTGAAAGCGCGTCTTTAAAAAACCACAATACGTTTGCGCTCCCGGTCAACGCAGCGCACCTGATCATGGCCGATAGAATTGAGCTGATGCTCAAAGTGTGGCAACAAACGCGAAAGCGTCAGGAGCCGCTGCTGATTCTCGGTGAAGGTAGCAACGTGCTGTTCCTGGAGGATTTTTCTGGCACGGTAATGGTCAATCAGTTGAAAGGTATCGATGTTCGGGAAGATAACGATGCCTGGTATCTCCACGTCAGCTCCGGTGAAAACTGGCATGACCTGGTGCAATATACGCTGCAGGCCGGGATCTGCGGCCTGGAAAACCTGGCGTTGATTCCTGGATTGGCCGGCTCCGCCCCTATCCAAAACATCGGCGCCTACGGCGTCGAATTGAAAGACGTCTGCGAGTATGTCGATCTGCTGGACTTCTCTACCGGTGCTATCGATCGCATTCCGGCTGCCGAGTGTGGTTTCGGTTACCGGGAAAGCATTTTCAAACACCGTTTCCAAACCGGGCATGTCATTGTCGGGCTGGGCCTGCGTCTCAACAAACAATGGCAACCCAAATTGAGCTACGGCGATCTGGCCAAGCTGGATCCCGCCACGGTGACGCCGCTTCAGGTATTTGAATCCGTATGCGCCATGCGCCGCAGCAAGCTGCCCGATCCGCGTGAAACCGGCAATGCCGGCAGCTTCTTCAAGAATCCGCTGGTGAGCGCAGAGAAAGCCGCAGAACTCATCGCTAAATACCCCGGCATGCCGCACTATCCACAGCAGGATGGCCAGGTGAAGCTTGCGGCCGGATGGCTTATCGATCAATGCGAACTGAAAGGATATCGTATCGGTGGCGCTGCGGTACACCGCCAGCAGGCGCTGGTTCTGGTGAACATCGACAACGCTCACAGTCAGGATGTGGTGGCGTTGGCGCGCCACGTACGTAAGACGGTGGCCGATAAGTTCGGTGTGTGGCTGGAACCTGAGGTGCGTTTTATTGGCGCGACCGGTGAGCTGAATGCCGTAGCGGTGCTGTCATGAAAGATACCAAGGTTCCGTTAAAACTGATCGCACTGCTGGCCGACGGCGAATTCCATTCCGGGGAACATCTCGGTGAGTCACTGGGCATGAGCCGTGCGGCGGTCAATAAGCATATTCAGACCATTCGCGAGTGGGGGCTGGATGTTTTTACCGTGCCTGGCAAAGGTTACAGCCTGCCTGGTGCCATCCAGCTGTTGGAAGCCGAGCGTATCCTCAGCCTGCTGGAAGACAAGCGCGTAAGCGTGTTGCCGGTGGTCGATTCCACCAACCAATACTTGCTGGACCGCATCGCCGAATTGCACTCCGGTGACGCCTGCGTCGCTGAATACCAGCAGGCAGGAAGAGGGCGCCGCGGGCGGCAGTGGATCTCGCCATTCGGCGCTAATTTATACCTGTCGATGTTCTGGCGACTGGAGCAGGGGCCGGCTGCGGCCATGGGGCTTAGCCTAGTGATCGGGATGGTGATGGCGGAAGTTCTGCAGCGTCTCGGTGCGGCCGATGTGCGCGTGAAGTGGCCTAACGATCTCTATCTGAACGATCGTAAATTGGCGGGGATCCTGGTCGAACTGACGGGGAAAACCGGCGATGCGGCTCAACTGGTCATAGGTGCCGGCATCAACCTGGCGATGCGTGATACCAATGCCAGCGCCATTACTCAAGGATGGATTAACCTACAGGAAGCGGGAATTCAGATCGATCGCAATGAGCTGGCTGCAACCCTGCTTAATGAACTGCGTCAGTCGTTGAAACAGTTTGAGATAGACGGACTGGCGCCCTTTATCGGTCGCTGGCGTACCCTGGATAACTTTATCGACAGGCCGGTCAAGCTGCTTATCGGCGAGCGGCAGATTGTGGGTATCGCCCGAGGAATCGATTCGCAGGGCGCGCTACTGCTGGAACAAGACGGGGAAATCAAGCCTTTCATCGGTGGAGAGATATCGCTGCGCAGCGCAGAATAGTTAGAGAAAGCAGGGGACGGCAACGTCCCCTGAATCGAACGATAGGCTTACTTTCTTAAACGCACGCTTTCAACGGCGTGGTTAGCGCTTTTGGTCATGATCAGGCTGGCGCGTTCGCGTGTAGGCAATATATTCTGCTGCAAATTCAACCCGTTAATTTCATTCCATAATTGCGTGGCGATATTAATCGCTTCCGGTTCCGGCAATTTTGAATAGTGGTGGAAATAAGAATCGGGATTGGAAAATGCGCCTTGACGGAATTTCAGAAAGCGATTGATATACCAGCTTTGCAATAGCGTCTCCGGGGCATCGACATATATAGAGAAGTCGACAAAATCGGAAACGAATACGCGATGCGGATCGTGGGGATAATCCATGCCGCTTTGCAATACGTTAAGCCCTTCCAGGATCAAAATATCCGGTTGCTCGATGACTTTATTACCTTCGGGCACAACGTCATAGATCAAATGAGAATAAACCGGAGCGGTGACGCGTTTGGCGCCGGATTTCACTTCCGACACGAATTTCACCAGGCTATGCATATCGTAAGACTGCGGGAAGCCTTTTTTCTTCATCAGACCGCGCTCGTTCAGCACCTTATTAGGATGCAAGAAGCCGTCGGTCGTGATCAGCTCCACGCTGCGATGTTCAGGCCAGCGGCTCAGCAACGCTTGCAACAGACGTGCGGTCGTGCTCTTACCGACGGCTACGCTGCCGGCGATGCCGATGACATAGGGAATCTTTTGCCCGTCGGTGCCGAGGAATTGCTCCAGCACCGCCTGTCGGCGCAGGTTGGAACTGATATAGAAGTTCAACAGCCGTGACAGCGGCAGATAAATCTGCGCAACTTCTTCCAACGAGAGATCTTCGTTAATCCCTTTCAGTTTAACGATCTCTTCTTCCGACAACGTCAGCGGCACCGAATCTCGCAACGCAGCCCATTGGGTACGATCGAACTGTAGGTAGGGCGTTGCTAAAGATTGATCTCTTTTTATCATAAGCCAAATTCTGCCTGTTAACGCAGGTTGGGAAAGGCGCCGGACGCCAACTCCAGAGAATAAACAAGCTGCATATTATAGACAGCTTCGTTTTTGGCGTAGACTTTTTTCGCAAAAGTTGTCGATAGGCAGCAGTTTATGTCAATTGTGCGAAGCGGCGCGCAGTTGATAAAGCGGGGCCGCAAGGCGGCATCATCGGGGCCGGATACCGCCTGAAGGTTAACTGGCGATGGCGCGCGAAGGTTGGTTCACGGTGAACAGGCGTTTGTAATAAATAACGGTCGGATGGTAATGCCCATCGGGCCCCGCCGCATAATCCGGCAGCTCGCCCAAACAGCGATAACCCAGGCTGCGATAAAGCGCTTCTGCTGCCGAACCGGCCTGCGTATCCAGGTACAATAGCCCGCGTTGCTGCTGCAGCGCCGAGTGCTCCAGCGTCTTCATCAGAGCCTGACCTACGCCGTTGCGACGAGCGCGGCTATGCACCAACAGCTTCACCACCTCCGCACGATTACGGCCGTTCGGCTTCTGACAGAGTTCGAGTTGCACGGTGCCAACGACACCGCGCTCGTCGCGGGCAATCCACAGCAGCAGTTCACCTTTAGCCAGGGCCGGCCGCAGACTGTGGAAGTAGCTCTCGGCGTCTTCGTGAGGGATTAAGGTGTCGTAACCGACAGAAGCGCCGTGCGTGACGGCATCGGTCAACAGGCGGGCCAATTCATCCCGGTAAATCGGCAGCGTAGCGGCGTTGATAGGCACTATTTTCATGAGTCATTCCTCCAGATATGGGGGTAATGAAGAGAAGCAATAACTGAGCCACAGCGGCGAAAGGCATGACGACGGCAAAAGGGTGAGGGATCAGTGTAGCTCACGCCTCGGTCCGGGGCAGGTATCCCCTTTTTGGTGCATCGATCCCGCTCACAGTTTACCGTTGCGGGTTAAGTGTTTTGAGAAGCCCGACACGGAGAAAGTGGCGCTCAAGGCTTGCAAAAAGTGGATAAAATTGTAGAGAATGATTGCCGCGAGTGATGAATGTTTGCACGCCGCAGGCTGCGAATTGCATGACAGTATGCAAAATTGACTGATTTGTGAGCGAAAGTGCGCGTAAAGCAATTTTTTTGTTGCATAGGTCGCCCGCTCTACCTAGAATGCGCTGCACTTGATGCCGGCTTAGCTCAGTAGGTAGAGCAACTGACTTGTAATCAGTAGGTCACCAGTTCGATTCCGGTAGCCGGCACCATTCAAGTCACAAGTAGTTAAAATCTGGTGGGGTTCCCGAGCGGCCAAAGGGAGCAGACTGTAAATCTGCCGTCACAGACTTCGAAGGTTCGAATCCTTCCCCCACCACCAAATCTTGCCTTCGGCGATTAACTGAAATGCGATAAATGCCGCAACGGTTGATAGCGGGAGGAGAGGGCGAAAGCCTTCGGCAAGGTTCGAGCTGTGCAGCGCAAGGCGCAGCCGGCCCGAAGGATGCGAGCCGAGTGATGAACAATCCTGCTCCATCCCAAAATTCTACAGAAAAATCAGGTAGCCGAGTTCCAGGATGCGGGCATCGTATAATGGCTATTACCTCAGCCTTCCAAGCTGATGATGTGGGTTCGATTCCCACTGCCCGCTCCAAGATGTGCTGATATAGCTCAGTTGGTAGAGCGCACCCTTGGTAAGGGTGAGGTCGGCAGTTCGAATCTGCCTATCAGCACCACTTCTTAATTTCTCGCCCCCTGATTTTCTTTCTGTTCTGGATTCAACGAGCAAATGCTTGGTTGATGTGGTGATACCACCGATTTATCCGTGTCTTAGAGGGACAATCGATGTCTAAAGAAAAGTTTGAACGTACAAAACCGCACGTTAACGTCGGTACTATCGGCCACGTTGACCACGGTAAAACTACCCTGACTGCAGCGATCACTACCGTACTGGCTAAAACCTACGGCGGTTCTGCACGTGCTTTCGATCAGATCGATAACGCGCCAGAAGAAAAAGCTCGTGGTATCACCATCAACACCTCTCACGTTGAGTATGACACCCCGACTCG
>NZ_JBJNLG010000042.1:0-4987 GCF_052169175.1 Serratia sp. CY31944
TTTGATGCCTGGCAGTGTCCTACTCTCGCATGGGGAGACCCCACACTACCATCGGCGCTACGGCGTTTCACTTCTGAGTTCGGCATGGGGTCAGGTGGGACCACCGCGCTATTGCCGCCAGGCAAATTCTGTTTCATTCCAACCGCTTCACTCTCGTGTCGCCATCAGAACCAATCTCGGAACTTCGCTGAAAATATCTTCGTCTCTAAAACACCTTCGGTGTTGTAAGGTTAAGCCTCACGGATCATTAGTACTGGTTAGCTCAATGCATCGCTGCACTTACACACCCAGCCTATCAACGTCTTAGTCTTAAACGTTCCTTCAGGGGACTTAAAGTCCCAGGGAAGACTCATCTTGAGGCAAGTTTCGCGCTTAGATGCTTTCAGCGCTTATCTTTTCCGCACTTAGCTACCGGGCAATGCCATTGGCATGACAACCCGAACACCAGTGGTGCGTTCACTCCGGTCCTCTCGTACTAGGAGCAACCCCTCTCAATCTTCCAACGCCCACGGCAGATAGGGACCGAACTGTCTCACGACGTTCTAAACCCAGCTCGCGTACCACTTTAAATGGCGAACAGCCATACCCTTGGGACCTACTTCAGCCCCAGGATGTGATGAGCCGACATCGAGGTGCCAAACACCGCCGTCGATATGAACTCTTGGGCGGTATCAGCCTGTTATCCCCGGAGTACCTTTTATCCGTTGAGCGATGGCCCTTCCATTCAGAACCACCGGATCACTAAGACCTACTTTCGTACCTGCTCGAGCCGTCACTCTCGCAGTCAAGCTAGCTTATGCCTTTGCACTAACCTCACGATGTCCGACCGTGATTAGCTAACCTTCGTGCTCCTCCGTTACTCTTTGGGAGGAGACCGCCCCAGTCAAACTACCCACCAGACACTGTCCTCACCCCGGATCACGGGGCAGAGTTAGAACATCAAACATTAAAGGGTGGTATTTCAAGGATGGCTCCACGCAGACTGGCGTCCACGCTTCAAAGCCTCCCACCTATCCTACACATCAAGGCTCAATGTTCAGTGTCAAGCTATAGTAAAGGTTCACGGGGTCTTTCCGTCTTGCCGCGGGTACACTGCATCTTCACAGCGAGTTCAATTTCACTGAGTCTCGGGTGGAGACAGCCTGGCCATCATTACGCCATTCGTGCAGGTCGGAACTTACCCGACAAGGAATTTCGCTACCTTAGGACCGTTATAGTTACGGCCGCCGTTTACTGGGGCTTCGATCAAGAGCTTCGCCTTGCGGCTGACCCCATCAATTAACCTTCCAGCACCGGGCAGGCGTCACACCGTATACGTCCACTTTCGTGTTTGCACAGTGCTGTGTTTTTATTAAACAGTTGCAGCCAGCTGGTATCTTCGACTGGCTTCAGCTCCATCCGCAAGGGACTTCACCTACATGCCAGCGTGCCTTCTCCCGAAGTTACGGCACCATTTTGCCTAGTTCCTTCACCCGAGTTCTCTCAAGCGCCTTGGTATTCTCTACCTGACCACCTGTGTCGGTTTGGGGTACGATTTAATGTTACCTGGAGCTTAGAGGATTTTCCTGGAAGCAGGGCATCAACTACTTCTGCACCGTAGTGCATCGTCATCACGCCTCAGGGTTAGTATGCAACCGGATTTACCAGGTCACACCCCCTACACGCTTAAACCGGGACAACCGTCGCCCGGCTAGCCTAGCCTTCTCCGTCCCCCCTTCGCAGTAACACCAAGTACAGGAATATTAACCTGTTTCCCATCGACTACGCTTTTCAGCCTCGCCTTAGGGGTCGACTCACCCTGCCCCGATTAACGTTGGACAGGAACCCTTGGTCTTCCGGCGAGCGGGCTTTTCACCCGCTTTATCGTTACTTATGTCAGCATTCGCACTTCTGATACCTCCAGCAACCCTCACAGGCCACCTTCAACGGCTTACAGAACGCTCCCCTACCCAACAACGCCTAAGCGTCGCTGCCGCAGCTTCGGTGCATGGTTTAGCCCCGTTACATCTTCCGCGCAGGCCGACTCGACCAGTGAGCTATTACGCTTTCTTTAAATGATGGCTGCTTCTAAGCCAACATCCTGGCTGTCTGTGCCTTCCCACATCGTTTCCCACTTAACCATGACTTTGGGACCTTAGCTGGCGGTCTGGGTTGTTTCCCTCTTCACGACGGACGTTAGCACCCGCCGTGTGTCTCCCGTGATAACATTCTTCGGTATTCGGAGTTTGCATCGGTTTGGTAAGCCGGGATGGCCCCCTAGCCGAAACAGTGCTCTACCCCCGAAGATGAGTTCACGAGGCGCTACCTAAATAGCTTTCGGGGAGAACCAGCTATCTCCCGGTTTGATTGGCCTTTCACCCCCAGCCACAAGTCATCCGCTAATTTTTCAACATTAGTCGGTTCGGTCCTCCAGTTAGTGTTACCCAACCTTCAACCTGCCCATGGCTAGATCACCGGGTTTCGGGTCTATACCTTGCAACTATTCGCCCAGTTAAGACTCGGTTTCCCTACGGCTCCCCTATACGGTTAACCTTGCTACAAAATATAAGTCGCTGACCCATTATACAAAAGGTACGCAGTCACACCACGAAGGTGCTCCCACTGCTTGTACGTACACGGTTTCAGGTTCTATTTCACTCCCCTCGCCGGGGTTCTTTTCGCCTTTCCCTCACGGTACTGGTTCACTATCGGTCAGTCAGGAGTATTTAGCCTTGGAGGATGGTCCCCCCATATTCAGACAGGATGTCACGTGTCCCGCCCTACTCATCGAACTCACGACCTGTGCATTTTAGTGTACGGGGCTATCACCCTTTGCTGCGCGACTTTCCAGACGCTTCCACTAACACACAAGCCGATTCAGGTTCTGGGCTCCTCCCCGTTCGCTCGCCGCTACTGGGGGAATCTCGGTTGATTTCTTTTCCTCGGGGTACTTAGATGTTTCAGTTCCCCCGGTTCGCCTCATGCCACTATGTATTCATGACATGATAGTGTGTCGAAACACACTGGGTTTCCCCATTCGGGTATCGCCGGTTGTAACGGTTCATATCACCTTACCGACGCTTTTCGCAGATTAGCACGCCCTTCATCGCCTCTGACTGCCTAGGCATCCACCGTGTACGCTTAGTCACTTAACCTCACAACCCGAAGATGTTTCCATCGTTCGCGCTGCAAACATTTGAGAGACTCTATGACAGGTTACTCTTCATTCCGGTACTTCTACGGAGGAATGAATTTCAGCCGTCATGTTTCAATTTTCAGCTTGTTCCAGATTGTTAAAGAGCAATATCTTAAACATGACTCGAAAGTCATCTTTAAGATATGGTGTATCGTCAGATACTGAAGACCGCCGCTTTCACCGGGTGGGTCGGAAGCTTGGCGTCCCCTAGGGGATTCGAACCCCTGTTACCGCCGTGAAAGGGCGGTGTCCTAGGCCTCTAGACGAAGGGGACACGACACCGTACTTTTATGACGCTTTTGCTCGTTACTTTTTCATCAGACAATCTGTGTGAGCACGCCACTCGAAGCAATATCTTTAGGTAAGGAGGTGATCCAACCGCAGGTTCCCCTACGGTTACCTTGTTACGACTTCACCCCAGTCATGAATCACAAAGTGGTAAGCGCCCTCCCGAAGGTTAAGCTACCTACTTCTTTTGCAACCCACTCCCATGGTGTGACGGGCGGTGTGTACAAGGCCCGGGAACGTATTCACCGTAGCATTCTGATCTACGATTACTAGCGATTCCGACTTCATGGAGTCGAGTTGCAGACTCCAATCCGGACTACGACGTACTTTATGAGGTCCGCTTGCTCTCGCGAGGTCGCTTCTCTTTGTATACGCCATTGTAGCACGTGTGTAGCCCTACTCGTAAGGGCCATGATGACTTGACGTCATCCCCACCTTCCTCCAGTTTATCACTGGCAGTCTCCTTTGAGTTCCCGGCCGAACCGCTGGCAACAAAGGATAAGGGTTGCGCTCGTTGCGGGACTTAACCCAACATTTCACAACACGAGCTGACGACAGCCATGCAGCACCTGTCTCAGAGTTCCCGAAGGCACCAAAGCATCTCTGCTAAGTTCTCTGGATGTCAAGAGTAGGTAAGGTTCTTCGCGTTGCATCGAATTAAACCACATGCTCCACCGCTTGTGCGGGCCCCCGTCAATTCATTTGAGTTTTAACCTTGCGGCCGTACTCCCCAGGCGGTCGATTTAACGCGTTAGCTCCGGAAGCCACGCCTCAAGGGCACAACCTCCAAATCGACATCGTTTACAGCGTGGACTACCAGGGTATCTAATCCTGTTTGCTCCCCACGCTTTCGCACCTGAGCGTCAGTCTTCGTCCAGGGGGCCGCCTTCGCCACCGGTATTCCTCCAGATCTCTACGCATTTCACCGCTACACCTGGAATTCTACCCCCCTCTACGAGACTCTAGCTTGCCAGTTTCAAATGCAGTTCCCAGGTTGAGCCCGGGGATTTCACATCTGACTTAACAAACCGCCTGCGTGCGCTTTACGCCCAGTAATTCCGATTAACGCTTGCACCCTCCGTATTACCGCGGCTGCTGGCACGGAGTTAGCCGGTGCTTCTTCTGCGAGTAACGTCAATTGATGAACGTATTAAGTTCACCACCTTCCTCCTCGCTGAAAGTGCTTTACAACCCGAAGGCCTTCTTCACACACGCGGCATGGCTGCATCAGGCTTGCGCCCATTGTGCAATATTCCCCACTGCTGCCTCCCGTAGGAGTCTGGACCGTGTCTCAGTTCCAGTGTGGCTGGTCATCCTCTCAGACCAGCTAGGGATCGTCGCCTAGGTGAGCCATTACCCCACCTACTAGCTAATCCCATCTGGGCACATCTGATGGCAAGAGGCCCGAAGGTCCCCCTCTTTGGTCTTGCGACGTTATGCGGTATTAGCTACCGTTTCCAGTAGTTATCCCCCTCCATCAGGCAGTTTCCCAGACATTACTCACCCGTCCGCCGCTCGTCACCC
>NZ_JBJNLG010000043.1:0-4483 GCF_052169175.1 Serratia sp. CY31944
TAATGATAATTGGGTGAAAGACAATCCGGATAGAATAAATGAAAATCCTCCTCGGAAATAATCAGTCAACGGCACCGATTTCCGCAATCGAACCTCGTTAATTCATTAGGCAGCTTAACGATAAAATCGTTACCCCCCTGAAAAAACATATCCCAACAGCCTCTACTTCACTCTAAAACGCATTATTATATTCTGATTTTAATAATATTCTGAGTGAGGAAATTACCCCCGGGGTTAATTATGTCAACAATGTTCAGAGCACTGTATTTCAAAGAGCAAACATCAATAGCCATACTTATGACGCCACATGAAGAAAAAAACATCAACACATTATAAAATGCACAACAATTACATGCCGTTAGCGTTAAAAACACCTTCTCCATCAAACCTTGATAAATAGCAGACAATAAATTAACAATCATCTATTAGAATGGCATAAAAACCGCCAATCAATAAACATGCAAAAGTCAAAGAATAGTGCTTGCAGGATATGAATCTTGAAAAAAAACATTATCTACGAATTACTCTCGGGACAGATCGTCCCAGGCCCTGTCTGGAGGAAGAAGAGCTTCCGTGCAAAGTTCTTACTTCGACTTATTTTATACTATTCACCGACTAAAAAGGCACTATCCATTTTAACTCAACAGAGTGATTTAAAATCGATATTATATCATCAAAACACATTCCCTTGTAAAACGCACAGGCAATACCTGATGCGCAACCTTAATGCCAAACAACGCGCATCGGCTATTGTCAGCCATTACCGATATGTGTCTTCCCTCAACAACAAAATGCTGTCCAATGCGCTGATATCACAAGAAGAAACGATTTTGGCGGAATTCACCGGCAGAGAAGAGGCGCGTTTTACCATTTCTGCCTCTTGTGCGCACAAGGCAGAACGAGAAGGTGAGTCAACGCTATGGCTGCGTGGTGACAATAATGTGTTACTCGCCAGCGTGACCTTTTCGGCCGTGTCCGAAGGGGCTGAATGGCATTTCATCATTGGTGGTCTGCAAGGCCCTGGACGGCACGTACCGCACGAGACCATCAAAGAAGCTACGCGTGCTCTGTCGGGTATTTTCCCCAAACGTGTTTTGATGGAGTTTATCAGCCGCTTCGCTGAACTCACTGCGGTGCGCGCCATTTATGGCGTCAGTGATAATGGACACGTTTTTCGCTCATTGCGCTATCGACTGAGCAAAGGCCGGCATTTACATGCAAGTTACGACGATTTCTGGTCATTGATAGGCGGGATAAAACAAAATACCTGGCGCTGGCAACTGCCCTTGACGTTTGAAAGAAAATCTTTGGAGCATATTCCCAGCAAAAAACGCGCGGAGTATCGCCGACGTTTTCAAATCATAGATGATATTGCAGAGCAAGTTCGCACGCTTAATACGCCCCGCCTCTGCGCGAAAAACGCTTAATGAAACTATCATGATCATTCTTGGGAACGTTTTTTTAAGTCAAGGTACCCGTGCGTTGCCCCCCTACTCCAGAGAAAACCATGTTGCCATCCGTCAATCGGCCAGCGCCACCGCACATCGACGCGTCGTCACAGAATAAGACGCTCTGCCCGCAGTGTGACATGCTGGTGGCGCTGCCGCCGCTGGCCTATGGCAGCAAAGCGGTCTGCCCGCGCTGCAAAACCACGCTCACTACCCGCTGGGACGAGCCGCGCAAGCGGCCGATCGGTTACGCGCTCAGCGCCTTGTTCATGCTGGTGCTGGCCAACATTTTCCCGTTTATCAACATGCGCGTCGCCGGCCTCGGCAACGAAATCCGGCTGATCCAAATCCCGGAAGTCATGGTGGCGGAAGACTACGCCAGCATGGCCACCTTGTTTATGGTGTTCGTGCAGCTGATCCCGGCGTTTTGCATGGTGGCGATCATCCTGCTGTGCGCCAGGTTGCGCTTGCCGCTGGGCCTCAAAGAGTGGATGGCCCGGGTGCTGTTCCAGTTCAAGACCTGGTGCATGGTGGAGATTTTTCTCGCCGGGGTGCTGGTCAGCTTCGTCAAGCTGATGGCCTACGGCGATATCGGCATCGGCAGCAGCTTCGTGCCTTATTGCCTGTTCTGCCTGCTGCAGGTGCGCGCTTTCCAGTGCGTGGACAGGCGTTGGCTGTGGCAGGACATCGAACCGGCGCCACGCCTCGACCGCCCGCTGACGGCGGGGCGTACCGGCATGCGCCAGGGCGTGCGCTCTTGCGCTTGCTGCACGGCGATCCTGCCGGCCAACCAGGTGCGCTGCCCGCGCTGTCACACCCCCGGCTATGTGCGCCGCCGCCACAGCCTGCAGTGGACGCTGGCGCTGCTGGTGACCTCCGTCATGCTGTATATCCCGGCCAACCTGATGCCGATCATGGTGACCGAGGCACTGGGCAACAAGATGAATTCCACCATCATGGCAGGGGTGATCCTGCTGTGGGGAAGTGGCTCTTACCCGGTGGCGATGGTGATTTTCATCGCCAGCATCATGGTGCCGTCGCTGAAAATGCTGGCGATCGGTTGGCTGTGCTGGGACGCCAACGGCAGGAAGAAACCGCGTGCCGACAGCGAGTGCATGCATCTGATTTATGAAGGGGTCGAATTCGTTGGCCGTTGGTCAATGATCGACGTGTTCGTGATCGCCGTGTTGTCGGCGTTGGTGCGAATGGGGCAGTTGATGAGCATTTATCCCGCGACGGGCGCCGTGCTGTTCGCGCTGGTGGTGATCCTCACCATGTTCGCCGCCATGACATTTGATCCCCGGCTGACCTGGGATCGCGCAAGTGAAACAATCAACAAGGAGCCGCAAGGTGACGGAAAATAATCATAGCGTCGCGGACGTCGAGAAGATCAAACGCTGGTCGCCGGTGTGGATCATTCCCATCGTGACCGCGCTGATCGGCGCCTGGATCCTGTTTTACCACTTCAGCCATCAGGGGCCGGTGGTGACGCTGGTCACCACGACGGCGGAAGGGCTGGAAGCGGGTAAAACCAAAATCAAAAGCCGCAGCGTTGACGTCGGCGTGGTGGAAACCGTCACGCTGAGCGAGGACCTCAGCAAGGTGGTGGTGCAGGCGCGCCTCAACGCCAGCATGGAGAAATTGCTGCGTCAGGACTCCGCCTTCTGGGTGGTGAAACCGCAGATCGGCCGCGAAGGCGTCTCCGGGCTGGGCACGCTGCTCTCCGGCGTCTATATCGAACTGCAGCCGGGCAGCAAGGGCAAAGACGGCAAAGACCACTATCAGCTGCTCGATGCGCCGCCGCTGGCCTCCCCGGACGCCAAAGGGCTGCGCATCGTGCTGGACAGTGAAAAATCGGGCCAGCTCAACGCAGGCGATCCGGTGCTGTTCCGCGGCTACCGCGTCGGGTCGGTGGAAACCAGCTACTTCGATCCGAAAGCGCGCGCCATGCGCTATCAGCTGTTCATCACCGCGCCTTACGATCAGTTGGTCACTACCAACGTGCGCTTCTGGAAAGACAGCGGCGTGGCGTTTGACATGTCGGCGCAGGGCATGCGGGTGGAGATGGGCTCGTTGACAACGCTGTTCAGCGGCGGCGTCAGTTTCGACGTACCGGACGGTTGGGATCGTGGCGAACAGGCTAAAGAGAAGGCGGAGTACCAGCTGTTCGACAACCAGCGCAGCACGCAGGATTCGCTGTATACCGTGCATAAGGACTACCTGCTGTTCTTCTCCGATTCGGTACGCGGCCTGCAGCCGGGCGCGCCGGTCGAGTTCCGCGGCATCCGTCTGGGTACGGTGGCGCAGGTGCCGTTCTATAAAGAGGGCATGGCGCAGCGTCTGGATAACGATTACCGCATTCCGGTGCTGATCCGCATTGAGCCGGATCGGCTTCATAAACAGCTGGGGGACAATGTCGATATTGAAGGGCACCTGAAAGACGCGGAGTCTCGTGGCTTACGCGCCTCGATGAAGTCCGCCAACCTGCTGACCGGTTCGCTGTATATCGATCTCGACTTCTATCCGCAGGAGAAACCGTGGAAAGGGCCGCGCGAGCTGTTCGGTTATCCGCTGATGCCGACCACCAGCGGCGGTCTGGCGCAGATCCAGCAGAAACTGATGCAGACGTTGGATAAGATTAATTCGATGCCGATCAATCCGATGATCAACGAAGCGACCAAGACGCTGGCGGAAAGTCAGAAAACCATGAAGTCGACGCAGCAGACCATGAAGTCGCTGAACGACATCATCGCCAGTAAAGAGATGCAGGCGCTGCCGCAGGACATGCAGAAAACGCTGCTGGAGCTGAACCGCAGCATGAAAGGGTTCCAGCCTGGTTCACCGGCTTACAACAAGATGGTGGGCGACATGCAGCGCCTCGACCAGGTGTTGCGTGAGCTGCAACCGGTGCTGCGCACCCTGAATGAGAAGAGCAACGCGCTGGTGTTTGAAGCCGCCGGCAGCACTGACCCTCAGCCGAAGAAGGCCACGAAATGATGAAATGGATCCCGGTAGCCCTGGCGCTGTTGCTCAGC
>NZ_JBJNLG010000044.1:0-3055 GCF_052169175.1 Serratia sp. CY31944
AACCGTTATCACTTACATAAGTTCTAATTAGGTGTGCATTATCACCGTCCCCATAAATATCTAAGCCGCTTATGGATTCGCAGGGTACGTATAACTTCCTCTTCTCACTTATCGACATAACAAACAGATAGTCTACGGATTCACTGAAAAGCTGGAGTTACACAAAAAATTGGTATGCTATTATGCACCGATTACAGCATACCCTTATCTCTCAGCCTTTCTATTAATATCGGACTACAAAGCGGTAATCCAGTGCTAACATCTTCCAGGATGACCATCTGTAGAGCGCCATTTTCTATGCACATAATTTTTAACCAATAGTGTTCCAATTGCATGAATTAACAGCCTTTCTATATACCAATTGGACTATAGATAATTAGTTGAAGGAGCGAATAACTACCGGTGAAAACATTACTCAGTCAGCCTGATTTTTCAGCAAAATCGTTCCGCCGTTTTCCCCCCACAACCCCGGCAACAATCCCAGCGTCTCATCAATCAGCGCCCGCCGGTCGTTACCCGGCTTCCAGATGGTCACCATGGTTTGGCTGATCCCCTGGCTGCCCACTTCGGTGCTCAGCGTGTTGACGTTTTTCCACTGTTCGGCGTGCATATGCGTTGGCAGGAATCCCCAGCCGCAGCCCTGTTCGAGCAGGGCGCGCAGCATCTCCAGTTCGTTGGTGAAAATGGTGTGCCCGGAAATTTGCAGGCGGCGCGCCACCGGTTCGTCAGAATCCGGGTGCATGATCACCTGCGGCGTGAGCGAGAGCTCCAGCAGCGAGAGCGGCTGTTCCGCGCCGGGGAAAAGCGCTTTAGACGCGTAAAAATCCATCTCTATCGCTCCTAAGGCGCGCCACTCCATGGCGTCGCCCACGCTGCGATGGCGTGCCTGGCAGATGCCCAGATCGGCCTGGCCGCTTGCCAGCAGGCTTTCTGCTTCGTCGCGCGAGGCATTAATCAGGCTCAGGCGCGTGTTGCGTTGGACCATGGCGGCAATCAGCGCCTGCAGCAACGCGCGGGGTGTAAAGGGATCGTAGACCAGCGAGATTTCCTGCGCCGCGCTCTTCGGTACGTCTTTGGCAAACGCCTCAAACGCTTTCACCTGCCGCATCAGCAGGTGCGCCTGGCGTTGCAGCTGTTCGCCCTCCGGCGTCAGGTGCAGGCTGCGCCCCTCGCGCAGGAACAGCGCATAGCCCAAGCCATCCTCGAGAAAATCAATCAAATCGCGCAGCGTCGTGCGGTCTTTGCCCAGTTTGAGCGCGGCTTTCGCCAGGCTGCCGTGCTCGGCCACGGCGGTGAAGGCTTCCAGTTGGGCAAAGGAATAAATAAGGCTCGGCACGCGGTTCTCCCGTCGATTTTGCGGGGGATTTTCCCCCATCAGGCGTTTTTTATTATAGGCCGCGTTTTTTTAAGCTGAACGCCTTCCTGAGCTAAGCGAGAAAAAATATGAAAAGCAAAGTGTTTAACCGCAGCCTGCTGGCGGGCGTTGTCATCAGTCTCTGCAGCGGCCTGTTGGCGCCCGTTGCGCTGGCCGCCTGTGCGGGCACCGAACTCAGCGCCTGTCCGGCGCCTTTCGATGCGCAATTGCCGGACACGCACAAGATGCTCACCTGGAGCCAGAGCGACCGGGTGATCGGTTTTCGTAACGACTACCGCAACTATGCGGGGGATGTATTTCATCACGGTAATGCCACACCGCTGGTGGCTGCCGCTAAACCGCTAACCGATGCCAGCTATCGGGTGAATGGCAAAACCTACCACCTGCAGGATTACCTGCAGCGCCAGAACGTCAGCGGCATGCTGGTATTGAAAGACGGCAAAATCGCCTGGAAATATCTGGGGGAGGGCAATACCGACGCTACCCTGTGGACATCGCGCTCCGTGGGCAAATCCGTGGTCGCCACGCTGGTGGGCGTGGCGATTAAACAGGGCAAGATCCGCTCGCTCGACGATCTCATCACGCAATACGAACCCGATCTGAAAGGCACCGCGTGGGACGGCGTGACCCTCAGGCAGCTGATCACCCATACCTCCGGCGTGGCGTGGAATGAGGATTACACCAACCCGAAATCGGACTTCGCGCAGCTGACCGAGTGTGAAGCCAGGCCCGGCACCTACGCCTGCGTACGCAAGCTGGTAGCCGGTTTGCAGCGTGCGCATCCGGCCGGGCAGAAATGGTCTTACTCCTCCGGCGGCGCGTGGCTGCTGGGCGACGTGCTGGAGCGTGCCACCGGCAAGCCGCTGGCTGCCTATCTGGAGCAAAACATCTGGCAGCCATACGGCATGGCGAACGACGGCGTGTGGCATGCCTACGCCAAAGGTCAGCACGACGTAGGCGCGCACGGCTTTAACGCCACGCTGGAAGACTGGGGGCGCTTCGGCGAATTCATTCTGCATAACGGGAAGCTGCCGAACGGCAAACAGATCTTGCCGGCCGATTGGGTAGCCCAGTCATCCAACTGGACGCGGGCGGCAGGCTCGGTGTCGGCGGCGCACCCTAACGGCATTTACGGCTTCCAATGGTGGAACAACGCAGTGCCGGTGAATGCGGCCAATGTGGAACCCGCCCCGCAGGCTTCCCTCAAACATTCCCTGTGGGCGCTGGGGATCTTCGGCCAGATGATTATGGTCAATCAGGCGGAGAATCTGGTGATTGTCCAGTGGTCCACCTGGCCGCAGGCGGAGCCGTCTTTCAGCGCACAACCGCTGGAGGCCTCGCTGATGTTTAGCGCGATAGCGAAGGAATTGCGTTAAAGCTGGTAAGACCGCCATCTTTTCGACTGAATAGTATGAGCTGAGTGACTGCTGGTGATAGTGAGAATGCGCCGGCGGTTTCTCGCTTCGGACACTAGCGACCTCGCTCGTAGCCGGCATGACTTAGTTATGGACTGGTTGATATGGGGACTGCCAACATTCAATAATAATGTGCGGCCATACTCCTCAGGCTTTCAAGTGTTTCTTTATCATAAAGACCATCAAAGCGCGGGATTTAGGGGCATCCGTATTAGGGATGAAACATAAAGATAAAATCCACCGAGAGCAGAATAAGTAAGGGAGC
>NZ_JBJNLG010000045.1:0-1384 GCF_052169175.1 Serratia sp. CY31944
TCAAATTGAATAGGCCAGCTTATGCAAGGGATGGTATTGAATTTGAAAATAGTTATCGTATATCACCGAATAGCCAACGACTAGATACAGGTAGTGGGCCATATAGAGAATGGACAGTTAAGACCCCTGGTGTTGGTAATCGAGGTACAAGACGTATTGTTGTTGATAAAGCGACAGGGAAAGCTTACTACAGTCATGATCATTATGATTCCTTTATAGAAATAGATCTTTCAGGGTGGAAATGATGAAGTTTAAACAGGTGGCTGTTGATTTTTCAGAAATAAATACGGATGATGAATTTCATGATGAAATGAATAGGATTTTTGGTTTTCCCGATTTTTATGGGAATAACTTCAACGCTTTTGTTGACTGTTTAAATAGCCTTAGATTTCCTGATGATGGGATGACTAGCATACACTTAGATAAGGATGAGTATTTGCTGATGAAAATCAATGGAATACATTCATTGTCTGACGACATTAGATATAATTTTTTATTGGCGGTAGAGGCTGTCAATAAGGGGGCTATCTCGTTTGGTGACGAAGCATTGATTCTATTACTTTTGGTTAAATAAAAAATGCACTAAAAAGGTGCTCGATTTTGAATTAATGTGGCGCTTTTTTAATGATTAAAATAGAGCATTTTTTTAGAGTTGGATTGGCATATCAGACCATTGCGATGCTCTGTTTAGTCGCAATCGTATACCCAATTTTCTCGGGTTTTCATGGGAGGCAATGAATTCAATAAAGCAAGGGGGTTAAGTGTTTTCTGTCGGTAGCTAATGAGTAACTTTTTTATAATGGTCTGCTTTCAGATAACATCATAATTGATATGAAAAATTAAAATGTGAATAGATAATCTTCAGCTCTTTAAAAATAAAGAATCATAGAAAATTAATATTCCAAGTGTTTATTGTAGAGCATGCAATCTGTTGTAACACCGAGAACCCAATCAGGGCAAACCGGGCGCGCGGCTGGTGTACGATCTGGCGGATAACCTGCTGGGCGAGCGCAGCCCGCAGAGCGACATCGACGCGCACCTGCCGCTGGCGCTGATCGCCGACAACCGCCTGACGCACTGGCAAAAACTGTTTTACCGTTACGATGCCTGGGGCAACCTGATCAGCCGGCGTAACGGCCTGTATGAACAGCACTACCGCTACGACGCCGACAATCGGCTGGTGCAGGCGCACGGCCGCGGCCCGCAGGGCGAGTTCGAGGCGCAGTACCATTACGACGCGCTGGGCCGCCGCAGCCGCAAGGCGTTGCGCTACAAGGGCAAAACCGAACAGACGACCCGTTTCCTGTGGCAGGGCTACCGGTTGCTGCAGGAGCAGCGCGACGACGGCAGCCGCCGCAGCTGGAGCTACGATCCGGCCAGCCCG
>NZ_JBJNLG010000046.1:0-1339 GCF_052169175.1 Serratia sp. CY31944
ACCAGCTGTCTGCGGTGCTGCGTTTCGACAGCCGTGCGCGCCTGGACGCCTGGCTGGCGGCGATGCAGCAGGTGATCGATCGCCATGACATTCTGCGCACCGCGTTCATCACGCAGGGCATGTCCTCGCCGGTGCAGGTGGTGTGGCGCAAGGCTGAGCTGGCGCTGAGCGAGCGGCGTTTCGATCCGGCTGACGGCCCGATTTGGCGACAGCTGGCGGCCAGCTTTGATCCGTTGCAGCAGCGGCAGGATCTGACCCGCGCGCCGCTGCTCAACTTTACCGTCACGCAGGAGGAGGACGGCAGCTGGTGCGCCTTGCAGCAGTGGCATCATCTGATTGGCGATCACTCCACGCTGGCCTTCATGGAGCAAGAGATCGGCGAGATCCTCGCCGGCCGTGGGGCACAGTTGGGCGTCGCCCAGCCGTTCCGCAATGCGGTGGCGCAGGCGCGCCTGGCTCTCAGCGAGGCGGAGCACGAAAGCTTCTTCCGCGACATGCTGGCGGATATCAGCGAGCCGGTGCTGCCGTTTGGCCTGAGCGACGTGCACGGCGAAGGGCGGCAAATCGCCTGCCGCTACCAGGCACTCTCTTCGGCGCTAAACCTGCGGTTGCGGCGACAGGCGCGGCGGCTGGGCGTCAGCCTGGCCAGCCTGTGCCACCTGGCCTGGGCGCAGGTGCTGGCGAGCGTCAGCGGGCGAGACTCGGTCGTGTTCGGCACCGTATTGCTGGGGCGTCTGCAGGGCGGCGAAGGCGCGGAACGGGCATTGGGATTGTTTATCAACACGTTGCCGCTGCGTCTGGGCATCGATCGGCGAGGCGTGGAGACGGTGGCAAGAGAGGCGCACGTGCGGCTGAGCGGGCTGCTGGCGCATGAACATGCGCCGCTGGCATTGGCGCAGCGCTGCAGCGGCGTCAGCCCTGGGGCGCCGCTGTTCAGCGCCTTGCTCAACTATCGCCACAACAACGGCGAAGCAGTGGCGTTGCCGGAAGGCGTCAGCTTGCTGAGCGCCGAAGAGCGCACCAACTATCCGTTCGTGTTATCGGTGGAGGACGGCGGCGATTCGCTGGGCCTGACGGCGCAGGTGACCGAGACGGTCGATGCCCAGCGGGTGTGTGACTATATGGTGCAGGCGCTGAGCTCACTGGCGCAAGCGCTGGAGCAGGCGCCGGAGACGCCGGTGTGTTCACTGGCGGTGGTGCCGGAGGCGGAACGCGAACTGCTGCTGCATGGCTGGAACCGCACCGAGCGTGACTACCCGCTGGATCAGACGCTGGCGGCGCTGTTCGAGCAGCAGGTGCGCCGCACGCCGGACGCCACCGCGCTGGTGAGCGGCGCGGA
>NZ_JBJNLG010000047.1:0-902 GCF_052169175.1 Serratia sp. CY31944
TCCGCCTGCGGCAGCCGGCGGTAAAACTCCGCCACCAGCGCCGCCGGCAGCGCTTCCCCGCTGCACATCACCCGCACCACCTGCCCGCAGCGCGTCGCCGCCTGCCCGTCCGCCAGGAAGCTTTGCAGCATCGACGGCACGAAGTGCAGCGTGGTGACGCCATACTGTTCGATCGCGCGGCTCAGGTAGTCCGGATCCTTGTGCCCTTCCGGCTTCGCCATCACCAGGCGCGCGCCGACCATCAGCGGCCAGAAGAACTCCCACACCGAGACATCGAAGCCGAACGGCGTTTTTTGCAGCACCGTGTCCGCCGCCGTCAGGCCGTAGGCCTCCTGCATCCACACCAGCCGGTTGACCACCCCGCGGTGTTCGTTCATCGCGCCCTTCGGTTTGCCGGTCGAGCCCGAGGTATAAATCACGTAAGCCAGGTGCGACGCCTGCGCGCGCGGTGCCGGGTTCTCGGCGCTCAGCGTCTCCGGCAACGCGGCCTCCAGCGCCAGCTGCGGCGTCGCAGGCTCGCCCAGCGCCGCCCGGCCGGCGGCGTCCGCCAGCAGCAGCACCGGGTCGGCATCCTGCAGGATGTACTGCAGGCGTTCGCCCGGATAGGCCGGATCGAGCGGCACATAGGCGCCGCCGGCCTTGAGGATACCGAACAGCGCCGTCACCATGTTCAGGCCGCGTTCGGCGCACACCGCCACCCGGCTGTCCGGGCCGACGCCGCGCGCTATCAGCGCGTGCGCCAGCCGGTTGGCGCGGGCGTTCAGCTGGGCGTAGCTCAGGCTTTCCGCGCCGCTCACCAGCGCGGTGGCGTCCGGCGTGCGGCGCACCTGCTGCTCGAACAGCGCCGCCAGCGTCTGATCCAGCGGGTAGTCACGCTCGGTGCGGTTCCAGCCATGCAGCAG
>NZ_JBJNLG010000048.1:0-596 GCF_052169175.1 Serratia sp. CY31944
TTTACACGACGCCCCCTAAAAGGGGGCCATTTTCGAGTTAATCCTGCAACAGCTCCATCTGCTGTTCGATCTCTTGGTCCTTCTTATCCTGATGCTTCACGTATCGCCTGATAATTTCTTCGTTTACCCCTACCGTATCGACAAAGTATCCCCTTGCCCAAAAATGATTGCCCCACAACTTCTTTCGTATATGTGGGAAACGATTGTAAAGCCGGATTGCACTGCGTCCTTTCAGGACGCCCATCAACGTCGAAATCGATAGCTTCGGGGGGACTATCACGACCAGATGCACATGATCTGGCTGAATATTTAGCTCAAGAACTTCACAGTCCTTCATGTTGCAGAGGATATAAATTGTTCGGTAGAGCTCTTTGCCCACCTTGTCGCGGAGGATTTTAAATCGATACTTCGGCGTCCAAACCAGGTGGTATTTGCAACGCCAGAACACATGTGATGAACTCCTGTATAAACCCATGTTGGTGATTTCCTTCTTACTTGTGGTGAGTAAGCTGGAATATTCCGGCATGGGTTTCCTTCAGGCTAGAGCCTCACAGGTTCAATCACCACCTCCTTAGGAGGTGGTTTAAGGCTTACAA